>NZ_AP026763.1:1838029-2144367 GCF_026000435.1 Vibrio sp. STUT-A11 | reverse complement strand
CGAAGGAGCGTGATTCAGGATCTAATATCCGAGTTTGCTTTTATTAAGGGTGCCTGCTTTGGTTTACGTACCTACTGTTAGGAGATTCCTGATGTCGCTAAGGCTCCTCGGAATGACGGTTTAAAAGGAAGGCTTTAGGTGGTTGCAAAATAATCCGTAATCTTTTCCTAGAACCTAGAACCTAGAACCTAGAACCTAGAACCTAGAACCTAGAACCTAGAACCTTATTCCTACCCACAACACTTCTTAAATTTTTTACCGCTACCACAAATACATGGGTCATTACGGCCGACTTTTAGGCTGCTGACGGGCTGGCTCAGGCGTGGGTCTTGCTCTGGCTGTTCTTCTGGAAACGTACCGTCAATGTAGTACCAAAGGCTATTCTCTTTGACAAAGCGTGAGCGCTCACTCAGGGAGTAGCGTTTACCGTCTTCATTGAAGTAGGCGTTGAATTCAACAAACCCTTCATTTTCGTTGCTGCCTGCTTCAGCTTTTATCACTTCAAGCTGACACCAATCACTATCGATAGACTGCGCAATGCCTTCTCGCTGTGCTTCAGCATGACAACTCGGGTGATAAGTCGCGACCACATAGTCCACCAAACCCAGAACATGAGCACTGTAGCGTGAGCGCATTAGCTGCTCGGGTGTTTCTACGTTGGCATGGTTGCAATGGGCAATTTGACAGCATTGCTGGTAACTGAGATTGGAGCCGCACGGGCAAGAAGAAGACATAAAAAAGAAATCTCTATTGAATTAAACAGCCTCACGTTGGTGAGGTAATATGAGATGGATTATACACTGCAATTACTTTAGCAAAACAAGCAACAGCTAAGATCTTTGGGAAAGCAGTTCCTGAGCCCAGACGGTAGACTGGTTAAATGCTTCGACAAGTTGCTCTTCTGTGAGTCTTAGAGCCGCGCAATATTTCTCAACTCGCTCCCAGTTTGCTTGTTCATAATCGATAGTCATCGACAGCAAGTAACCCAATACACCTTTGTGGCTTGTGAGCGCTAATTTGATATCGTCATCCACAGGGATATCGTTGATCACATCGCTCAGGGGTTGATCGAGCAGCGAGTCAAGCAGTGAAAACATCCCAGTCAGGAAGGCTTGCCCCGGATCGTATTTCGTCTTCATCAGGCTCAGCAATAATTCGCACATTCGGGCGCGCTGGATTGCAAGGGTATACAGGGAATCCGGTTTGTCATCTTGGACAGAAGCGATGGCTACGAGTGAGATGAATCGTCGCAAGCGATCTTCACCCAAGTAAATCAGAGCTTGTCTGAATGACTTAATTTTGGTGGCGAGCGTATAACCGGAATTAACGTAAGTCAGTAGTTTGTATGAAAGTGAAAGATCAATAGAAAAGAGTCGTTCAACTTCATCAAAATCGATGGGCTTATCCGCAATCTCTTTACATAATTGGATAACTGCCAGAAATGAGGGTTTCAGTTGCTTTTTCTTGATCATCTCCGGTTTGCTGAAGAAGTAGCCCTGAAAGTAATTGAATCCCGCTTCTAGAGTTTGTTCAAACTCCTCATAGGTCTCGACTTTTTCTGCAAGAAAATCGATGTTGTAGTGACTAAGAGATTGAATGAAAATTGCCGCTTTTTCTATTGGCACCAAGCGAATGTCAAACTTGATAATGGATACATAAGGAAGAAATCGTTTCCAGGCTTTGGTCGGTACAAAATCATCCAAGGCTATTCTGTAACCATACTTATGCAAATGTTTAATCGCTTTAAACAGCTCTTCAGTTGGCTCGCAATCTTCCAGAACCTCGATAACTAATGAGTCTTTTGGAAACAACGTCGGAACCAGATTTATCAGACTCTGCTGGGGGAAGTTAACAAACCCCAGCTTGTTACCTAATGTATTGTAATGCGTCGATAGAAAATGATCGGACAGCAATCGACTGGTAGCCAGCTCAGGTTCTACTTCAGGGAAGGTATTTTTGGGGCCGTCGCGAAAGAGAAGCTCATAACCAATGGTTCGCTTTTCTCTATCTAGAATTGGTTGGCGAGCTACGTAAGAATACTTCAATTAGGTACTTCATTCTGCTTAACTGAGTCATATGATGATAACGATTTTTGGTAAAATATCTATGCTTTAAGTCCGAATATTGTAAGCTCTTAACAGGTTTTGCGTCATTTATGAGTTGAAAGGCCTTGTTTGTAGAACAAAATGGTCAGAATTTACTTGTAAAACTGAGCCTTGCGTATACCAGTCACCTAAAACTATGCGTGTTTTGTTAATTCCGTTAACGTCAAAATTATGTGTGTTGGGACGATGGGTATGACCATGAATCATCAGGTCGACACAATGTTGAGACATCACTTTCTCTACTTCGCTTTGGTTGACATCCATGATTTCTAAGGATTTGTTACTTTTGTCATCTCGAATATCTGATTGAACTTTGGCGACGATTTTTTTCTTTATAAACCATGGGATATGGTTGAAGACCCATTGCAACCATGGTTGGTGAACGGTTTTACGAAACTTCTGATAATCTATGTCGTCTGTACAAAGGGTATCGCCATGTAAGATCACCGCTTTTTTGCCATAAAGATCAATGGTACAAACATCATCAAGAAGCATAATCCCCGTTTGTTGGCAAAAACGTTTTCCTAACAGGAAATCACGGTTGCCTTGAATAAAGAAGACACGAACACCGCTGTCGGTAAGTGCTTTAAATTCGGTCCGAATTTGGTTTGCGAAAGGCGTTTTGTCATCGTCACCGACCCAAAACTCGAAAAGATCGCCTAATACGTATAAAGCGTCGGCTTTTGGGGCTTCTGTGCGCATAAACGTCACAAAACACTCTGTAATGTCAGGGCGTGACGGCGTAAGGTGCAGGTCTGATATAAATAATGTTGTCATAGAAATAAGGGGAGGCGATGCCTCCCCATTAAATTAAGTTCGTAAGAATTACTCTTCGATCGTTGTACCAGTGATTACCACGTCTTCTAGTGGTACGTCTTGGTGCATGCCGTAAGAACCAGTGCTAACGCCTTTGATTTGGTTAACTACGTCCATACCTTCTACAACTTCACCGAATACACAGTAACCCCAACCGTCTAGGCTTTCGCTACGGAAATCCAGGAATGTGTTGTTGTTTACGTTGATGAAGAACTGAGAGCTTGCTGAGTGCGGTTCCATAGTACGTGCCATAGCAAGCGTACCTACTTTGTTGCTAAGGCCGTTGTTTGCTTCGTTTTTGATTGGTGCACGTGTTGATTTTTCACGCAGACCTGACTCCATGCCGCCACCTTGAACCATGAAACCATCAATAACACGGTGGAATAGCGTGTTGTCGTAAAAACCGTCGCGGCAGTACTGTAGGAAGTTTGCGCTTGTTTCTGGCGCTTTCTCTTCGTTTAGTTGAATCTTGATGTCACCAAAATTAGTGTGAAGGGTGATCATGCTACTGTCCTTTACTGTGTTGTATTGAGCCCGAGATTCTAGCCTAAGTTATAACGCTTTAAAAACTCAGGAAGAAGAAATTAATTATTTTGTGCTTGAAGTTTAGCCGATTATCGTTTTATAGGTTAATTACTATTACCTAATAAGGTCGGAGTTGTTATACTCGGCCTTCTTGTATTCATTCACAATCATAGATAGAGATCATGTTAAAGATATATAACACACTCACAAGACAGAAAGAGGAATTCAAACCAATTACAGCCGGCAAAGTTGGCATGTATGTCTGTGGAGTTACCATCTACGATCTCTGTCACATTGGCCATGGTCGTACTTTTGTGTCTTTTGACGTTGTGTCTCGCTACCTACGTTACCTAGGTTACGATCTAACGTTTGTGCGTAATATCACCGATATCGACGATAAGATCATTAAGCGAGCCGCAGAAAACGGTGAATCTTGTGATTCATTGACTGAACGCCTGATTGGTGAAATGCACGCTGACTTCGATGCGCTAAACATGAAGCGCCCAGATATTGAACCTCGCGCAACTCAGTTTATCCCTGAAATCATTGAACTGGTTCAAAAGCTGATCGAGCGTGGTTTCGCATATGTTGCTGACAATGGCGACGTCATGTTTGAAGTAGGCAAGTTCGACGAATACGGCAAGCTGTCGAAGCAAGATCTGGATCAGCTTCAGGCTGGTGCTCGTGTTGATATCGAAACCGCGAAACGCAGCCCACTAGATTTCGTACTTTGGAAAATGTCGAAGCCAGGT
Source organism: Vibrio sp. STUT-A11 (assembly GCF_026000435.1). Lineage (NCBI taxonomy): Bacteria > Pseudomonadati > Pseudomonadota > Gammaproteobacteria > Vibrionales > Vibrionaceae > Vibrio > Vibrio sp. STUT-A11. Next base: position 2,140,169 of record NZ_AP026763.1, on the reverse strand, counting down.
GAACCAACTTGGGAATCTCCTTGGGGTCCAGGTCGTCCAGGTTGGCACATTGAATGTTCTGCAATGAACTCTTCAATTCTTGGTGACCACTTCGATATCCACGGCGGCGGCTCTGACCTTCAGTTCCCACACCACGAGAATGAGATCGCTCAGTCTTGCTGTGCACACGATACCAAGTACGTGAACACTTGGATGCACAGCGGCATGGTGATGGTAGACAGAGAGAAAATGTCTAAATCACTGGGTAACTTCTTCACCATCCGTGACGTTTTAGGTTACTACGATGCGGAAACAGTTCGCTACTTCCTGATGTCTGGTCACTACCGTAGCCAGCTTAACTACAGTGAAGATAACCTAAACCAAGCGCGTGCATCACTAGAACGTCTGTACACGTCTCTACGTGGTCTTGATTTGAAAGCAGCACCAGCTGGTGGCGAAGAGTACGTTTCTCGCTTTACTAACGCGATGAATGACGATTTCAACACGCCTGAAGCTTACTCAGTACTGTTTGATATGGCGCGCGAAGTAAACCGCCTGAAGACAGAAAGCATCGAGAAAGCGAGCGAGCTTGGCGCATTAATGCGTGAGCTTGCAGATGTTATCGGTATTCTTTATCAAGATCCTGAAGCCTTCCTGAAAGGTGACGCCGGTAATGATGATGAAGTGGCAGAAATTGAAGCATTGATCAAACTGCGTAACGATTCTCGTGCAGCTAAAGATTGGGCAAACGCAGACATGGCACGCGACAAGCTGACTGAGATGGGCATTGTGCTTGAAGATGGTCCAGAAGGCACAACGTGGCGTCGTAAGTAATTGAATTTTCTTTTTAAAGGGCTGATGATTCAGCCCTTTTATTTTCTAATTCCATTCCCATAAATTAATCACTTTAACTTCAGGTAATGCTCTGTGGCTCAGATGTATTTCTACTACTCTGCGATGAATGCGGGTAAATCAACGACTCTTCTTCAATCTTCTTTTAACTACCAAGAACGTGGCATGACGCCAGTGATATTTACGGCAGCACTTGATGACCGCTACGGTGTGGGCAAAGTAAGCTCTCGAATTGGTTTACAGTCAGACGCCCATCTTTTTGGTCAGGACAGCAATTTATATCAAGAGATTGCCGCGTTAAACGAGGTTGAAAAGCGACATTGTATTTTGGTTGATGAGTGCCAGTTCCTAACCAAAGAGCAGGTATATCAACTGACAGAAGTGGTGGATAAGCTACATATCCCTGTGCTTTGTTATGGTCTTCGTACCGATTTTCTTGGCGAACTTTTTGAAGGCAGCAAGTACCTGTTGTCATGGGCAGATAAACTGGTTGAACTGAAGACGATTTGTCACTGTGGTCGCAAAGCGAATATGGTTATTCGTACGGATGAAAATGGCGTTGCTATCAAAGAGGGTGACCAAGTCGCGATAGGCGGGAATGAACGCTATGTTTCAGTTTGTCGCCAGCATTACAAAGAAGCGTTAGGAAAGTAGTTTTATTCGCTCGCTACACTGATTCAGAAAAGCCACCGAAGTTGAAGTCGGTGGCTTTTTCATTGCACATCTTAGCGGGTTTAAGCTAAGCCAAAACCGAACTTGCGATGTAAAGCCTGATAAGACAACTCGACATTTTCGGGGATAACCTGCTCGGTCTGATACCCTTTATCAGGGTAAGTTTTGACGCGAGAATAGTCTTCCATCAGTGCTTCTAGCACCATCATTAGCGGCATCTCTTCATTTATGTAGTCGAAGAATGGGTGAGCCGTGGAGCTCACTTGAAGCTGAGAATAGGGCGATTGCCATTGTTTCTCGAACGTGGCGATAGCTCGACGCTCCATAAATGGTTTTTGCACTAATATCACTGAGTCACACAAAATACCTTTGTCTTCGAGTAACTGATGAGTAAAGCGAATGTTTTCTCCACTATTCGTCGAGCTTGTTTCTAGCAATACTGCCTCAGCCGGGACACCTGCCGCTTGCGCTATCTCTGCGAAAGTCTCGGCTTCACTCTTGTCAAATAAACCATCAGTAAAGCGTCCCGTTCCACCAGAGAATATGATTAACGGTGCCAATTTTTGCTGGTAAAGCTTTGCGGAATGTTCTGCGACACGAAGGTCATTACTGCACATGACTAACAAGCAATCCGCTGGTTCTAGCTGATGCTTAAGTTGCATGTAATCCCAGAGCGTTTCGATATGTTGATAAAGCTTCATAGTGCATCCAGCGTTGAGTTAAATTGAAATTGATAACCGAGCGAAATGATCTTATCTGCGACAATGCGCTTGTCGGCATCTTCCGTCACTGGAGGCAGAGATAGTTCTTCAGTACCACTCTTAGTGATTGCGGCCTGATAGAACTCGGCTTTACTGACGGTATTGGGTGTTGTCACGTTAACAATTTCGTTATCGATATGCGCCAGCGCAAATTTTGCAGCGGCAACCGCATCTTTTTGATGGACCATGTTCGCAGGGGCTTTGCGGCTGACTTGTTTTAGTCGCGCAGCAAAGCGAGCTGGATTCCTGTCGGGACCGATCAATCCGCTACAGCGTAAAATAGCGTAGTCGATACCCGAGTCGATGACAGACTGCTCGGCTTGTAACATGATCTGTGCGTTTTCAGAAAAATGAGGATGGTTTTGTGCCAATGAAAGAGAGGCGGAATCTTCATTCATGTCAGAAGGCAAATTAGGGTAGACCGTCGTGGAACTGATCATCACTAACTTTTCAATCTCTTGCTGCTTCGCGGCTTCAACTAGGGTTGCCCATTGTTGAGCATACTCTTGACCACCACCTTTTCTAAACCCAGGTGGAAACGCACCGACGATGTGCTTGATTTGATAACGTTGGATAAGCTCTGGCAATTTTATTTCTGCGTTTGCCTGACTGAGATCGAGTAGCTCAGCATTGGTGAGTGTGGCAGGCAATGCATCCAACCTTTCCTGGCTGCGGCGAGTCACGACAACGGTTTGGCCCGCGTTTACTAAAGCTTCGGCGAGTGGTGTGCCTAGCCAGCCTGCACCTACAATCAATGTGTTTGCCATATGTCTTTTCCCGACTTAGTTAAAGTTGTTAAACAGGATTCTGCGTATTTTGTTCTTCACTGAAGAAAGGGAGGGGATACTATACAGGTGTCTTTACCAGCGTATCGATATATGTGATTGATTGGGTTAGTCAAACTTCAGTGTGTCAGGAATAAGTGTAAACCTATTGGGGAAATATGTGAATGCCACCTAAAATAAGTGGCATTTTGAAAGTGGTTTGTTAACTTGCAGCGAGCACCCGTAGAATTTTTTCCGCGTGCTCTGCGACTTCGATACCTTCGTCCGTTAAGTAACCACCATCGGGCAAGGTGCAGAGTTGTTTCTCATACAGACGAGCAATGGCGCTTTGGGTTTCTTCGGACGCATCTTTGTGAACTTTAATGCCCGTTGCTGCGCTGCTTAAATCGAACTGAAGAAGTAGATTCAATTCGGCCATGTGTTCCGCTGAATATTTCATAAATAATTCCTTTGCGCTTTTTTATCCAAGCTAGTCTCAAAAACCAGCTAGAGCAACACAAAACCGCGAGAAGTGTTAACTGTATTGCTATCAGGCTGATATAACGTGGGATTTTTACTCGAAAGAAAATATTCTTGTCACATATCAATGACAGCAAAAATTTCCCCTTTTAATGGTTCAAATTTGGCGATAAATATCCCATAACCAATATTTTTAGTTAACACTACAAATACCCCTTGAAAAAGTGTGAAAATCGCGCGATTATCGCCGCCTCCTTAATTGTTTCTAAATGTTACGCCACCATGAATTTCAATCAGTTTGACTCATTACTACCGCCGCAAGCTGCTGAACGCGCTGCTGAAGTTGGTGTAGGTAAAGCGACTAAAGCACCTGCTAAATCTTTCTTACTTGCCATTTCCGCAGGGCTTCACATTGGTATTGCATTCATTTTTTATACCACTGTAACGACAGGTGCAGGGGAGTTACCTTGGGGTATCACTCGTTTAATTGGTGGTCTAGCATTCAGCCTTGGTTTGATCCTCGTAGTGGTCACGGGTGGAGAGCTTTTCACCAGCTCGGTGTTGACTCTGGTGGCGCGTGCAAGTGGAAAAATTTCCTGGAAGGCGTTAGTTAAAAACTGGTTTGTGGTTTACTTTGGTAACATGGCTGGTGCCGCTATGCTGGTGGCTTGTATGCTAGTCAGCAAGCAGTATATGTTTGACGGCGGGCAGGTCGGCTTAAATGCCATGGCTATTTCCCAGCATAAATTACATCACGGTTTCTTTGCAGCCGTCGCGCTGGGCATTATGTGTAACGTTTTAGTCTGTATTGCTGTCTGGATGACATTCAGTGGACGTACGTTAACCGATAAGATTGCGGTAATGATTCTGCCCGTCGCCATGTTTGTGTCGGCAGGTTTCGAGCACTGTATTGCGAATATGTTCCAAGTTCCAATGGCAATCGGTATTAAGTACTTTGCCCCCGAGGCTTTCTGGCAAATGACTGGTGCAGATATAGCGAATTACGCGGATTTGAACATGACAGGTTTCATTTTCAACAACCTAATCCCTGTTACGTTAGGCAACATTATCGGCGGTGGTGTGTTTGTCGGTATGTGGTATTGGATGATTTACCTGCGTGATGAAGACAAACACCTGAGATAATCAGTGATCTTCTCTATTTCAGATTAGTAAAAAGGCGAGCTCAAATAGCTCGCCTTTCTCTTGTCTGAGGTCTTGCGTCTGCTCGCTTTAAACCTATGCAGCTATACTAACTCTTCGTTAATCCCAAACTCGATAGGCACCCAGTGGGACGTCATTTCGCTTGGTTCCTGCACTAGCCACTCCAGTGGCGCATCAGACAATAATTCATCGTACCTTTCAGAGACCATTAATACATCCATGATAGTTGCTCCTTTTTGCGACTCCCTGCACTGTAAAACTAGAGTATTTCAGCCAAGTGATCAATTTATGACCGTTGTGTGTAGGAAAAACCTTTTTCCAGACAACCGGTTATGTTTCTGATTGCGTATATGTTTTCATTGCTTATCCACATTTTCTGTGGATAACCTGTCTTAAACATCGTGTGTATCTCTCTCAGTACAGAAAATATTATAAAATTAAACGGTTATATGCGAGTGCTTCGAACTTATTTTGTAGAACTTTTTTGCTCAATTTTTACTCTAATCCGGCCTTCTTTGGTTTGCACACTGCTCAATGTCATTTCTAGGGTGATAACCACTGATATATTTAACATGACAAAAATCGCTAGCATGATCACCAATTGATACTTAATCGCGACCAGAGGGCTTGCGCCTCCCAAGATTTGTCCAGTCATCATCCCAGGGAGTGTCACGAGGCCAGTTGCGGTCATTGACGCTAAGATTGGTGCCATGGACTTTCTTAGCGCCTCTTGCACAAAAGGAAATGACGCGTATTTGGGAGAAGCGCCAAGTGAAATCGCCGCTTCGTATTCTGTCTTACGCTCTTCAAAGGCGGTAAAGAGGTTTTGCAGTGCGATGATGTTGCTGCTTAAGCTATTACCTAACAACATGCCTGCCAGAGGAATCATGTATTGGGCACTATAAAGAGGAGTCGGTCGAACTAAACCTACCGTCATAGCAATAAGAAGCGGACATAGACCGCAAACAAGCCCTGTGATCAGAGGTAGCATCAATGGTTTTTTAGGTAAGCGAGCTTTACCCGCAATCGTGCTTGCGCCAACCACAATCATGACGGCTATCCATAGCACGTTGACCAGTAAACTATTTAGGTGAAAGAGGTACTCTAAGTAAACGCCTATCAGGATCAGCTGCACTGTCATACGGAGAACACTGATCGAAGTATCTTTCGCAATTCCCAATTTGTAGCGATAGTTAATTGCCAGAGGGATGAGCAAAATCAAACTAAATATCGCCAGTTTTATCCAGCTAATATCTACTACGCTGTCCATCAATTCTCCTAAATTCTCTTCTTTACCCTTTCTATATTAACTCATATTTTTTGAATGCTTTAAATGCGAGTCAAAGTCTCCTTTCTAAATCATTTCTTATCAATTTGTTTACATTATTTGGTTTTTCTTCGCTATGAAAATGCATTTTTCCCGTAATGTTTAACTTGAAAATGTTATTTGTGTTTTTATATTGTTGCCAATTTAACATTTGTTTAAAAGACTTATTTTTTCATATCTGTTCATGTTTTTTAATAAACAATATCAATCCCACACATCTCCGTTCGAACTCAAAAAAGTATTGAATAACAAGGGGTGAAGGGCGTTATTTGATTGAACCCTACTATTAATATGGACTAACATTTTCGGTTATAAATTGTAAAAAACTTAAGCTCTATTTCCTGAGCTTTTCAATAACACTAAATACAAAGTAGGCAAATGTATGAGAGATGTTAATAATATTGAGTGCGGTGAAAAACGCTCCCTTGAATGGAAGTCGTTTTTCTTTATCGCGGTTGTGCTCTTTCCAATTTTAAGTGTGGGTTTCGTTGGCGGTTACGGATTCATCGTATGGATGCTGCAGGTGTTCTTCTTTGGACCTCCTGGTGCGCACGGTATGTAAGCCGTTGAGCTCATAACCACACTTTTGAAAAGATTTTAAGAGAGCAAATAATGAAATCAATAATCATTAAACTGTGGCGTACGATGACACGCCCTGCCGTGCATATCAGCCTTGGTGTGCTAACTATGGGTGGCTTTATCGCAGGCGTTATTTTCTGGGGTGGCTTCAACACAGCGTTAGAAGCAACCAATACGGAAGAGTTCTGTATCAGCTGTCACACCATGCGCGACAACGTTTATGTTGAACTACAAGACACGGTTCACTGGAAAAACCACTCTGGTGTGCGTGCGACTTGTCCTGACTGTCACGTTCCACATAACTGGACAGATAAAATCGCGCGTAAGATGCAGGCTTCTAAAGAGGTGTTTGCACAAGTATTTGGTAACTACGATGAAGAAGGGGTGTTTGAAGAACGCCGTATCGAGTTAGCCAAACATGAATGGGATCGTTTTTCTGCGAACAAATCTCTTGAATGTAAAAACTGCCATAACTACGACTCGATGGACTTCGACCAGATGTCTCCGACCGCGCGTATCCAAATGAAACAAGCCGCAGAGAAAGATCAAAGCTGTGTCGATTGCCACAAAGGCATTGCGCACAACTTACCTGCAGGTATGGATAGCATCGGCGGTATTGTGGGCGATCTGGAACAAATGACATCAAACACGGATTACGCAGTAGGTCAGCAGCTAGTCAGCATTCGTCATCTTCCACTTTACTTTGATGAGCAAGGTACTAAAGAAGCGGGTCTTCTGAACCCGGCATCGTCCGTAAAAGTTATCGAAGAAAAAGGCGACTTTGTTGAAATTGAAATCGATGGCTGGCGTAAAGCGAAAGGCTTTGGTCGTGTAATCCAAGAAGATTTCGGTAAGAACATTGCGACAGCATCTCTGCTAAAAGAAGCGTCTACCGACAGCAACATGGTGACGACAGGTGAAAAGCGTGTTGACGAACTCACTGGTCTCCCATGGGAAAAAGTGACAGCGAAAGCTTGGCTGAAGAAAGAGTCGACGTTGAACGATATCAACCCAGTATGGGAAAAATCACGTGAAGCGTACAAAACTAACTGTTCAGTATGTCACACGCAACCTGCTGAAGAGCACTTCGACGCGAACACCTGGCCAGGTATGTTCGACGGTATGTTAGCGTTCGTCAACCTGGATACGGACAGCGAAGCGCTTATCTTGAAATATCTACAGAAGCACTCTTCAGATTATGCTGAAGGCCACCACTAATAAGCGTCGGATTGGAGAATTTTAAATGGCTATTACACGAAGAAGTTTTCTTAAAGGCGTAGCAACGACAAGTGCCGCGTCAGTTATCGGTCCAAGCTTATTAGCGTCAGCTTCTGCAAAAGCCGCGGAATCGACAGGTACCTGGAAAGTGACGGGCTCGCACTGGGGCGCATTCCGCGCTCATATCTACGCGGGTAAGGTTCAGGAGATCAAACCATTAGAGCTTGATAAGAACCCGACAGAGATGCTTAACGGCATCAAGGGCATCATTTACAGCCCTTCGCGTGTCCGTTACCCAATGGTTCGTCTGGATTGGCTGAAAAAGCACAAGTACAGCGCAGATACTCGCGGCAACAACCGTTTTATCCGTGTAACGTGGGATGAAGCGCTGGACCTGTTCTACCGTGAGTTAGAGCGTGTACAGAAAGAATACGGTCCGTGGGCACTGCACGCTGGCCAAACTGGCTGGAACCAAACAGGTGCGTTCAACAACTGTACCGCACACATGCAACGTGCAGTTGGCATGCATGGTAACTTCATCACGAAAGTTGGCGACTACTCGACAGGTGCGGGCCAAACCATCATGCCTTACGTACTCGGTTCAACAGAAGTTTATGCACAAGGTACGTCTTGGTCTGAAATCTTAGAGAACTCGGACAACATTGTTTTGTGGGCGAACGATCCAGTGAAAAACCTTCAGGTAGGCTGGAACTGTGAAACGCACGAATCTTTCAAGTATCTAGAACAGCTAAAAGAGAAAGTCGCGAAAGGTGAGATCAACGTTCTGTCTGTCGACCCAGTGAAGAACAAAACTCAGCGCTACCTAGAGAACGATCATCTGTACATCAACCCGATGACCGACGTGGCGTTCATGCTGGCTGTTGCACACGTGCTGTACAACGAAGAGCTCTACGATAAGAAGTTCATTGAGACTTACTGTCTGGGCTTTGAAGAGTTCATTCAATACGTTCAGGGTCAAACCAAAGATAAGACGGAAAAGACTCCTGAGTGGGCGGCATCAATTTGTGGCGTGAAGGCGGATAAGATTCGCGAATTCGCCCGTATGCTGGTAAATGGCCGTACACAGATCCTGATGGGGTGGTGTATTCAGCGTCAGGAGCACGGTGAGCAGCCATACTGGGCAGCAGCCGTTGTCGCAGCAATGGTTGGTCAGATCGGTCTGCCTGGCGGCGGTATCTCTTATGGTCACCACTACTCAAGTATCGGTGTTCCATCAACGGGTTTCGCCGGTCCTGGCGGCTTCCCGCGTAACCTTGACCAAGGTATGAAGCCGAAGTGGGATAACAATGATTTCAACGGCTACAGTCGCACTATCCCGGTAGCGCGTTGGATTGATGCTATTCTGGAGCCAGGTAAAGAGATCAATTACAACGGCGGTAAAGTTAAGCTGCCAGATTTCAAAATGATGGTTATCTCGGGTTGTAACCCATGGCACCATCACCAAGATCGCAACCGCATGAAGAAAGCGTTCAAGAAGCTACAAACGGTTGTGACCATTGAATTTGCCTGGACGGCAACTTGTCGCTTCTCTGATATCGTGTTGCCAGCTTGTACTCAGTGGGAGCGCAACGATATCGACGTTTATGGCTCGTACTCAAGCCGTGGTTTGGTGGCAATGCACCGTTTGGTGGATCCACTGTTCCAATCTAAACCTGACTTCCAGATCATGAGTGAACTGACACAACGCTTTGGCCGCCGTGAAGAGTACACTCGTGGTATGAGTGAGATGGAATGGATCGAAAGCCTGTACAACGATTGTAAGAAAGCCAATGAAGGCAAATTCGAAATGCCAGAGTTCAACGAGTTCTGGGAGAAGAGTGTACTGGACTTTGGTGAAGGTAAACCTTGGGTTCGCCATGCGGATTTCCGTAAGGACCCAGAGTTGAATCCATTGGGCACGCCATCTGGTTTCATCGAGATTACTTCCCGTAAGATCGGTCGGTACGGTTACGAACATTGCCAAGAGCACCCAATGTGGTTCGAAAAATCAGAACGTTCACACGGTGGTCCGGGTTCAGACAAATACCCGTTCTGGTTACAGTCTTGTCACCCGGATAAGCGTCTGCACTCACAAATGTGTGAATCTGAAGAGTTCCGTGCTACTTACGCAGTGCAAGGTCGTGAGCCTGTTTACATCAACCCGGTTGATGCAAAAGCGAAAGGCATCAAAAATGGTGACTTGGTACGTGTATTTAACGGTCGTGGTCAGCTTTTGGCGGGTGCGGTTCTGACCGACAGTTACCCACGTGGTGTGGTTCGTATCGAAGAAGGCGCCTGGTATGGCCCTCTGAACGAGAAAGAAGGCGCCATCTGTACTTACGGCGACCCTAACACGCTAACGCAAGACATCGGCTCTTCTGAGCTTGCACAGGCTACTTCTGCAAACACTTGTATCGTCGACTTTGAGAAGTTCACAGGTAAAGTGCCGCCGGTCACATCATTCGGTGGTCCAATCGAAGTTGCTTAATAAGAGTATAAGAACGAAACATGATACCAGCCTCCGGGCTGGTATTTTTTTAGCTGAATTGGGTGAGCGTTATCTCGACAATTGTGTTTCACTGGGAGTATTCGTGAGGCAACTAACGATTTCCTCTTTTCAACCGTAGGATAATGGTGACCGTGCCTAAACGGTTCATATTGAACCAAGTATAAAGATAATAATAACTAAGTAGATATAATATGACTCAAACCTTTCAGTTTGCTAACCGTGTAGAAATCTCTGTCGTTGATAACGACCTCCAAGTCGATATCATCTCCAATCAAGCCTATTTTTCTTTTGCTGGCATTCACCAGAAAACCTTTACCGATCGCGAAGTACTCTTTGAAGTGCCATTTTTATATGAACATGGTGCTCGTGTGGTCGGAGACGGTTTCCAGATGTTGGCCCAAACCTCAGGGACCATCAGCCAGCCAATAGATATTGGTCGCTGTCCTGATAACAGTCCGAGTTATCGGATCTACCCCCAAGATGCCCCCAAGCGTTACTACAACTACTTAGTCGTGGAAGACTCTGATGGATATACGTTATTTGGTTTTACCAGTTGCCGTCGATTCGCAGGCTATTTTGATGTTCAGCAACATGAAGAGCAGTGGATTCTGTCTGCGGCTATCGATGGTGAACACACGCAAGTGACGGACTGGGAAACAAATACCTTGGAGTCCGTTACCGTGCTGAGCGGAACATCATTGGCAGCACTTTACCAACAATACAGCAAGATGATTGCAGATAATCATCCGGTGCGTAACGGTGTCACACAATGTGCGCCTATAGGTTGGTGCTCGTGGTACGCCTATTATGCAGAAGTGACAGAAACGAATATTCTGCAAAACGTCGAGTGTATGAGCGATAAATTGGCGGATCTGGAGTGGGTGTTACTTGATGATGGCTATCAGGCGTTTATGGGCGACTGGCTGACGCCTTCCGATAAGTTTTCTGGTGGTGTAAAAGAGTTAATTCAGAACATTCGTTCTAAGGGGAAAAAGCCAGCGATTTGGATGGCGCCGTTTATTGCTCAACCAGAATCGGAAGTGTTCAAGCAACACCCTGACTGGTTTGTGCGCCATCATGATGGCAGTTTAATGAAAGCAGAGGATGTCACCTATGGAGGCTGGCGATGCACACCGTGGTATATTCTCGACACTTCTCTTCCAGAAGTCCAAGATCACCTTACTCATGTGGTGTCTGTCATGCGTGAAAAGTGGGGTGTCGAACTGTTTAAGCTGGATGCAAACTATTGGGGTACCCTCAAGGGAAAACGCAGTCAGTCTGGAGTGACAGGCGTAGAAGCGTACCGAATGGGTATGGAAGCGATAGCGAAAGGGGCAGGTGACGCTTGGCTGCTGGGTTGCAACGCGCCAATGTGGCCTTCGCTGGGGCTGGTGGATGCGATGCGTGTATCCGATGACGTTGAACGTCATAGTCATCGTTTCGAACAGCTCGCCAAAGAAACATTTTACCGCAGTTGGCAGCACCGAAAGCTTTGGCAGATTGACCCAGACTGCGCAACGTTTACCTCTTTACCAAATCAAGCGGCTTCGCGTGAGGACTACGAATTTCATCGTACTGTACTTTTGGCTTGTGGTGGCTTGTTACTTTCTGGCGATCCTCTGCCAGAGATTACCCCATTTGCGAGCAAAACGTTGTCGAAACTTATGTTGCGCCAACGTCGCAGCCAGGAATCTGCACTTTTCTCGGCGTTGAGTTTAAACCACGCATTCTTGAAGCTAACCAACAAGAATGATCTGCATTGTTTGTTTAACTACTCCAATCAGGACGCAACGGAGTTTACACTGACTTCGGACAAACCAGTCGACTGGTATGATTTCTGGACGGGAGAAAAGCTCAACCAAGATGCTTGTCAGATGTTTTTAGTCAGTTTAGATAAAGGACTCCATGCAAGAGCGATCGTCACAGTATAGGGTGATGGGTTGAGTACAGAGCCTCAAATGAGGCTCTTTTACTTTTTGAAGCGGCTATAGCTCAAATAAGAAGTAATAACCATAACCAACAATAAATGCAGGAATAGATGAGTAAATAGTAGCAACTAATGCTGCTTTGGGTGCCATCGCAATAGCCGGGAAAAGGGCATCACCGTCATTCGAGATGGCATTGGCTATTTGTGCTGAAAAAGGCGCAGCACCGGACAAGTATAAACTTGTCACTAAAATTTGAGGTCCACAACCAGGAAGTATTCCTATCATCAATCCGGCTAATGGCATCCAAATTCCCCAATTTGAGAGAGAAGTGGCGACATCCAGCCCGGAAAAGTAAGTCGTAAACTCAAACGCAATGAAGGCAATAATTACCCACGCACTGACGAAGTTGGTGTCTTGCGCCGCTTTTTGAATTGGGTGGGAGTCGATGATTTTCTCATCTTCGGATACTGTCGATTGATAACAACCCAACTCTTTCGTCATTGCCCAGAGTGACATCGTCGTGACCGCAAAAATCGCCCCAATCCATTCAATGGTATTTGTTGGTAAGTTAAGCAGCTGATTGATATCTAATTGGAAGGACATCATCAGCGCGACAATACTGGTTGGTAATATAAGCCATTTCCAGAAAGTGCCTTGTAAATTGATCGCCTTCTGTTCCTGAGCGCTATAACCTTCGCTTTGGCTTTGAGGAATAAATGGTTCATTTGGGTTTACTTTATGGACGGGACGCAAAAAATCCTCTTTGTGAAAAGCGTTTACAACCAGTCCAGAAATTGTACCGACTACGATACCCGTTACCACTACACCAATACCGACCACAGGTTTAGCGGCGAGCAGCAAAAAAGCCGCGTCACCCATTGTTGATGTTAATACAGCAACAATGGCACCAAAACCGACTCGCCCACTAATAAACTGCGTGGTCACAACAATCGCACCGCCACATCCCGGCAGTCCGCCAAGAAGGGCAGCAAAAAAAACCTGGTGGGTTTGAGAATGACGGTATAGCTCGGTGAAGCGATTAGTTTTCGATAGGAAGTGGGATAGATAATGATAAATCACCAGAGTCGCGCACACGTAACATGAAACAGCCCAAAAGGAATCGGATAGTGTTGTCACCGCGATTTCACGAGTGTTGCCATTTACCAACAGTGCGAGCATAAAGGCAGGTATGAGCAGGCGTTTATACGCTAATCGGAACTGAGTTGGTCGAAGCAGGTGCTGGGCTGAATGCAAAAATCTCGTCGCGTTCATTATCGTCTCAAATGCAAATGGTAATAATTATCATTATATATTAATGATAATTATTCGCAACCGAGTTATGCACTTTTCTTCGTGTCAAAGTCCGTTAAATCAGGTAAAGTACTGGCCTTTGTGAGCAAACAGCTTCCATGGCACACGGTGCCATTATTCGGAAGCGTATCAAATTGACTTGAATAGGAAGAAACATGATTCTAGTTGTAGGTCATAAGAACCCAGACAGTGATAGTATTTGTAGTGCACTTGTTGCAACTGAACTTCTTAAGGCGCGTGGTGTTGAAGCAATGCCAATTCGTCAGGGTGAAATCAACCGTGAAACTCAGCACATTCTTGAAGTAGCTGGCGCAGAAGTTCCAGAACTTCGCACTTCAGTAGCGGGTGAAACCGTTTGGCTAGTAGACTACTCAGATCTAGCGCAAGCACCTGATGACATCGCTGAAGCTGAAATCGCGGGTATCGTTGACCACCACCGTTTAGGTGATGTGATGACAGTGAACCCAATGGAAGCATGGATCTGGCCTGTTGGTTGTACCAACACGGTTCTATTCAACATGTTCAAGATCGAAGGTCACGCGATCACTCCACAAATCGCTAAGCTAATGATGTCAGCGATCCTATCTGACACAGTAGGTTTCGCATCTCCAACTTGTACTCAAAAAGACAAAGACGCCGTTGCTGAGCTAGCTGCAATTGCAGACGTACAAGATGTTGACGTATTCATCAAAGATCTTCTGATCGCGAAAACAAACATCGAAGGTCTATCAGCTGCTGAGCTAGTTGAAAAAGACCTGAAGGGTTACCCATTCAACGGCCGTGACGTAGTAGTAGGTCAGGTTGAACTTGCAACACTAGAGCAAGTTGACGGTATGATCGAAGCGCTTGAAGCGGATCTAGAAGCTCGTTGTGTAAACGACAACCTAGCATTTGCAGCCGTAATGCTAACAGACATCACTACGGCTCAAACTCGTCTTCTATACAAAGGTGAGTGGGCAGAGAAGCTAGTTAAGCATGAGGACAACGGCATGCTAATGATGGAAAATACTCTAAGCCGTAAGAAGCAAGGCTGGCCTTGGCTTCAAACTGAATTAGCGTAATTTTCACATTACCAGCTTATAATTGAAATGCCCGCCGATAGGTGGGCATTTTTCTATGGGAAACAGGAGACCAATATGTCCGAGGCATTGACCCAAGAGCAAATGGATACCATCAATCGTTACAATGAAGAGCAACGATTGAACTACTGCGTAAAAGAGATCGTCGCGAATCGCAAAGTATGGATTCTAAAAGATGAACATGGTTGCGTGATGCTTAATACAGAAGATGACGATTGTGTTCCTGTCTGGCCCAATCAAGAGTTTGCTCAGCAATGGGCGACAGGTGATTGGGAAGATTGCGAGCCAGAAGCCATCTCACTGAATAAGTGGCACAGTCGCTGGACGGTGGGACTAGAAGATGACGAGCTTTCGGTTGTGATATTCCCAAACCAGAACGAAGAGGGCGTGGTTCTGTTTCCGGATGAGTTTGATTTTGAACTGCGCAAAATCGCGGGCCGAAGATAGTCGATAGTTAAGTCAAAGACGATTTACTAGTACCAGAATTAATCAAGCCTGCAAATAATGCAGGCTTTTTCGTTACATTGAGTGGTTGGGCGCCTTGTAGAAGTGACTTTCAACCAACCGCTGAGTAATCGGGTGCTCAGGGTGAGTTAGAACCTGTTGGGTATCACCACATTCAACCACTTCGCCTTCATGCATGACCATGACTTTATCCGTAATGTGTTTGACGATACCGATGTGCTGCGATACGTAAACGAAAGACAAGCCCATCTCTTCTTGTAGTTCTAAGAACAAGTTCAGAATCTGCGAGCGCATAGCCATATCGAGACCGTTTAGTGCTTCATCAGCAACGATAATCGATGGCTGGAGTATCAAAGCGCGAGCCAGACAGACACGCTGCTTTTGTCCAGCAGCCAGCATCTGCGGATAAAAGTAGGCATGTTCGGGCAGCAAGCCAACTCGACGAAGGGTTTCTTTAACGCGTTTCATACGCGCATCCGGCGGCATATTGGTGTTTCGCTTGAGCGGACCTTCTAATATGCGACCGATTTGAATGCGAGGGTTGAGAGAGGTATTCGGATCTTGAAAAATCATACGAATCAGCTTGCAGCGTGTCGCATAATCTTTATGTTCCAAACGTTCACCATTTACGCGAATTTCGCCAGAACTTGGTGCTACAACACCAGCCAGCATACGAGCCAGTGTCGACTTACCAGAGCCATTTTGCCCAATAAAGCCAATGGTCTGTCCCGGTTCAAGAGTGAAGCTGACAGGCTTTACAGCTACAGTCGTTTCACGTTTAAAAAAACCTGAGCGCGTGACAAACTGCTTCGACAAATTATCGACTTCAAGTAGCGCACTCATGACTTTTTCTCCGTATTGAGTGGAAAGTGACAGTTGAACTTATGATTCTTGATTCGCCGGGTGTGCGGAATTTCAACACATTGCTTTTGCGCATAAGGGCAACGCGGACCTAATCGACAACCAATTGGCAAATGCTGCAAAGGTGGAATTGAGCCAGGTAGAGATTGGAGTTTCTGTTTGTGTGGTACCCAATCGTTAAAATCTGGCATCGCCTTTAGCAGAGCATCGGTATAAGGGTGCTTCGGTGCCGCAATGATCTTACGTGTGTCAGCAGACTCAACCGATTGACCACAGTACATCACGGTAATGCGGTTTGCCCATTGAGTGATAGTGGTTAAGTCGTGACCAATAAGCAAGATCGTGGTGTTGTTGAGCTGATTCATCCGGCTCAACAGACGTAAAATTTGCGACTGAGTGATTGGGTCAAGGTCATTCGTCGGCTCGTCTGCAATCAGCAGCTTAGGCTTGGTGGCAATCGCCATGGCAATCATGACTTTTTGACACTCACCGTCTGTCAGCTCGTAAGGATAGCTGCCCATTATCCGCTTGTGATCTTTGATGCCAACTTTATGCAGTAAGGCAATCGCTTGTTTTTTACGCCACTTAAATCGCTCCCACCATTTACCGTCAAAAGATCGAGATGGAATCGATTCAATCAGTTGGCGGCCGACTTCCTCTGAAGGGTCCAAACAGGTCGAAGGCTCTTGAAAAATCATCGCAATGTCTCGCGCGATTACTTTCCGCCGCTCTTTAGGAGTAAGTTGAAGAAGATCGATATTCCCTAAGCGCATCCGGTCTGCGGTGATTCGCCAGGTATCCTTGTTGACGCCAACAATGGCTTTGGCAACAAGACTTTTTCCTGAGCCCGATTCACCCACCAAACCGCGAATCTCACCTTCATTTAACGTGAGGCTCATTCTGTCTACAGCTCGAACCATTCCCTGAGGTGTTTCAATTTCAATGGTCAAATGACGAATGTCTAATAACGGCATTATTCGATCCCCGCATTAAGCGATCGGCGTACCCCTTCACCTACTAAGTTTAGGGTAATGACAGTAAACATGATAGTGAGGCCTGGTAGGGTTACTGTCCACGGAGCGATGTATATAAGTTCGACTGAATCGCCCAAAATCGCGCCCCATTCAGTGCTTGGTGCTTGTGCTCCCAACCCCAGAAAGCCCAACGCGGTAATGTCTAAAATCGCAGTAGAAAGCGCCAGAGTGAACTCTGCGGCGATGACGGTAAGTACGTTTGGCAGTATCGAGCTCCACAGTAGGTAGAAATCATTTGCGCCATCCAGACGTGCCGCCATAATGTAGTCTTTTTCGACCTCAGAATGCACTGCAATGTACACCGAGCGAATAAAACGCGGAATGAGTGCCAAGCAGATCGCGAGCAAGATATTGAACTCGCCAAATCCCAGAAATGCCACAAAAATGATCGCCAAAAGTAGCGAGGGAATCGACATTACTGTGTCGAGCAGGTGGTTCAAGGTACTAGAAAGGAGCCCCTTAGTCATACCAGCTAATACACCAATGAGGCAACCGATGATGGCTGCAGTAATTGTTATGCCAACCGCCGCTCCAAACGTCAGCTGAGATCCGATGATAAGACGTGACAGAATATCGCGTCCTAAATCGTCCGTTCCCAAGAAGTAATCGACAGAACCTGATGGTGACCAAGATGGTGGCACGAGTAACTCACCAGATTGAGCCTGAGGATCAAACGGCGCGATGAATGGAGCAAACAGGGTGACTAATACAATGAACACTAGGCACCACAAGCCAAACATTGCCAAACCGTTAGCACGGTAACTACGCCAGAATCGCTCGAATTGAGTGGGAATGTGTTCTTCCTGATAAACGTTATTTGTTAGCATACCATTCCTTTCTCACCAGAGGGTTAATCGTGGCACCAATCAAATCCGAAAGGATATTGGCGGTCAGAACCAGTGTCGCAAGCACCATAACCCCTGCCTGGATTGAGGCATAGTCTTGGTTCGCCAATGCATCCAGTAGCCAGCGACCAATACCCGGCCAGTTGAAAACAGACTCGGTAATGATCGCAAGGGTGATCATACTTGATAGCTGAACGCCGACTTTCGGGATGATCGGGGGAATCGCATTGCGCAGCACATGCTGAGTGATGATCTCTCTATTAGAAAGACCTTTAATTCTCGCGGCTCGAATGTAATTTTGACTCATCACATCGGCAACCGACGATCGCATGAGACCAATGACCTGGGTGGTTGGCGCGAGAGCCAAGACCAAACATGGCAGTACCATGTGCTCAATAACACTTTGTAACGCGTGAACTCGATACTCGCCTTTGGCCATAAAGGCATCGACAATAGCAAAGCCTGTGATGTGATCGATTTCGTACAGCAGATCATAGCGACCAGCTACTGGGAAAAATTGATATTCAAGTGAAAACACCATGATAAGTAGCAGTGCGACCCAAAAGATTGGCGCAGAATACCCAGACATGGCTAAAAAAGAAATGCTGGTATCTAGACCTTTGCCCTGCTTCATACCTGCTAGGGTTCCTAGTGGGATCCCAATTAGAAGCGAAACAAGAAAGGCAAAAAAACACAGCTCTAATGTGGCCGGAAACACGATGGCTAACTCATCGAAAATGGCATTGCCACTCTTACTGTAGCCGAAATCCAGTTGTGTTAGGTTAACAAGGTAGTTTTGCCAACCCGACCAAAAGTCAACTTGTGCCCAATGTGAAATTGGATCAAGACGCAATAGAGAGAAACCCACTAAAGTGAGGATCATCAATGTGATGAAAAACAGGTTAAAGCGTCGAATGGTATACAAAAGCATCAGTGAACTCTCTCAACTCTATCAAATGGTTGTGCATTGAAAGGGCTTGATTTGAAGCCTGTCAGCGATTTGTCGTGAACACGGAATTGCACACCATGCGCGAGTGGAATAACGGGGAACTGTTCATTCAAAATGTTTTGCGCTTGTCGATATAGGTTCAAACGATATCTTGGTTCTTGTGTCTCTATTGCCAAATCCAGTAAGAAGTCAAAATCGTCGTTACACCACATGGAAACGTTCAGACCAACCCGTTCAGACTCACATGACAATAATGGACGGAAGAAATTATCGGGGTCACCTGTATCGCCAATCCACCCCGTGAGCAGTAGATCAAGATTGTCCAGATTATCTAAATCGACACGTTCAAATCGATCATCCGTCAACAAGGTTAAATCAACACCAATATCGGCGAAGTTAGCTTGGATTAGCTCAGCAGTCTTACGAGGGCTTGGGTTGAACGCACGAGGTTCTAACGGAACCCACATGGTGAGCGCCAAGCCTTCTTGATAGCCAGCTTCGCGAAGTAGGGCGAGAGCGTAGTTTCTATCGTAACGTATTTTGACACTGTCCTTTTGATAAGCCCATGAGTTTGGTGGGAGCAGGGTGTAAGCTTGAGTACCTGTTCCGTAATAGACGGAATCCAATATGTTTTGTCGATTAATCGCAAGGTTGAGCGCTTGACGAACTCGAGGATCGGTCAGTGCTGGGTTACTCGTGTTAATCGCGATGAAAGAGACGTTGTTCGCTGGTGTCGCTTTCAACTCTAGATTGTCATTTTCCTGTATAACTGGTATCTGACTCGAAATTGGCGAAGATAACACATCACATTCATTTCTTAGTAACTTGGCCAAGGTACCCGTTCCACGATGAGAGATATCAAATACCACTTGTTCCATTTTCGCAGGAACGTTCCAGTAGTGAGGGTGACGCTCTAAGCGAATTAAATCATTCACCTGAAATTCTTTTAGCTGGAATGGCCCTGTGCCAATCGGTAATTGATCAATTAGCTCTTTATGATCTTTAGCAGCGAGTAGTTGTCCATACTCAGCCGACAACAAGATTGCATGGCTGGTGGCGATGTTAGCCAGAAAAGAAAAGTTTGGTTTTGAAAGCTTAAACATGACGGTGTCATTGTCGACGGCAATCACATCTTGCAGTAGGTTTTTGAAGTCCAGACCAGCAAACCATGGATACAAACCGCCGCCCACTAGATGGAAAGGGTGGTTATCATCGATGATTCGTTTGAAGCTAAACACCACGTCTTTCGAATTCAGTGCACGGCTGGGCGTAAACCAAGAGGTGGTCTGAAATTGAACTCCGTGCTTGAGCTTAAACGTGTACTCAGTCCCATCCTCATTCACCGACCAGTTTTCTGCAATACTGGCGATCGGTTTATGGGATGTTGGGTCAATCGTAAGTAATGTGTCGTACAACTGAGGGCTAAGCGCTTCAGCGGTAATACCACTATCAACCAGTTGTGGATTAAATGTTGTTGGCTTACCTTGCCCACAAAACACAAACCTTGTTTGGCGAATATCGTTATGGTCGATCTCATCGCCACAGGCGGTGAGTAAGCTAATCCCTATGAGGCTCAGCGATAATCTTATAAAAGCATTCATAATATGAAATGTTCATTGGATCTTGCTTGTTTCATTTGAAGTTACTCATCCAGAGTTAACAAGCGAAAATGATCCCGCTAATTTAACACCTTTGTGAACTTGCTCCAAATACAAAATCTTTTGCTCGCAGTGTGTTAGATAAAAAGACCTAGTCTAATTATCACTGTAGACCTAAATAGTTACGCGTGTTTAGGTCACGTTTCTGTTTGTGATAACAAACAACGAGCAAAACCTGAGAGTTAACTTTGTCCTACCAGCCCGTACTTTCGAACCATTCCACGTAATTGATGATAACTAAGCCCCAGTAATTCTGCAGCCTGACGTTGATTGAACTTGGCCTCTTCCAGCGCACGATTGAGCAAGCTAATATCTTGTTCTTCCTGCCACTGTTTGTAATCGAGCGGGAATTGAACGTGAGTGCATTGTTCTGTGACTTCCGGTTCCGCTTCCACCTGTTCATTCGAGTGACCCAAAGCGTTGTCCCAGACGGTTGCGAAAGGATTGAATATCAACTGGTCAATTGGATCGGCATTTAAGCCGTGCTGGTAGATCGCGCGTTCAATAACGTTTTTAAGCTCCCGAACGTTACCTGGCCAAGGATATTCAAGTAGCGAGCGCTCTGCTTCCGCGGTAAAACCAACGAAATATTCAAGCTGAAGTTCTCGGCACATCTTGATGGCGTAGTATTCCGCTAAAGAGAGAATGTCTTCTCTTCGTTCACGGAGCGGGGGCAGCATGATGACATCAAACGCGAGCCGGTCGAGCAGATCGGCGCGGAAATCGCCTTGCTCGGCAAGTTTTGGCAAGTCGGCATTGGTCGCGCAGACTAATCGCACGTCGGCATTCAAAGCCGTGTGCCCGCCAACACGTTCATATTCACCATATTCGATTACGCGCAGTAATTTTTCTTGCACCAACAGCGGGGCAGTCGCCAACTCATCGAGGAAGAGGGTGCCGCCTTCTGCTCGCTCAAAGCGGCCTTTATGTTTGCCTTTTGACCCGGTAAACGAGCCGGACTCATGGCCAAACAATTCAGAGTCAATCAAACCTTCGCTCAATGTGGCACAATTTAACGACAGAAGTGGCTTGTCCCAACGTCTTGATAAATAATGCAAACGCTGTGCAATAAGCTCTTTACCGGTACCGCGCTCACCAATAATGAGTACCGGGCGTTCAATTGGCGCAAGTTGTGATACTTTATCTAATACAGCGAGAAAAGCGGGCGATTCACCAATCAGGTTTTGCTTCATAGATTCCTTCTTACTTAGCTGCCTAGGTGTGAACTCAAATTCGAATTGGTGAAATTCACCAACAGTTGGTGAAAAACATCATAGCACAATGGTGCATAACAACAATAAAATGCATAACTATTTGATTTTAAAGAAAAGAATAAGTTGGCACGCAACTTGTTATGTATTTAGGTAGAGACAAGGTCAATCACCACCTTGTCGGGTTTTAATAGGAAAAAGAGGAGTTCCGTCATGGGTATTTTTTCTCGTTTTGCAGATATCGTTAACTCAAACATCAGTGCATTGTTAGACAAGGCGGAAGATCCTGAAAAAATGATCCGTCTCATCATTCAAGAAATGGAAGACACGCTGGTAGAAGTTCGTACTAACTCGGCGAAAGCGATCGCAGACAAAAAAGAGTTGGCTCGTAAAGTTGAGGCTATCGAAGATCAGATCAATGAATGGGGCAAAAAAGCCAGCCTTGCGTTAGTAAAAGAGCGTGAAGATTTAGCGCGTGCCGCACTGATCGAAAAGCAAAAGCTGGAACAGTTAATAAAAGGCCTGCACACAGAGCAGACCTTGGTTGAAGAGACTATTGATAAGCTGACTGGTGAAATCGGTAAGTTGGAAAATAAAATTGCGGAAACACGAGCGAAACAGCAAGCTCTGGCGATCCGTAACCAAACCGCATCAAATCGTCGCGATGTTCAAAAACATCTTCACACTAACCGCACTAACGAAGCCATGGCTAAGTTTGAACAATACTCACGCAAAGTCGATGAGTTGGAAGCGGAAGCTGACCTTTATTCGAGCACTGGCCAGTCAAAATCGTTAGAGCAGGAATTTGCAGAGCTTCAGGCGCAAGATGAAATTGAAAAAGAGTTGGCAAAACTGAAAGAACAGATGTCATCACAAGATAAATAAGAAAGGAGCCATTTATGTCGACATTTTTTATGACTGGACCACTGATTGTCTTTTTAATCTTTGTCGCTCCACTATGGCTTTTCTTACACTATCGCAGTAAACGAAAAACGGATAGTGCACTGTCGAGTCAAGATCTGGAACGCCTTCAGGTACTATCCGAAAAAGCAGAATCCATGCAGTCCAGGGTGGATACATTAGAAAGGATACTAGATGCAGAGTCACCAACTTGGAGACGCAAGTATGAATAAACGAGAATTGTATCGTGATCCTGCAAATGGAAAACTTGCTGGCGTGTGTGCCGGGTTTGCCAACTATTTTGGTGTGGAAGTCTGGCTGATTCGTATCTTGGTTATTTCTGCTGGCTTGCTAGGTGGTACGTTTTTAGTGCTTCTCGCGTATGTTGCTTTGGCGTTTATGTTGGAAAAGCAGCCGATGACGTATTCGGAAAACATCAAGGCGCAGCAGGATCATACTTTAAAGAGTAAACCGTGGCAGAAAGGCCAAAGCCCAGAGCAGTTATTGGGCGTACTTGAACGAGATTTCGAACGTATTGATAGTAAAATTCGCAACATGGAAGCGTATGTCACTTCTGATACATTCAGAGTAGACAGAGAATTCAGTAAACTCTGAGGCGCTTCTCTAAGTATCCACGTTAAGAGCAGGCAACAAGTCTGCTCTTCCTTCACAAATTACTAATTTTAAAGCAATATTACCCCTGTTCCATGTGGCAGCTTGAGCATTGTTCATCTATTTTAAATGTAGTCTCTGTATTCATTGGATGAATGTCATGAAAAAATTGCTCATTCCGATAGCCATTTCAGCCGTTCTATCGGGTTGTGGTGAAGAGCTTCCACCCGTACCAGAACCAGAATCTCGCCCCGCTAAACTTTTTACCGTCTCTGTGGGTCATTCACAGTTTGATCGTTACTTCCCTGCAACGACTGACTCCGGAGATAAAGCCGTACTCGCCTTTCGTGTGCCCGGTTTGCTTCAAACGATTGATGTTCACGAAGGCCAACTCGTCAGTAAAGGTGATGTGTTGGCAACATTGAATCCTGATGAATATACGCTTCTAGAACAACAAGCGAGGGCAAATTTTGCGCTCGCGGACGTGCAATACCAACGGTATAAAAAGCTTCGTGTCGATCAAGTTGTATCAGAGCAGGATTTTGATGAAGCGAAAGCCAATCACAACTCCGCCAAAGCTCAGTGGGATCAGGCGAAAGCCAATCTTAGCTACACCAAACTCCTTGCTCCTTATGATGGCACGATTTCTTATTTACCGGCAGAAAACCATGAATACGTTGCGGCAAAAGAGGGCGTGATGAATATTCAAACCAATCAGTTGATGAAGGTCATGTTTCAACTTCCTAGTCACTTGCTCAATCGCTATGCCCCGGGAGTGAACGTCTCTGCAAAGATGGAATTTGATGCCTTCCCTGAGCAATCTTTTGATTTAACTTTTCAGGAAATCGATACCGAAGCCGATCCAAAAACGGGCAGTTATAAAGTCACCATGGTGATGGAAAGGCCCGAAGGGGTGGGGATTCTACCCGGGATGTCGGGCAACGTACTCGTAACTTCACAGAACTCAGATACTACCACTATTCCGGACTCTGCACTATTTGAAGAATCTGGGCAAAACTACGTCTGGCGCGTTGATGAGCAAGGTGTCGTAACCAAAGCTGCGATCACACTGAATGAACAAAAACAGGTACTACAAGGACTTGATGATGGTGATGTGATCGTAATATCAGGTGTCAACGTGATAGAACCCGGCATCAAAGTGAGAGCCTGGGTTAAGGAAAGAGGGTTGTAATATGAGAAGAATTATAACCTTAGCCATTCTCTGCTCGTCTCTTTTTATCTCTGGTTGTGGTGATAAAAGCCCAGCAAAAGAGGTAGAAACACCCCGGGTGAAAGTGGTTTCACTAGAGGGAAGCAAGGTCGACGATAACTTGTACTTTCCTGCCGTAGCGAATGCGGCCGATCGTTCCCACCTCAGTTTCAGAGTCGCTGGAGAAGTCAGCAGCGTCAGGGTAAAGGAAGGTGATATGGTGAAAAAAGGTGCCATCATCGCAACGTTAGATCCCACGGATTATCAACTGGATGTGGATAACGCCACGGCTCGTTTTTCTGTGGTGGACAGCCAATACCGTCGTTCTCGTCCTCTTGTCGATAAAGGCTTACTGGCAAAATCACAATTTGATGAAATAGCCGCGCAGCGCCAAATTGCTCTGGCAGAGCGGAAGCTTGCTCAGTTACGTTTGTCATTCACAACGCTAAAAGCGCCAGTAGATGGCATCATTTCTAGGGTTAATATAGACCAATTTGAAAACGTTCAGGTTGGTCAACACGTGGTCAATATCCATAGTTTGGAACGTTTTGAGGTATTGATTCAATTGCCGGATCGTTTGTATGTGAAACAACCACCCACAGAAGAAAGGCTCACCTCTATTCAGGCGGTGGTGAGAGTTCCGAGTGGTAATGAATACACGGGAACCGTTAAAGAGTTTACCACTGAGCCTGATCCAGCCACTGGCACCTTTACGGTAACGCTCTCACTACCGATGCCAAAAGATGAGTACATTCTTGATGGAATGGCGGTTGAAGTTACCTCAAAGGATGAAAAGGTTGGTTTGGATTTGGATGTGGGACTCAATGTACCTATTGAAGCGATTTTTAACGCAGATGGGGATGCGCTTAATCGGGAAAACAAGTTTGTTTGGGTACTCAATGACGATAGCACCGTTTCTCGAAAACAGATCCGCATAGGCAAAGCCTCCAAGACGTCCATACAGGTATTGGATGGACTTGAACTAAACGATCAAGTTGTCGTCGCTGGTGTATCGAGGCTCAGAGAAGGCATGCAAGTAGAAGTGGTTGAGCAGGAGGCAGGTTTATGAGCGAGCAAAATAGAGTGCCTCAAACGGATGAAGACGTAACAGGTATCGCAGCGTATTTCATTAAAAATCATGTGATCAGCTGGATGGTGTCGTTGATCTTTTTGATCGGCGGGATCGCGGCATTTTTGGGGCTAGGACGTCTGGAAGACCCTGCGTTTACCATTAAAGACGCTATGGTGGTGACTTCATATCCCGGAGCCACACCTCAGCAAGTGGAAGAAGAGGTAACTTACCCGCTTGAAAAAGCGATTCAGCAGTTGATGTATGTGGATGAGGTGAATTCTATTTCGAGTCGTGGGCTGTCACAAATTACCGTAACGATGAAAAACAATTACGGTCCGGACGACCTACCACAAATCTGGGACGAGTTACGGCGCAAAGTTAATGACTTGAAAGGCACATTACCTCCAGGTGTGAATGATCCTCAGGTAATTGATGACTTTGGTGATGTCTACGGCATTTTACTCGCAGTGACCGGAGATGGTTACAGCTACAAAGAACTTCTGGACTATGTGGATTACCTGAGACGGGAGCTCGAACTTGTAGATGGCGTGAGTAAAGTATCTGTGTCTGGCACACAACAAGAACAGGTCTTTATCGAAATCTCAATGAAGAAATTGAGTAGTCTGGGCTTGTCTCCTGATACTGTATTCAGTCTCCTCTCAACTCAAAACGTTATCTCAGATGCTGGTGCGATCAGAATTGGTGATGAGTATATCCGTATCCAACCAACCGGGCAGTTCCAGAATGTCGATGAGTTGGGTGATTTATTGATCACTGAGGTGGGTGCTCAGGGGCTGATTTTCCTTAAAGACGTGGCTGAAATTAAACGTGGCTACATTGAAGTTCCAACGAACATTGTTAATTTCAATGGCAGCTTAGCACTGAATGTCGGTGTTTCGTTTGCAGAAGGCGTCAACGTTGTAGAAGTGGGGAAAGTGTTTGATCACCGACTTGCTGAGCTGAAGTATCAACAACCTGTCGGAATTGAGATTTCAGAAATTTACAGTCAGCCGAAAGAAGTGGACAAATCAGTCAGCGGATTTGTTATTAGTCTTGCACAAGCGGTTGGGATAGTGATCGTCGTATTGCTGTTCTTTATGGGTCTTCGTTCTGGATTGCTTATCGGTTTGATCTTACTGCTAACCGTTCTTGGTACCTTCATATTTATGAAATACCTCGCGATTGATCTGCAGCGTATTTCTTTAGGGGCTCTGGTTATCGCGCTGGGGATGCTGGTGGATAATGCCATCGTCGTTGTTGAAGGGATATTAATAGGTACGCAAAAGGGAAGAACGCGCTTACAAGCGGCAACCGATATTGTTACCCAAACTAAATGGCCTTTGCTTGGTGCCACGATCATTGCGGTCACCGCCTTTGCGCCAATTGGGCTCTCGCAGGATTCAACTGGTGAGTACTGTGGTACTTTATTTACCGTACTGCTTATCTCTTTAATGCTGAGCTGGTTCACTGCGATTTCTTTGACGCCATTTTTTGCGGATATTTTCTTCAAAGGCCAGAAGATTAAGCAAGCAGAAGGCGAGGAGAACGACCCGTATAATGGGATTGTCTTTGTTGCCTATAAGAAATTTCTCGAGTTCTGTATGCGCCGAGCCTGGTTCACCGTTGTAGTGTTAATTGTAGGGCTTGCGGCCAGTGTGTACGGATTTATGTTTGTAAAACAGTCCTTCTTCCCATCTTCAACAACACCGATTTTTCAGTTGGATGTTTGGTTACCTGAGGGGACGGATATTAGAGCAACCAATGATAAGCTGAACGAACTTGAGCATTGGTTAGCGCAACAAGAACATGTGGAACATATTACGACGACGGCAGGGAAAGGCTTGCAGCGCTTCATGTTGACGTATGCGCCAGAGAAGAGTTATGCCGCCTATGGTGAAATCACCACACGAATGGAAAACTATGAAGCGCTAGAGCCATTGATGGTACGTTTCAGAGCGCATTTAAATGCCAACTATCCAGAGATAAACTACAAACTTAAACAAATTGAGTTAGGCCCGGGAGGTGGTGCGAAAATAGAAGCGCGCCTTATCGGTTCTGACCCAACGGTGCTTCGCACGCTGGCCGCTCAAGTAATGGATATCATGTACGCTGACCCTGCCGCGACGAATATTCGACATGATTGGCGAGAGCGTACACAGGTGCTTGAGCCGCAGTTTAATGAGAGCCAAGCTCGCCGTTACGGCATCACTAAGTCAGATGTTGACGACTATCTCTCCATGTCTTTTTCGGGTATGACCATTGGTCTTTACCGTGATGGGACGACGTTGATGCCAATTGTGGCTCGATTACCTGAAAATGAACGGATCGATATTCGTAATATCGAAGGCATGAAAATCTGGAGCCCGGCGAAAAGTGAGTTCATACCGCTACAACAAGTCACGATGGGTTATGACATGCGTTGGGAAGATCCAATCGTCGTGCGTAAAAACCGTAAACGTATGCTCACAGTGATGGCTGATCCAGACATATTGGGTGAAGAAACGGCTTCAACATTGCAAAAGCGTCTACAACCCCAAATTGAAGCAATTGAGATGCCATCGGGATACTCTATCGAGTGGGGAGGAGAATACGAGTCATCAGGTGATGCTCAGGAATCGTTGTTTACGACAATGCCAATGGGCTACTTGTTCATGTTCCTTATTACTGTATTCCTGTTCAACTCGGTCAAAGAGCCACTGATAGTCTGGCTCACTGTACCTTTGGCATTGATCGGGGTTACAACGGGTTTGTTGGCACTGAATACACCATTTGGTTTTATGGCATTGCTTGGTTTCTTAAGTCTGTCGGGTATGGTGTTGAAGAACGGTATCGTTCTACTCGATCAAATCGAGCTTGAGATGAAGTCAGGTAAAGAAGCCTACGTTGCGGTTGTTGATGCCGCTGTGAGTCGTGTCCGCCCGGTATGTATGGCGGCCATCACGACTATTCTTGGTTTAGTTCCGCTTTTACCCGATATTTTCTTCAAGCCAATGGCGGTGACAATCATGTTCGGTTTAGGCTTTGCGACGGTATTGACTTTGGTTGTTGTACCCGTGTTGTACCGTCTTTTCCACAAAGTAGCTGTACCGAAATAGAATTGGCAAAAATCGTTAACGCCTCTGGCTAGGTCAACAGATCGTATTGAGTCAGGGGCGTTTTTATAAGGACTTGAAATGACAGAACACATAAGTTGCGCTTGGGCGATGAACCACCCGTTGGAGCGTGAGTATCATGATGCCGAATGGGGAGTTCCCGTTTATGACGACAAAGTACTATTCGAATTTATCACGCTTGAAGGTGCGCAAGCAGGACTGAGCTGGATTACCATACTCAAGAAGCGCGAAGGCTACAGAGAAGCATTTGAACACTACGATTTAGATGTTTTGGAGCAGCACGGTGAAGAGCGAGCTGAATATATCGTAGAAAATTATGATGTCGTCAAACATCGCGGCAAGATCAATTCAGTGTTCAGCAACGCAAAAGCGGCCAAGCAGCTGATTGATGAGTATGGCAGTCTGTCAGATGCTTTGTGGCAGTTTGTTGAGCATAAACCTGTGATCAATCAATTTCAGGATATGAGTGAAGTACCTGCTTCAACCGAGCAATCAAAAGCGATGAGTAAATTTCTCAAGAAAAAAGGCTTTAAGTTTGTCGGCGAAACGATTTGCTATGCGTTTATGCAAGCGGTCGGCATGGTCGATGATCATATCGTCGGATGTCCGTGTAAAACGGAGCTGTCGGGCTAAATCATCGTTGTTTAGTTAATACAATAAATGCGCCGCGAGCGGCGCATTTAATCCACCTGGTCATTCTGAACAGCGACGGAGGAGCGTGATTCAGAATCTACTATCCGAGTTCGTAGCAGCTAAATTACTTTCTGCAGCTTCTCAGCACGTTGATATTAGATTCCTCGTCTCGCCAAGGCTCGCTGGAATGACTCAGTTGAGAAAATAGTTCACTTTCTACTTATAGAATTGAGTATTACTATTTCGACAATGAAGCTTCATTCTCAAGAATCAGGGCATTGTATCGTGCCAGCCCAGCTTCAAGATCAGCAATCAAGTCATCAACATCTTCCAAACCAATATGAAGGCGGATTAAAGTACCTTCAAAATGTGGGTGTGCGACAGTGCGTAGGCTGTTAAAGCTCTTTGGTTCATTAGCAAGAATTAAGCTCTCAAAACCACCCCAAGAGTAGCCCATACTGAAGTGTTTCATTCCATCGAGCAAAGCGGTCGTCGCTTTCGGGTATGATGTTTTGAGTACGAATGAGAACAGACCATTACCGCCGGTAAAGTCGCGTTTGAAAAATTCATGGCCTGGCGACGATTCCAGTCCTGGATGAAGCACTCGCTCCACTTCAGGTCGAGCTTCTAACCATTTAGCGACTTTCAAGCTGCTCTCTGCATGTTGGCGAAGACGAACATCTAAAGTACGCAGGCCGCGCAAGCCAAGGTACACATCATCAGGAGAAACACACTGTCCCATTAAGTAGCTTTGTTCACGCAACTGATCCCAGTACTTCTCTGAAGCCACTGCCGTACCCAGCATCACGTCTGAGTGACCGACGATGTATTTGGTGGCAGCCTGTACTGAAATATCCACACCATGGTCGAATGGAGAGAAGTTAACCCCCGCACCCCAGGTATTGTCGAGAATCACAATGATATCGTGTTCATGGGCAATACGCGCCAGAGTTGGAACATCTTGCACTTCCATGGTGACTGAACCAGGAGATTCGAGGAAAAGTACTTTGGTATTCGGTTGAATTAAATCACGAATGTTCTCGCCGATCATTGGATCATAGTAGGTTGTCTCTATCCCCATTTTTTTCATGATGACGTTACAGAAATCACGTGTCGGCTCGTAACACGTGTCAACCATGAGAATGTGGTCGCCAGTCTCTACAAAAGACAGGATAGTGTTAGAAATCGCAGCGGTGCCACAAGGGTAGAGAGCACATCCCGCACCGCCTTCAATTTCAACCATGGCATCCTGAAAAGCAAAGTGCGTGTTGGTACCACGGCGTCCATAAAACAGCGTTTTGTTTGCGCGGTTGATGGTTGATTGGTTTTTCTCAGCAACACTGTCAAATACGATGGTTGAAGCGCGTTGAACGGGTGGGTTAACGACACCATTTGTCCACTTTTTATCGCGGCCTGCGGTAATCAGTTTGGTCTTTTTACCCTCTGACATATCAATTCCCTGTTTAAATAAAACGATTTTGAGTATTTAAAACATGGACTACGGGTTGTTTGCAAGGGAAAACTCTATTATCACGCCATAACCACTTGGAACACCTAATAGCCTAAGGGAATACCTAGTGAGTCTAGTTAGAGGTATCTCAATTATTCTGGGGTTTACAGCAGCCCGATAAAACAATCCCGCGCCAATGAGTTTAGTGCGGGATTGGCGTTTTAATTGTCAGAGAGCATTACAGAAGAGGGTTAAAAAGATAGAACACGCGTTCTAAGAATCGCGAGAACAGACTCCGCTTATCCCAAACCTTTTTTTCAACTGGATAGGACTGTTTGATGTAACTGTCTTGCAGAGATGACATCTCTTTGGTGAAGTCTTCATCATCTACGGCCAACGTGACCTCAAAATTCAGCCACAAGCTGCGCATGTCCATATTTACGGTGCCGACTAAACAAAACTGCTCATCAATAACCACGGACTTTGTATGCAGCAGGCCACCATAAAACTCATAAATCTTCACACCTGCCGTGAGGAGTTCACTGTAAAAGGCACGAGAAGCCCATTGAACCATGACCGAGTCATTTTTATGAGGAATGATAAGTTCAACTTCGATACCTCGCTGCGCGGTCATTTTCAGTGTTTCCAGTAAATCCGTATTCGGAACAAAATATGGAGTGGTAATTCTCACTGAACGATTGGCTTGATTAATGGCTAACGTTAGAACCTGATAAATGAGGTATTCGGGCATGCCCGGACCTGACGGTACCACTTGTATCGGGTGCTGGTACTGATAGCTATCGATTTTGCATACCGGTCGCTTCGGAAGTTGACGCTCGCCAGTTTCGACTTCCCAGTCCCAGCAGTGAATCGCGCTCAACACATTAACCGTTGGGCCAGTAATCCGAACCATAATGTCAATCCAATGGCCGACACCACTACTTTGTTTAAAGTAAGCCGGATCGACGAGGTTCATTGAGCCGGTGTAGGCGATCTCATCATCAATAACAATGATTTTTCTGTGTTGGCGCAGATCTAAACGACGCAAGAATATACGCCACATCTTTACTTCCAATGCTTGTATCACTTCTATGCCCGCATCCTTCATCATCCGGTACCAAGGGCTTCTGAAAAATCTTGGACTGCCCGCTGAATCAAGCAAGAGTTTTACGTCTACACCTCGCTTGGAAGCGCGAATAAGCGCGGAGGCGACGGAATCTGCCAAACCTCCAGGGTGCCAAATGTAGAACACCATCCGAATACTGGTTTGGGCGTTTTCGATATCTTCTATGATCGAATGCAAAATTTGCTCGGGGGCCTGCTGCAATGAGAGTGTGTTACCGCTGAGTGCTGGTAGCCCGAGACGGTTATTACACAGTTCATCAATGCGATAGATATGACGTCCCATGGTTTCTGGCATGTGCGCGTGACAATCATTGAGCTGGCTGAACCACTCGGCAAAAGGGGCGAACATCACTTTTGCCCGTTCAGCTCGTTTTCTGCCCAAGTTCAGTTCGCCGAAAAGGAAATAACAGGCGACACCAAGAACCGGAAGAATATAAATGATCATTAACCAGGCTAACGAAACACTCACGGCGCGTCGTTTTAACACCACACGGATGGTGACACCAGCGACGAGCAACCAATATAGCCCAATGCCAGCAAGAGTAAGAAAATGATAAAACTTATCCATATACGCTCAAATTATTACGCCCATTAAGGATATTAGGCATAAAAGTGTGTTGGGGAAACCGCTTTTTATTAAGAATTAAAGTGATTTTATATGAGGGATTGAGTTCATAACAGGGGAATCTGTTATTCCTGCTTAAGTTACAAGGTTAATCTTTAATCGATGGATAAAAAAACAGCATATAACATGCGTGATGCAGCAATTGCGCGATAAATATACTTGTTGAGACTTTTAATTTTAACGGGGAACTGGTTTACTGATGGATAGTGCGTCTAACAATAATTTTATAAGTGTATAACTTAATATAAACACACATTTTCGACGCCTATCTCTATGCAAACACAACACATTTAATTTTGGAGAAAAAACGTGGCTACAACTAATACAGCACCACGTGATACGTGGGGGTCTAAATTAGGCTTCGTTATGGCCGCAGCGGGTTCCGCTGTTGGCTTAGGTAATATATGGAAATTCCCTTACACGGCAGGAGAAGGTGGCGGTGGCGCATTTGTCGCTATTTACCTTATCTTTGTCATTTTTATTGGTTTTAGCGTAATGCTGACCGAGTTCGCGGTTGGTCGTAAAACTGGTCGATCTGCGGTTGGTGCATTTAAATCAACCGATCGACGCTGGACGTTTACTGGCGTGATGGGGGTGCTGAGTGGTCTGCTGATCATGGGTTTCTACCCTGTCGTGGGCGGTTGGGCTCTGGCGTACATCTTTAAAGTGGGCGGGGGCCTGTTGAGTACACCTGAAACTATCGGTGACAGCTTCGGTGGTTTCATTTCTGATCCTTTTCAGCCTCTGATATGGATGGCGGTTTACCTGTTCATGAATATTTTCATTGTTATGAAAGGTATTTCTGGTGGTATCGAGAAGGCGGGTAAGGTTTTGATGCCGCTTCTATTCCTTATTTTGATTGTCGTATCAATAAAAGGTCTGATGTTACCAGGCGCAATGGCAGGGGTTGAGTTCTTGTTCATGCCAGACTTCTCTGAAGTCAACAGCAGTGTTGTACTTGCTGCGCTTGGTCAGGCGTTCTTCTCACTAAGTTTGGGTATGGGCTGTATGATTACTTATGGCTCTTACCTGAAGAAGAAAGAAAACGTGGTGCAAACTACAGGCATGATTACTGCCATGGATACGGGCGTCGCAATTCTTGCGGGTATTGCAATGTTCCCGGCGATGTTTGCTTTCGGCATTGAGCCAGCAGCAGGTCCTGGTCTGGTATTTGTTGTTGTTCCACAACTGTTTGCTGAAATGGGCGGTCTAATCGGCTTCCTGTTTGCGATCATGTTCTTTGTTGGTTTGACTGCGGCTGCATTAACGTCGTCGGTTTCACTGCTTGAAGTTGTGGTTTCTTACCTAATCGATGAAAAAGGTATGAAGCGTTCAAAAGCAGTGCTTTCAGCAAGCTCAGTAATGGCAATATTGTGTGTATTCGCTTCTTTGTCACTGGGTGGCATGGGACCAACACTGTTTGGTACTGGCGCATTTGATATCTTCGACCTACTGACTGATAAAATCTTTATGGCTGTTGGTGGTATGTTACTGTGTATCTTTGCAGGCTGGCGACTCAATCGTGATGAGCTTGAAAAAGAGATCACCAATGACGGCAAAGTGGCTTTCCCACTATTTGGGCTTTGGTACAACCTAGTGAAGTACGTTATTCCGGTCGCGATTGCCATTGTTGCTTTCATGGGCATCAAATCAGGATTTGACAGTGGTAAAGGTGAAATCATGGTACTTGGTATCGTGATTATCGGTTTGGCAGCTATCTTCTCGAAGAAGCTGTAAACCTCCAGCATATTCACTTTTAAAACGGGAGCCTCTGTTGGCTCCCGTTTTTTTATGCTTGTTATATTGGCTTAATGATTGAGCTGTCACACGTTTATAGCAAGTCACGAAAAAACTTAAGGTTTGAGAACTGGAAAGGTAATGGGGCAGTTTAAGCTCGCCTAATCAATCAGAATCGGTATACTTCTCGCTCCAAACGCGGAGCCAGGTTTTTATGTTCGATATACTACATACCCATCAAGACTTTCTGATCATCAACAAACATCCTAATGTTTCTGTTCACAAAGACGATGGCGACACCATGCTGTTACAAGAAGTGGCCAAGCAGAGTGGCGATGAACAGCTTTATCTCGTCCATCGACTGGATAAAATGACGTCGGGTATTTTGCTCCTCGGACGCAACGTCAAAGCGGCCAGTGCGTTATCTCAAGCCTTTGCTGATCGACAAGTGGAAAAATTCTATCTGGCGATTGGCTCGAAAAAGCCGAAAAAGAAACAAGGTTTGGTGATTGGCGATATGGAACGTTCACGCCGTTCATCATGGAAACTGGTAAACAGCAAACATAATCCTGCGATAACACAGTTTTTCTCCCTTGCCGCAGAACCCGGTGAGCGCCTATTTTTGTGTAAGCCACACACTGGCAAAACGCACCAAATCCGCGTGGCATTAAAATCGGTTGGCTCAGGTATTGTCGGCGATCCAATTTATAATGCGGGTAGCGAGGCGGATCGTGGTTACCTGCATGCCTTTTCGCTCTGTTTTCAATATCAAGATGAACAATATCGCTTTGTCTGCGATCCGAGAGACCACAAAGCGCTTGGGAGCAAATGGCACAATGAAATCGTCTCTCAAGGCCTGGATAGCTGGCTTTCGCCTTGGGAATTGAACTGGCCAACCATCAAATAAAAGTTTGAAAGATTAAAAAGAGAACTCGATGCAAGCATCACAACTTCCGCTGTTTTTTCAGCATCTAGAAACCGAGCTCGCACAAGCTCCAAATGAAATTCGTCGATTATTTCACGGCCGTGGCCGTCGTTTTGAAGGTCTAGAGCAAATCACTTGCGACTGGTTACAAGGTCAGTTGATCATTAACTTGTTTAAAGAAGTCGACGACGCGTTTCTCGCTGAACTGAAAAGTGGCCTCAATACGTTGGCTGAATCAGAGCTGTGGGCGAGCAAACAAGGCCGTACAATGGTACTTCAGCACCGTTATGCCGATGGCGCACCTTCAGAAGTGCTTGTTGGTGAGTTAGATGCTCGCCCGGTCGTTGAAGAAATCGGTTTGAAATACCAGTTAGATATTGGCCGCAACCAAAACTTCGGTTTGTTTTTGGATATGCGCTACGGCCGTGATTGGGTACGCGAAAATGCCAAGCATAAAAACGTGCTTAACTTGTTTGCCTACACTTGCGGCTTTTCTGTCGCTGCCATTGCAGGTGGCGCGGATAAAGTCGTCAACGTAGATATGGCGAAAGCATCGCTGTCGAAAGGTCGAGAGAACCACAAGCTGAATGGTCACAATACAAATCAAGTCAGCTTTATGGGGCATGATATCTTTAAGTCGTGGGGCAAAATTAAGAAATCTGGCCCGTACGATATGATTATTATCGACCCACCTTCTTTCCAAAAAGGCAGCTTTGCGCTTACCAAAGACTACAAAAAGATTCTGCGTCGATTGCCTGATTTGTTGGCAGAAGGTGGTCAAGTGATGGCGTGTGTGAACTCACCATCAGTGACCAGTGAATTCTTGATAGAAAGCATGCAAGAAGAAGCGCCACAACTGACGTTCCGCGAGCGTCTGGATAACCCGCCAGAGTTTATGGATGTGGACAGCGAAGCGGCACTGAAAGTGTTGCTGTTTAGCTAGAAGTAATTACGACGAAACGAAAGTTGTACCTATCTATAATACCAGCCGTTTGAGTACGGCTGGCATCTCCGCGATACTCCGTCACTCTGAACAGCAAGGCACGAGTGTGATTCAGAGTCTATTCTCAGAGTGAGCGATTCCTAACATGTCTTAACACGCTGATATTAGATTCCTGATCTCGCTTAGGCTCGTCGGAATGACGGCAAATAATAAAAGATTAATACCAGCGCATTACTACCAGCGGTCTTAACCAATCTGCACTTCAAGATCTGCTTCAATGGTTGATGAGCAGGCGAGTACATAGCCTTGTTCTATCTCTTCTGGCGTCAATGTTTCTTGGCTGGTGGAAGAGATGCTGCCTTTACCAACCTTGCACTTACAAGAGCCACAAATGCCGCTGCGACAAGCCACGATTAACGGTAAACCTGCACCTTCAAGTACATCGGCCAGTACCTGCCCCTTTTGTGCGTCGAGGGTTCGACTAAAGTCAGGGACGGAGACACTGGCGGTTTCATCGGACACAACCGCTGGCTCACTGGCTACTGTTTCGCTGGCCGCTGGTGTAAAACTCTCTTGGTAGAAGTTCGCCATATCAAAACCAAGTTCACTCAAATAAGCGTGAACATCTTGCATGAACTGGCTTGGTCCACAAAGGTATACCGTGCGTTGTTTGAAATCAGGAACAAGCGTTTGCAGCCAGTCTGCATTCAAACGGCCTTGCGGGTGCGAGGTGCCTTCTCGATTTTTCAGCAACAGTTTTAAGTGGAAGTTTGGATACACAGCATCGAACGTTTCTAGCTGATCATAGTAAATCGTCTCTTCCGGGCTACGCGCAATATGAAGAAATTCAATATCCACATCGATGTCATTCTCACCCTGATTACTCAACCAGTGTTTTGCCATCGAAAATACGGGCGTGACGCCGCAACCAGCACTGATCAGCAGCGCTTTTGTTTCGCCATTACGTAAAACGGGTGGGTGGTCGATGCAGTTAAATTCGCCTGCTGGTGGCAAAGCCTGAACGGTATCACCGAGCAGCAGCGAGTCAACGATGTAGTTAGAGACTTTACCGCCAGCTACACGCTTGATAGTAAGTTGAAGGTGATCATCTTCATTAACAGAGCTGATTGAATAGGCACGAAATTCCAATTTTCCATCAATTTCGACACCCAGGTTAATAAACTGACCGGGTTTAAATTGAAACAGAAGTGACTCGGTTAATTCGGCCAACTTGATGCTGACGGTATCGTGTGTTTCGAAATATTTGTCGATACAACGGAGCGTGACTGGTTGGTTGCCTTGCCATTCAAAAAACATAACAATCTCTTTGGTTGTGGCTATTTTTAATTCGAAATAGATAACGCCTCCAGTGAAGGAGGCGAGTAACAAGCAAGTTTATTAAGCTGCTAGGATAGCTTTTAGGTCATCCTGAACATTGCCAATGCTGCGCATATCGAACTTCTCTTGGATGATCGCAATTAGGTTTGGTGTTAGGAATGCCGGTGCAGTAGGACCGGTGTAAATGCCTTTCACGCCCAGAGCGAACAACGTTAGCAAGATAACGATCGCTTTTTGCTCGAACCAGGAAAGCACGAGAGTGAGTGGCAGTTCATTAATGTCACAGTCAAACTCTTTAGCCAGTGCTAGAGCAAGCTGGATTGCTGAGTACGCATCGTTACACTGACCTACATCTAACAGGCGAGGGATGCCGTTGATATCGCCGAACGTATTTTTGTTAAAGCGGAACTTACCACACGCTAGCGTCAGGATTAGCGTATCTTCCGGCGCTTCTGCTGTGAAATCGGTGTAGTAGCTGCGCTCCGCTTTATCTCCGTCACAACCACCCACTAGGAAGAAGTGTTTGATGTTGCCTTGTTTCACTTGGTCGATAACTGCGGGAGCGGCGTTCATCAGTGCATTGCGACCGAAACCAACCGTGATGTGGTGTTCGATTTCATCGTGTTGGAAACCGTCTTGTGCCACTGCACATTCAATCACTTGGCTGAAGTCATCGCCTTCGATATGAGCCACACCAGGCCAGCCAACAATGCTACGTGTGAATAAGCGATCTGCATATTGACCGACGTCTGGGCTTAACAGGCAGTTTGATGTCATCACGATGGCGCCAGGGAAGTTGGCAAATTCTTTCTGTTGGTTTTGCCACGCACTGCCGTAGTTGCCCACCAGGTGAGGGTATTTCTTCAGTTCTGGGTAGCCGTGTGCAGGTAGCATTTCACCGTTGGTGTAAACGTTGATGCCTTTGCCTTCGGTCTGTTGCAGAATCTTTTCCAGGTCATGCAAATCGTGACCAGAT
Organism: Vibrio sp. STUT-A11; assembly: GCF_026000435.1. Taxonomy (NCBI): domain Bacteria; kingdom Pseudomonadati; phylum Pseudomonadota; class Gammaproteobacteria; order Vibrionales; family Vibrionaceae; genus Vibrio; species Vibrio sp. STUT-A11. The sequence continues at coordinate 2,101,867 of NZ_AP026763.1, read as the reverse complement.
ACCAGAATACATTTGCCTTTTACCGGCTTGACGTTGACCGTTGTTGGCTCTGGATGACCAAAGGTCGTCGTTTCACCTTGGTCTAGCATTTCCATTACTTTGTAGTTCATCAAACCAATGCGCATTGAGCAATCAAGCAGTTCACCGAGATCTTCCGGGTCGGTACCTAACCACGCCATGATTTCATGATATTCGGCGTAGATGTCGTTGTTGGTTTGCTCAAGAACGCGCGCGTGTTCCATGTATGCCGCCGCACCTTTAAGACCGTACAGGCAAAGTAGACGCAAACCAATCACGTCTTCATGCACTTGGTCTTTACCACGGTTAACCGCGACTTGAGGCGCAAATTCCAGGATAGCTTCAGCGCTGTTTGGTAGCTCGAAGTTGGCAACAGCAGGAATGTCAGTAAGATCCGTGTCTGACAAAGTCGCAGCAGACAGTACTTGTTCTTTGAGCAGTGCTTTGTAATTCGCGGCTTGAGACGTTAGCTCAAGGATACGTTCAGGGTCGAAGTTTACGTTCGTCAGTGTAGAGAAGAATGCTCTTGGTGCCCATTGATTGATTTCATCGTTAATGATGTTGAATTCAAGTGCTTTTGATGCCCAAAAAGAACCCCCTTGTAGTGTGTAAACCAACACGTCTTGTAGGTCAGATACTTCAGATGTTTTACCGCACATACCTTGTGCAAAAGAACAACCTTTAACAGCAGGGGTTTGAATTGTCTGTTCACATTGAATACAGAACATATTGGGTTCTCCAGTGTTTGTTTTAATAGTCGTGATGATGAACACTAGAGCAGGATGCGTGCCAGTTCTTATCTTATTGATTATTATGGGTTTTGTTTATTTTTGATGAGTGGAGTGATGTAATTAAGACAACGTGGTTGATGTCTTAATTACATCGCATTGCCATGTGTGCTTATTTATTGATCCCAAATTTTTTACCCATTCGATATAAGTTACCGCGATCCATTTGTAAAAACTCTGCTGCTTTTGCCCAAACTCCACCAGTTTGGCTTAGAGCATGTTCAATCAAATCACGCTGATAACCTTCGACTAACTCTCGCATCGGCTGACTTTCTTTCGGTAGGTAATGTGATGTGTTTTTTACATCATCAAGTGCCAGCGAGGTATCAAAATGGCTTAGCATGATCGTGCTTGCAGCTTGTTGAATCGCGTGCAAAGCCGCTCGAGTTAAGGTGTGTTCGAGCTCGCGGACGTTCCCGTACCAAGGTAAAGATTCAAGTTGAGTCAACACTTTAGGATGGACGTGTAAATTAGGTGCGTTGAATTGCTGGCGTACTTTTTCAAGAAGATACCCGGCTAAAACAGGAATGTCACCGTCACGAGCACGCAGTGGTGGCACTTGAATTGGGAATACATTTAAACGGTGGAAAAGGTCTGCGCGAAATGTACCAGCTTCGACCTCTTTTTCCAGTTGTCGATTGGTCGCAGCGATAATGCGCACATTTACCATCAAATGCTGGTCGCTACCCACACGCTGAAGTTCGCCTTGCTGGATAACGCGCAGCAGTTTTGCCTGCAAAATCAAAGGCAGTTCGCCCACTTCATCAAGGAAAATCGTTCCGCCATCGGCCAGTTCAAATTTACCGGCACGGTGGCTATTGGCACCGGTAAATGCGCCTTTGACATGACCAAACAGTTCGCTTTCAGCCAGCCCTTCAGGCAGGGCAGCACAGTTTACGTAGATCATTGGCTTATCGCTGCGGTGGGATTGTGCATGAACCGAATGCGCGACCAACTCTTTACCCGTACCCGTTTCACCTGTAATCAGAACTGCGTAGTCAGATTGAGCTACCGTGGCGATGTTGTTACGTAGTTGAGTGATTTGCGGACTCAATCCAATCATCTCTCCTTTTTGTGAACGAGCTTGCTGGATAAGCGTTTGAGTCACATTTTTCTGCTTTTGGTTTTGAGTCTTGAGCGCTTTTAATTGAGCGATGTTACGTAGCGTTGCTGCGGTTAAAGCCGCAAAGGTTTCGATAGCAACGGGGTCGATATCATCAAACGCGCCTACTGCCAGAGCATCCATCGTCAGGGCTCCAACGAGTTGACCTTCCACATACAAGCTAAATCCCATGCAGTCGTGAACATCAATGCATTGATCTTCAGTTAGTAATGTACCGTCAAACGGATCAGGCAATGGACAGTCAGCATCGAACCGAACGGGCTCCCGGCTTTGGATAATGGCGTCTAGCCGAGGGTGAGCTTTGGGGAAATAGCGACGTCCAAGTACCGAACTTGATAAGCCTTTTACCGCAACGGGTGTGAGGAAGCCATCTTCATCAAAGATAAACAGACAGGTGGCATCGCATGGAAAGACTTGTGCGACACCATCGATTAGGCTTTGGTACTGGTGATCATGAGAACGATTAGAGCTGAGGTTTAATGCGATATTAAGTAAAACGTGATCGACAGTGGGAGACATAGCGATTCCAAAGTTATCTTGAATAAAGCCATGCTAACACCTTGATGTCATTTACACATCGAAAATACCAGAAGTTTGATGTTCCATTGACGACGATCAAATCTAGTCATAGTAAAAGAAACGCGCAAGCGTACGGGGAATGTGACCATGCTTGCGCGGACTATCGATTCGAATCAAAACTTCGGAGCTTGGGCGCCGATTAAACGTGCTCAGATTAACGAGGAACGACCCTTGCGTCGCTACCATACATGTTGATTTGCACCGCCTGGCCAGGCTGGAAGATCATATTTGGGTTCGCTTCTTGAACAATAGAGATGATGTCTCCATCCTCGAGGCGAATGGTTAGGTTGACGCCGTTACGTTTCGCGGTTGCTTCGGCGGTTTTACTACCCGCATACCCCCCCAACAGACCACCACCAATAGCAGCGATGTCAGAGCCTGATCCGCCACCGACTTTTGAACCCAATATGCCACCAATGGCTGCGCCCGCGATTGTCCCGATGGCGTTAGATTGTGTAGAGGCATCAATGGTCACTGGTTCAACTTTTTCCACTGTTCCGTAGTAAACCTGCTGAACTTTTCGTGTGTCTGCCGAGCCATATGCATCACCGTACGGGTTAGGAGAGCTACAGCCCCCTAGCGCGACGACGGAAAGGGTGAGCAACATGCCTAGCTTGACGTATTTTTTCATATAACCTCCAAATGGTTTCTGTACCCAAAGAGTATATACCCCTATTTTAGTCTGTGCTGAGAGTTTCTATAAAACAGTTACTTAACGGTACTTTGTCTCAAAAATCTTCAATGCAACTGACGTTTCGAGCCGTGTCAATGGTCTTTGAGGGTATGGAAACCGGAATAGATACGGGTGAAGGTAGTAAACCAGCAGGCTGCACCAAATAAATAGGCAATCAGGGCGAAATGCTGAGGGAAAATACAAAATGCGATAAACGCCCCAATGGTTTCAGTGCCTTCAGTCAAGCCACTCATATAGTAGAGCGATTTGTGTCTATAAACCGGATTATCGATACCCTGTTTACTGGCCATGATCGCAAATGCCAGGAAGCTACTACCCGTTCCGACAAACGAGAAAATTAAAAAAGCACCTGCAATGGCATTTTGTTCCGGGTTAGCGAGCACAAAGCCGAAAGGGATCAGGGAATAAAACAGAAAGTCTAAGCTGATATCGAGGAAGCCGCCAGCGTCGGTAATTCCCTGAATTCTCGCTAAGGCACCATCCAGCCCATCACAAAACCGGTTGAGCAGGATAAACAACAGAGCGGTTAAATAATGCTCTGTGATTAGGGCTGGCACAGCCAAGCAGCCAACAACAAAACCAAACAGGGTGGTTTGATTAGCCGTGATGCCAAACTTATCGACGAATTTCGCACTTTGACTCAGTGGCCATTTGATGATTTTGATACTGAAACGATCAAGCATTCTCAGCCTCCCATGGCCAGGTGATACAGCGACTTCCTTCCGGAATGTCATCTTCATCGTGAGTGACCATTATCGCCGGGATATTGGCTTGCTGAAGTTGCTCAACCACCCAGTTGCGAAATTGCACTCTCAGGTCTTTATCGAGCTTGCTAAATGGCTCATCCAAAAGTGCTGCTTTAGGTTGTGCAAGCAACATACGCGTGAGTGCAATACGGGCTCGTTGACCACCCGAAACCTGATCGGGGAAAGAGTTGGCAATTTTGAGTAAAGAGATATGCTTCAAGGCTTGCATCGCGTGCTCTTTTCTTGCGTTACCTTTGATGGAATTGGGCAGTGCGAAGGCCAGGTTTTCCCATATCGTTAAATGAGGAAAGAGCATGTCATCCTGAAACAGAATTCCTACTTTGCGTTTGTGCGCAGGCAGAGAATCAAGAGCTTCATCATTAAGTGTCACGCATCCTGAATAATGAAACTCGTTCGAGAGATGTCCGGCGATGGCATCTAACAGCGTCGATTTACCACAGCCGCTTGGTCCCATCAGGGTTACAATTTCGCCTTTCTCGACGGTGATAGTAAATCCGGAGAAAAGTGTGTCGCCATTGTTTTTACGGATGGCGAGGTTTTTGAGACAAAGACTCATGGTTAAGTAAACCTTTGATTGAAAGTCGGTGATATTTACCGTTTAAACGGCTAAGCAAAATAGCAAAAGAGAAGAACATTAATGGCAGTAACGCCTGGCAAATCGCGTAAATTGCTGTGACCCGACGGTCGAATCCACTGGAAAGCGCCACGGCTTCCGTTGTGATTGTACTGATTCGACCCGCGCCAAGCACCAGTGTTGGCAGATATTGGGCCAAGCTGACGCTGATACCTACAGCCCAGGCGAAAACAATGGCTGGCAGCAGGATGGGCAGTTTTACTTTTAGCCAGGTTTGGAGCGGTGTTTTCCCCAAACTGAGGGCAACACGAGTTAAGCCGTTATTGAAGCTGCGCCAGGGGCCGTCCAGCGACAAATAGACAAACGGAAAAGCAAAGAAGACATGTGCCCAGCAAACCCAGAAAAAGTAGGCATTGCTGTTAAAGTACAAGGTAACGACCTGTATGCCAAAAAGTACCGACAATTGTGGAATCAGCATCGGGACAGCAATGATGTAGTCTGGCACCTGCCAGCGGTGGCGAAGTCTATATTCGTGGGCAATGAGCGCCAGAATTAAAGCAATGGAAGCACTGAGCACAGCGATGATGATGCTTTGCTCTATCGTGCCTAAAATACTATCCCATTCATATTGCCAAAAGCGCAGGGTGTAGCGGGTGGGTAAGAGATCGGGAAACTGCCAGCGCTGAGCAAAACTCCAAAGCACCATTAAGGGTACGATAACAAAAGTAAGTAGTGTGATTAGGGAAAACAGCGTTTTCCCGGGCAAACTGAGTCCTGAGCGGCCGGAGTATTGCCAACGTTTAACGCCTTTGGTGAAAACCCACTCTACAAGACGTGTAAAGCCAATTAATCCTGTGGCAATAACAAATAAAATCACTGCCCCCGAAGCCGCTCTTGGCAAAAGCGCCAAATCAGGGTCATTAAACCACTGCCAAACCAACACAGCAAAAGTAGGTGGGTTTGTCGGGCCGATGATCAGAGCAATATCGACAACCGATAAGCTATAGGCAATCACCGCCAGCATGGGGAATCTCAGTTTCGCTAACCATTGTGGGAAGATGCATTTCCACCAGGTTTGTGCGCTACTGTAACCCATTGAGTGGCTGACTTTTTCAATCTTTTCGACATTCAGCTGCTGCAAAATCGGAATGCTCATCAGTAGCAGGAAAGGTGTCTCTTTTAGTGCCAACATGATGATTAAGCCCAGTGCATGCGGGTCTTTAATCAGCAACGCTAAATCGTTCACGGTTTGTGCGTTCGGGTCGAAGCCAAAAAATTGAGTAGCAACGCGAACCCCCATGCCTGTCGGAGCAAACAAAAAGGCAAAGCCGATAGCAAAAGCAACGTGCGGCATGGCTAATAAAGGCGAAAGGACAACCTCGATTTTACGCCAGAACTTGCTATTCCAAGCCGATTGTAAAATGGCAAAAGTGAGCAAGCACGCCAAATAACTGCTGAAAATAGCAGAGTAGAGGGTGAGTCCGATAGAGGTCCATACCCCTTGCCAATCAAATACGGCAGCAAAGCCGTTTAACGAGAACTGGGTCAGGCCGATGGGAGGGATATAGCCGAGCGCAGAAACCACCACCCCAAGTAAGCCGGGGATGGTGGGCAAAATACAAACTGCGATAATAACTAAATACAGCGCTCTTAACATTTGTCTGTACTAATTCCCGTAACGTTTTAGCCACGCTTGCTCTAGCGCGTTTTGCCAGCTTGGGTGTGGTTCACTAATCGATTTAAATTGTTGAGTATTCTTGGCCGTGCCTGTCAAATACTTGCTACTTAGCACCGAAGGATCACCCCAAATATTGATATCGCCCTTACGAGACTGTGCCTCTGGGCTTAGTAAAAAGTTTATCGCAACTTGCGCACCAGCACTGGCGTTTGCATTCCATGGGATGGCCAGAAAATGGATATTGGATAACGCACCAGCATCCATGGCATAAGCCTTCGTCGTCTCAGCAAGGGTACCGCTCGACTGTGCAGAAAAAACCGCGTTCGGGTTGAACGTAATGGCTAAATCAATCTGACCATCGTCGAGTAACTGTAGCGTTTCTGCCGTGCCAGCCGGGAACTGATGACCACCTCGCCAAGCGACTTTGTGGAACGTATCTAAGTATTGCCATAACGGCAGCGTGATTTGCTCAAATGACTTGGCATCTACTGGCTGCTGCAAGGCTGGGTCATTATTGGTCAGTTCGATCAATAAGGCTTTGATGAAACTGGTGCCGTGGAATTCGGGTGGGCGTGGATACGTCAGACGATTAGGAAACGCTTGTGCATAACTGAGCATTTCTGCAAAAGAGTGAGGAGGGTTATTCAACTTTTCCGTATCATGAATGAAGACTAACTGACCCACGCCCCACGGCGCTTCAAGTCCGTCGGTCGGCTCGGAGAAATCCACATCGACAGGTAACGTTTTGTCGACGTATTGCCAGTTTGGCAAAGTATCAACAAACGGGCCAAATAAAAGCTGGTTGTCTTTCATCGATTTGAAGTTTTCACCGTTGATCCAAACCATATCGACACTGCCCTCAGTGTTTTTCCCAGCGGCTTTTTCAGCGATAAGTCGAGTCGTAGTTTCAGAAATATCGGTGACTTTGACATGGTTGAGCGTCACATTATAGCGAGATTTAAGTTCCTTACCCGCCCACTGGATATAGCGGTTGATCTCTTGGCTGCCTCCCCAGGCATGAAAGTAGACAGATTGTCCGTTTGCTTGTTTTTCAATGGTTTGCCAGTCTTCGGCAAACGTGTTGGTAGCGAAAGTTGTGGCTAAAATGCCAATGGTGCTCAGTAGCTTGTTCATACATTATCCGCGTTACGTTAATTTATTCTTACTTCGATGAGTGCGATAAGGCTTATAGAATTCAATCTCTTACATGGATAGTAAGCTATCTATTATTATTATCAACGTGAATGCCCTTGGGGTTAACGCATTGACTCATAGAATTACCATCAATGTGAGGTCAATTAGAGAAAATAGAACGTGAATACTTGAGTGCTATTTCAAGGTAAGAGTGACCGTGTGGAGCGAGAAATTCTTTCAGATGAATAGAGTCATTCGAACATCGGCTGAGATTAGAGAAGCAGACCAGCGCATTTTGAGGGGTTGAAAGCAAGAAAGCAGCCGTCTTAGGCTGCTTTCTTAATATCACTTAACTCGTGGTATTGGATTAGTTCATCCAGTCACGCAGTGTAAATGTCAATTCGTGTTCTGCGTTTTTAAGAACCAGACCATCTTTTGTTAGTGTGATGTCACTCCAATCGGATAGTGTTGCTGACATCGCTTTTTCGACATTCATGATATCGCCAACACACATCTTCATGGTCATGCCCATTTTTTCGATGCGCAGTTGGTTGTCTTTTAGTTCAGCCTGACCAAAGAAATTATTACAGCCAGCATTACCGTTAGCTGTGAGGTTTTCACCAATTTCCAGGCGAGGTGCTTTTTGACGTTCAGTAAGTTCGAGGTTTTTACCATCGATTTGAACCAGCTCCCAATTGTGGTGCTGTAAATCTTGAGCCGTTATTTTTTTCACATTATCACCGTTGTTTGCACATGCAGTCATTAGAACCGGAAGGGAGATTGCAGCAACCAACGTTTTTAGACTAAGCTTCATTTAATAGACTCCGTTATAAAAAACGAAAAGAAGTGTAATTAATAAAACACTGTTTTTTGTCAGCATACGGTAATAGTTTCGTATCAGCCTGACATAACGCAGTTTACCGCCGGATATCAGCAATGTATTGTTGTATTTGAGTCGTTTTTGACATTCACAATTAAAGAACGGTTTTAGCATGGAGCAATTGGAGTTTTTTAGCGTCCCCAGCCCTTGTGTTGGCATTTGCAGCGCTGATGAAAAGGGTTACTGCAAAGGGTGTATGCGTAAGCGAGAAGAGCGATTTAACTGGCAGAAGTACACACCTGCTGAGCAGCTTCATGTGATTAAGTTATGTCGTCAGCGCTACAGAAGAAAACTGTTGGCAGGGAAGGGAAAGACAGAACAGCCAAAAGAAGAGACTTCACCGCAACAAGATTTGTTTTAAAAAGACGGGCATTAAAGCGTTTATTCCCGGCCCGCATTAACGTCTTGTGAGCCGGGAAGCTCCTATCCATACTATGCTCTGTAAACATTACGCTCTGTAAAACAGGCATCTGGCGCTACTTCATTTTCATGGACCAAGTATCGCTAATCCAACCTCCTGCTTGTTCGTCGAAGTGATTTCCAGCAAATCGATGATTGAGTTCAACATCTAATTTACTCGCCGGATGTTCATCCATCAGTCTATGGATATATTTCGCCATAGGATCCGTACAGGCTTCTCGTTCTCTACGGGTAACCACTTCCTTTATCATTTGAAGTCGGTAGCTATTGCTGGCTCGTTTCATTTTTGACCTCCAGAACTCGATGGCAGCATTTGACACACATTGGCGCCCCGAATCGCTGCTCATTGGTGTACGCGTTGAGGCGAGTCACCGTAGTTGGAAGTCCAAAGACAAGTTGTTTGAGAGCAGTGTTTGCAACGCCATTCGCATCTTTCTCACACTCGCTCTCACTACCGATCAATTTGTCCGGAAAAGTTAATTAACGAGCCTGTATATTCGAAAGACCTTATCAAACATAGAAGCCCAACACAGGGGCGTCAACAATACAAATGAACATTTTTTGAACAGTTTGTGAAGGTGGATAATTTTCAGCAATTTATGCAAAAGAAAATAACCGGGGCGAGATGGTTCCGGTTATTTGAGGAAGAAGCTTAGGCTCGAAAGTTCCCCATCGAGCCTCTATGAAATTTTATAAAATCAAATGATTAGCTACTTGTTGCTGGGCATCCTGTTACATTTTGGCTGTTGCTGAAGTATTGGATGTTGTCCAAATTCTTTTCATAATCAGTCGCTGAAATTTGAGGATTATTAACAAAGAACTCTCGTAATACAGAAGCATCGGTCATTTGGGTTGATTCAACGTCAATGACTGGGTAGTCGTCCCCACCAGCGGCACTGAAGCTGATAACAGAGAAGGTATACGTTGCGTTCAAATCGAAGCCTTTGCCATTAATATCCGTGATTGATACAGAGCCAGCATCACAATCGACATCCAGAGTGATGTTGTCCAGTTGCGCATAAGCACCAGAGCCTGCAGATTTCGTTGCCACAACGTCCAGGTAATCTTTTACTTCCTGGCCTGTCATGGTCGCTTTAGTTACGAAGTTTCCAAATGGCTGTACGGTGAGGACGCTGCGGTAAGTAATATCACCCGCCTGGATTGAGTCGCGTACGCCACCAGAATTCATCACGCCAAAGTCAGCATTGACTAGTTTGTATTTACGGTATGCCTCGCCCAGAAGGTGGCCCAGATTTGTTTGCTGTGAACGTACTACGTTGCGATCGCCTTCCAGTTTTCCGTCGGTGTTTGATACAACAACATCGAGCAGTTCTTGCCCTTGCTCCTGATAGGTACGAAGCGTATCTTGGACCGTCGCGTCTGGCTGGATATATTCGCCAATCACTTCGTCGCTTTCATCGAGTAGGTTAACTGGAATTAATGCGTAGTTGGCTAGGTGCAGTTTTCCGTCAAAGTATTCAAAGTCGGCGCGACCCACATATTTGCCCCATTCATGAGCTTGCATAATGTAAGTGCCATTTTGTTGGTCTGGTGTACAGTCATCGCCTGGATTGAAGTCCGCGTATTCGTTGGTGCCCGGCTCCATACAAACAGGATTTTGCGAGTGACCACCGATGATGGCATCCAATTGACCCTCTTCAAGAGAGCGGGCTAGCAGTACATCACCCGGAGCTTCACTGCCATGGTTACCATCGTGATAGTGGCCCATGTGAGTCGTTGCGAATACAAGGTCGACATTTTCGTTGTCTTTTATTTCTTGAAGAACTTTCTTAATTTCGTCTTGAGGATCTGCGAAGTAGATGTCCGCTACGTTGTCCGGGTTAACCAGTTTTGCCGTATCTTTTGTCGTAAGACCAACAACCGCGACGTTTAGGCCGTTAATCGTGAACACTTTGTACGGTGCAAAGTAACGTTCATCGGTGACGTTACCGTCAGTATCTTTCTTGTAGATATTCGCTGCTAGCATAGGGAAATCTGCCAGTTCAGCTTGCATATCTAAGATATCTAATGAGTTATCAAATTCGTGGTTGCCGACCGCCATTGCATCGTAGCCGATAAGGTTCATGCCGATGAAATCAGGTTTCGCATTTTGCATGTCTGACTCTGGTACGCCGGTATTGATGTCACCACCAGACAGGAGAATGGATTCACCACCGTCTGCTGCCACTTCTGCACGAATAGATTGGATTAGAGTGTGACGTGCAGCCATGCCGTATTCGCCATAAGAGTTATGCCAAAAACGGCCGTGGTTGTCGTTAGTATGAAGAACGGTGAATTTAGTACATGAATCAGCGGTTGCACAAGTTGTAGCGATGCTATCACTGTCTGAACCACATCCTGCTAAAATCGCGCTTACTGAAAATACCAAGAGAGATTTGGAAAATTGCATAAGGAGAACCTTTGTTTGTGATTTTGTTATTGTTACGGCGTGCAATATACGGAATTAACATGAAAGTTTAGTGATCAAGATCTTATTTATATTTGTATCAAATCAACAACTTAGCAAGCCTGCAAGCGTTGTCTACAAATAAACAGAAACGGTTTTTAGAGTCTAACTTGTACTTTTTGGGGGCTATTTTTGTGAAGCAGTTAATAGAATTGCACCCTATTGATGGGATTCGGGATGCATATTTTGAGGCATCAAGCAGATAAAGAGTGGGATTTTAGATTTTTCTATTGTTGTCTCAATTAAGAAGCAGGTAGCGCATGGCTTTATACTTGTTAGGGCAGTGGATAGTTTTCTGAGACAGCACGGTTCTTTCTGAGCAAGAAAGATTAAAGGCCTAAAATAGTAAAACCCCGGAGGTGGTAAGTCTCCGGGGTTTTGAAATTTTTTAAGATAGGTCGGTTGGTAAGTCCGGTTATCTTTTTATGCAAAAGGTTTGGATTTAATCCGAGTAATTCCTTGGTAGGGAATTAGATACGGATGAAGTCCATGTGCTCAACTTTTGGCTTGAACGCGTGACGTTGAACGTCTTGTGGCTTGACGTTAACTTCTTTGCCATCGATAACTAGAACTAGCGCTTCGTAGAACTCAGGCTTGTCCATTTGGTTAACGATTTCGTCGTGGTTAAGAACGATAGCTACTGCTGCTTCTTCACCGCCGTATACAACTGCAGGGAATTTGCCAGCGTGACGTAGGCGGCGGCTCGCACCTTTACCTAGTTCAGTACGTACTACTGCTTCGAATTTCATAGTATTTACTCTCAAATTAGTAAAAATAAAGTTTTCACAATCAACAATGCGACCTTGTTGTTTGTGGTAAGGCTTGAAACAGGAACTGTTCAAGCGAGCGCGGATACTATCATTCCACTCGAACTTCAGCAACCCAAATTGCATCTAAATCAACAAAAACAACCTAATAAAGTGTGTCTGATAGCGGCATTTTAATTCGGTCGGACAAAAATCGTGCCACTTGCGTTTATTTTCACCAACTTGCCAGTTTATTAAACGCGAGAGTAGAGTGTTAATAAAGTGCTTATGCTCGGCTTCTCTGCAATATCAGTGTGGCTTTCAACCCACCCATTTTGCTTGATTCTAGATCTAACTGTCCGCGGTAACTATGCGCCATTTCACTGACAATATTTAACCCCAGCCCAGAGCCCGGCGTTTCTTCATCCAGTCTAAAGCCTCGTTGAGTCACACGCTCTAACTGCTCTTGAGGAATTCCCGGGCCGTCGTCTTCTATGATAAGGCGGATATTTTCCTTATCTTGAGTGGAGTGGACGCGGATCATTTGGTTTGCCCACTTGTAGCTGTTCTCAAGTAGGTTACCTAACATCTCGTCAAGATCACTTTTCTCTACCGCCACGTTTAATTCAGAGTCGAGTTCATTGACCAAAGTGATGTCACGTTGGACGTAGACTTTATCAAAGGCCATAGAAATGGCATCGACTCGCTGCGCTGGATTGGCTTTGACGGAGAGGATATTCATTGATCCCGCCATTCTCGCTCGCCCTAAGTGGTAATCAATGTGCGATTGGATTTGATTCAGAGGTTCATCTAATCGGGACTGGACGGTTGTATCCAAGGTGCGGACTTCGTTTTTCAGGACAGATAATGGTGTCTTTAACGCATGGGATAAATTCCCGGCATGATTTCGTGCCCGTTCCAAAAGCTCCTGATAATGAAAGAGTAGCGCGTTAAGATCGGAGATTAAGGGTGAGATCTCTTTGGGGTAGGTCTCTTCCAGGCTGGTTTTATTTCCTGATTTAAGCTCTGCCAGCTCTTTCTGTAATTTAGTCAGAGGGCTTAAAGACCATGCTATCTGCACCAGAATAACGGTAAGCACGCCAGCAAACAGCAAGCCTAAAATTAACCATAATTGGCCAATTAACGTTTGAAGCGTATTTTTGATTGGGGCCTCATCAATGCCGACAACAACATGAATCGGGCCATTGTAGTCGGGTAAATACAGTACTTTTTCCAAGGTAATTAGTTTCTCATCGCGAGCGCCATAAGCGTCTTTATCAAGCTCTTTATATTCGATTCTTTTGTCCCATAAAGAGCGAGAACGTTCGAGGTGAGTTTTGGTTGAAGCGCTCCAGTATAAACCGCTATAAGGTCTGTTAAAGCGTGGGTCAGAAAGTTGTGCCGCGAGAGATAAGTGGCCCGTTTTGTCGATTTCTAATTGCGCAGCGATCTCGTCCATGAAGACGCTCAATTGTGAGCGAGTATCATCCACCATGTAGTTATACACTTGAGTCGGAATGGTGACGCCAGCAGCCAGGATCATTGCGGTTAACCAAACGACGGCAGCCAGTACCAGTCGGCTTTTGATACTGAGCCGTTTTAAAGGGTACAGCGGCAGTCGATATTTATTTGGCATTTAATTGGTACCCTAATCCTCGGACAGTTTTAATGATTTTAGGGGCAATTTTTTTACGGATACGACCAATAAACACTTCAATGGTGTTCGAGTCTCGGTCGAAGTCTTGTTTGTAAATATGCTCGACCAGCTCTGTCCGTGAAATCACTTTGTCTGGATTATGTACAAAGTAGGCAACCACTTTGTACTCGAGCGCAGTTAAGTTAATCGGTTCACCTTTCCACATCACTTTAGAGGTGCGGGTGTCCAAACTCAGATCGCCAATTTGCATGACAGGAGAAGCATTGCCAGAGGCTCTGCGAAGCTGGGCACGGATACGGGCGATCAATTCCACCATCTCAAAAGGCTTGGTGAGGTAATCATCGGCACCGGCATTCAGTCCTTCAACACGCTCTGTCAACGCGTCGCGGGCACTAAGAATAACCACAGGCGTGTTAATGTTTTCATCACGGATGCCTTTCAATACTGATAAACCATCTAGCTTAGGCAAGCCGAGATCTAAAACGATCGCATCCCACTCTTCTGTTGTCGCACGATATAGCGCGTCAATCCCATCTTGAGAGAGTTCTGGTACCCAGCCAGTGTTTTCCAACGTCTCGATGATTTGCTCACCAATGCGAGGATCATCCTCGACAACAAGTATTTTCATAGTGGCTTCTTTTATTCATTTATTTGTTGCTGTGGTTTCAGTGCTTTGTTGAAGTTACGACCTTTCACTTCGAGCATTTCTAATGTTGCTGCATCGTACTCAACTTTTAGTACGTTGTTGTCAAAGAGAATTTTTAATTCGTAAACCCACGCATGATTGTCTTCTTCGAGTTCTACTTTAATAATACGACCAAACAAGTCCTTTTCGACCGTTGCGTAGAGTTCGGAGAATGGTCGAATATCTCCATTTTGCACCGCGCGGTAGACTTCATCCTGGTCTTCATCAAATTCAATCTCGGTGCCAGGTTTTATGACATCCTGTACAATCGCATGGCCGTCTTGTGATGCCAACCGATCCTTTTGTTGTGCGAACGTAGGTACCGAAATTAGCATCGGAAGCAAACTTAAAAACAACGCAACACGCTGAGAATTCGTTGATTTGTTCATAATAAAACCTTTTCAGAAGAATTGGCAGGATTATAGGCAGCGGTATATGAATAGAAGGTGAACCTGTCAGCAAGAAAGTGGAGAGGTTCACTGGTTACCAGCATAGAAATGGATCGCCCGAGTTGGTAAACGCTACTTCAGTTCATCATCAAAAATTTTGTCACGCAGTTTCCAAAATCGCCCTGACTTTCTGGCTATGACAAATTGCGGTAAGCGAAATCGGTGCTGATTCGCCACGACTCGAGTAGGGGATGCTTCTTCAAACGGACGATGCTTGTCCGCGAGGTGAGGACGAACAAATTGATCTTTGAAGTTCTGTTTTTGCTTTTTGGTAGTGAGAGACCAAAACTCATGAACTAACGCGTTCCCTTCACCTTGGTATGGTTCTCCCGAGTAGGTAACTTTTAACTGGGACTTGCCGTCATTGGATTTGAATACAGACAAGTCCATCTCCGTGCACTCGAATATCAATGCGTCTTTGAGGTTGAGCGCTTCTTTCAACTTCTTATCCGGATCGACTAATGTGGCGTCACATTCGTGGCAGATGCGCGCAGCAATGTCGTTGTCAGCACCACATTCCCCACAATATTTCGCTCTGAATCGGTAACCGCAATGCTCGCGTTCACCCGTGTCTTCATCTTCGAAGTAACCCTGGCAACGGCGGCCGAAGTGTTCCAGCAAAAAGCCATTGCTGTCCAATTTGCCCCAGAAGTTGTTATTAAAACCACAGGCAGGGCAGGGAATGGTGATGACCTCGCTGGTGGAATCGGGTTTGGGGTCGCCAACTTCTGGTTGATACAAGTCGTAGCTGTTGCCGGCGTAATCCAGAACCAAACATTCGGACTTACCTTCGGACAGACGTAGCCCGCGGCCAACGATTTGCTGATACAAACTGACTGATTCTGTCGGACGCAAAATGGCAATCAGATCAACATGCGGTGCATCAAACCCAGTGGTTAATACCGACACGTTAACCAAATATTTAATTTCACGATTTTTGAACGCTTGAATGATGGCGTCACGCTCCGGTGTCGGCGTATCTCCGATGACAATTGCGGTTTGGCCTTCAGGTAATAAACCATGAATCTCCTGCGCGTGACGAACCGTGGCGGCAAAAATCATCACACCATGTCGGTCTTTTGCGTATTGAATGATTTGTTCGACGATTTGAGGCGTAGCACGTTTGGCTTTGTCGATCACCATGTCCATTTCCGCTTCTTTGTAGCGCCCGGTATTGGCGGGTTTCAGCTGCGAAAAGTCATAAGACAAAACGGGCGCGTCCATCATTCGCGCTGGCGTCAGAAAGTTTTCATCGAGCAAGTAGCGAATCGGTAATTCAAAGATGCAGTCACGGAAGAAGCGTGGTTCTTCAGTTCGAACCTGTCCGCGAGTATGGTACTGGTAAATCCAACCCATGCCTAAACGATATGGGGTGGCGGTAAGACCAAGAACCTTGATGCCGGGATTGAGCTCTTTCAGATGACTAATCACTTTCTGGTAGCTACTGTTTTTCTCGTCTGGCACACGATGGCATTCATCAATCACCAGCAGTGAGAACTGGTTTTTGAAGGCTTCTAAGTTTCTTACCACCGACTGGACGGAAGCGAAGACAACTTGTTGGTCGGTTTCTTTGCGTCCAAGGCCTGCAGAGAAAATAGACCCTTTTAAATCGTAACCTTCGTACTTGGCATGGTTTTGCTCAACCAGTTCTTTAACATGCGCCATAACTAACACTCGCCCTTTAGCCAGACGAGCCAATTCAGCAATCACCAGGCTTTTGCCCGCACCAGTTGGCAACACAATCACGGCAGGTGTCGAGTGTTTACGAAAGTAATGAATGACCGCTTTTACAGAGTCAGCTTGATAGGGACGAAGTGTATACATGAAAAAATGTGAAATTGCTCAACTATTCCAACTAGGGACGTTATAATACCTGACTTTTATACCCAAGTGATCTTAGAACCACGATTCGGAGAGCATTTGGGTATAATTCAATGAGGTATTCATGCGTTTAGATAAATATTTGTGTGACGCTCTGGGTGCGACGCGCAAGCAGGCGACAAAGATCATCAAAAGTGGTGAAGTGACCGTTGATGGTGACATTCAAAAAAGTGGATCATTCAAGGTACCGGAAGGTGCGGAAGTCATGTGGGAAGACCGTGTAGTTGCTGCGCCGGGGCCGCGCTACATTATGTTGTACAAACCTGCTGATTTCGTTTGTTCACATGAAGATGGCTTTAATCAAACCGCATTCATGTTGTTAGATGAGCCAAAAATCGAGAATCTACATTTTGCTGGTCGTCTGGACGTTGACACTACTGGTCTGGTGCTCATTACCGATGATGGTAAGTGGTCGCACCGCATTACTTCACCAAAACACAAATGTGAAAAAACCTACCGTGTTTGGCTAGTTGATGCTATTCAGCCTGACTATGCTGACAAACTTGCCGAAGGCATCATGCTGCGCAATGAGCAGGAAGCGACGTTACCAGCGCATTTAGAGATCGTGAATGAAGCTGAAAATGAGTTGTTGCTAACCATCGTTGAGGGCAAATATCACCAAGTGAAACGCATGTTTGCTGCGCTCGGGAACAAAGTTGAGTATCTACATCGTGAACGCATTGGTTCTATCGAGCTTGATGAAGCACTCGAACCGGGTGATTACCGTTATTTGACTCAAGGTGAAATTGATTCAATCTGGAATTAATCATCGCTCTAGGAAATTATTTAGTTCCTATTGGGAACTGGTTTTTTGGTAGGAAATCGCTCAGAATGGTGGCTCCTACCAAATAGATTTAGTGCCAGACAATTTTAGTCAGTGTCAAACCTCAAGTTATTAACTGAGGCTCGTTTATCTAAGACACTTACTTTTCTCGTAAAACATCCGATGTGGTGAAAAATGGTGGAGTGGGCTTCATTGTCCATCTTCTTTACTCTCATCGTCAGCGTATGAATTTGAATCGTTATCATGCGCTTTATTGTTCGAGTCGTTTGCAGCATCTTGGTATCCATTCGTCCTTTTGAACCTTGTAAAACGAGATTGTGGCGTTGCCGTTACTCCTACAATCAACGACATGAGAAGCTTCATCGATCACTGCATCCATGACAGGGTGTGAGTGATTAGGACACAACTAGAGGTAAAAGAATGACAGAAAAAGCTCAAAGTGCTCCGCAATCCCAAATCTCCTTTTTACTATTCATCGTTCTTGGGGCGATTGGTGCACTGACTCCGCTTGCCATTGATATGTATTTGCCTGCGATGCCGGCGATCGCGAAAGATCTCGGTGTCGCGCCAGGCGCAGTACAAATTACGTTAACGGCATATACCGCGGGCTTTGCGATCGGACAGTTAATCCACGGCCCGCTCTCAGATAGCTTTGGACGCAGACCTGTTCTGATTTTAGGTGTGTTTTTCTTCGGATTAGCGGCCGTCGTGAGTGCGACTACAAATGGCATTGACGCTCTTACTTATGTTCGTACTGCACAAGGTTTCGCTGGAGCCGCAGCGGCGGTTATTATCCAGGCAGTCGTTCGCGACATGTTTGAGCGTGAAGACTTCGCCCGTACGATGTCATTCGTGACTCTCGTCATCACAATAGCGCCGCTGGTTGCGCCGATGATTGGTGGTCACTTTGCGATTTGGTTTGGATGGCGATCGATCTTCTGGGTACTGGCGATATTCGCCGTGGTGGTTATTTCAATGGTATTTTGGAAGATTCCTGAAACATTGAAACCAGAAAATCGTCAACCTTTACGCTTTCGTACCACGCTAAGAAACTACGCTCGTTTGTGTTCTAGCTCAGAAGCGCTGGGCCTGATGTTAGCTGGCGCATTTTCATTCTCTGGAATGTTTGCTTTCCTTACCGCGGGCTCATTTGTCTATATTGATATATACGGTGTTCGACCTGACTATTTTGGTTACCTGTTTGGTTTGAATATTGTCGCGATGATCATCATGACCAGCATTAACGGCCGCTTAGTGAAAAAAGTGGGGTCGCATGCCATGCTTCGTTTTGGTCTGTCTGTACAGCTTTTGGCCGGTATTGGTTTGTTAGTGGCCTGGTTGTTGGATTTAGGTTTATGGGGCACGGTACCTTTTGTTGTGCTCTTTATTGGTACGTTATCGACGATTGGCAGTAACGCTATGGCACTACTTTTAAGTGGCTATCCATCCATGGCAGGTACTGCATCGTCACTAGCCGGCACATTAAGATTCGGCATGGGATCGTTGATTGGTGCGTTCGTGGCGGCACTTCCGGGTGGCGTTGCATGGCCAATGCTCATTGTTATGTTTGCTTGTTCAGTGCTGTCAGCACTGTTTTATTGGACTTTAGGAAGAAAGGCGTAATGTCGGATTACACCAAAGAAATTCAGAACCTGGTTAACTCTGCGTTGGCAGATTTAGATGCGCAGCATCGCTCAGGTAAGCTGGCGAATGCGCCTGTGGCTAACAACCATTACTTGGTACGTTGGGTAACAAAAGCACTGAAATCGCAAAATTTTGGCCGAGTTGTGGGCGATGACCTGACTCGTTGGCAAAAAGCGGGACGTTCAAAAGGGAATGATTCCGGCTTGTTGTTTATTTTTAAACGTATCTCAGCCTATTACGCACAGTTCTTCCCTGAAGGAGAAGAAGCCAAAGCGATTAAAGATTCTGACATTGACGCCTTTTTGGATCTCATGGAGCAAGACGGCTGGGAAGTGTCTACCTCTGAGCAATTGTTGGGATGCGGTAAGGTTCAGATTTTTACCGAAGGTCCAAACTCATTAGCACTTTGTACCGATCAGTGTGAAAGCTGTTTTGATGGTGAGTTATTGGTTAAACCCATGAGTTGGTTTGTGCGCGGTAATCATGCTGAGTTCGTCGAAAAAGCATCGCAGGCGGGCTTTATGGTGCATAAGGTTACGGATTACAAATCGATTGTTAAATACCATGGTGAGTACCTAATCTTCCCTGCTAACGAAGGCAATCAGCTAGCAGAGATCCCGCTAAGTTTCCAAGCGTAATTTCTTCGCTTTGATAAACAGAAAAGCATCAGATTTGTAATGTCTCTGATGCTTTTTTATAAGCTCTACTTTTCTATGCCTTACTGGTATCAGCCCCGCCAGCAGAGTTCGAATTATCGTTTTGCGCTTCATTTGCTATTGCTTTCACCATACCTCTGAAGATAAATAGGTGGGCCGGCATCATCGCAAACCAATAAAGCAGCCCCAGAAAACCTTGCGGGTGCCACCACGCCGTTATATCCAACTCTCGTTCATCGCCCCCATCTTTAATAGTGATTTCTAAGCGTCCAAGCCCAGGGCCTTTCATGCCAAAAAACAGTGATAAGAACTGGTTTTCTTCACAACGGATGACTTTCCATGAGTCAATGAAATCACCTACTTTGAGCTCCGGTCCGGGAGGGGAGACTCGAACGGGTTTACCGCCACCAAAAAAGATATCCATCCATTCGCGTGTGCGCCAAAGAATATTTGCAAAGTAGTATCCTTTCTCTCGGCTACCAATTTTTTGGGCAACTTTCCACAAAGATTCTGCGGATGCTTTGGTTTTGATGCTAGCTCCGGCCTGCTTGGGAAAGTAACCATATCCGGGCTGCCAACGCTTTAAGGCCGCGGGTTCGAAACCCCAAACATTACTGCGAACAAACGTTCCCTCGTGCGCGATTGCCTCTGTTACCGCTTGTTCGTAACTGATCATATCTTGCGGAAATTTCGCTTCAATAGCCCCAGATTCTGCAATGTAATCGTGTTCTAATCCCGCAAGTAACGCCTTGCCAATACTTGATGGAACGGAAGTAACCAGCCCGAGCCAGTAAGATGCCATTTTAGGAGTAAGGATTGGGGTAGACCACAATCGATATGGCTTGTTGGTTGCCTGGCAAATGACTTGAAATTGTTCTCGATAGCTGAGGGTGTCTGGCCCTCCAATTTCGTAAATCAAACTGTCTGCTGGTGGTGATTCTGCGGCCAGGGAGAGTAAGTAATGATTAAGGTTCGCAAGCGCTATCGGGTTGGCTTTGGAGTCTACCCATTTTGGTGTGATTAAAACGGGTAGGTTATAGACGAAGTCACGCATTATCTCAAATGC
Source organism: Vibrio sp. STUT-A11 (assembly GCF_026000435.1). Taxonomy (NCBI): domain Bacteria; kingdom Pseudomonadati; phylum Pseudomonadota; class Gammaproteobacteria; order Vibrionales; family Vibrionaceae; genus Vibrio; species Vibrio sp. STUT-A11. The sequence continues at coordinate 2,081,177 of NZ_AP026763.1, read as the reverse complement.
TGCAGAGCCTGGACCGATAATCACGCCAGCACGCAATTCTGTAACTGGAACACCGGACTGACGAATGATTTTTCCGGTTGCTTTCCGTGCGGCTAAATGACGCGAGTTCCCTGTCTGGGGTTGGATTGCACTCAGATAAATTACATGCTTGACTTTGCTTCTTTCTAACGCGAGTTTGAAGTTCAGCGCAAGGTTAAGCTCGTATTCGACAAAGTCATCGCCCTGAGCCATACCGTGGACCAGAAAAAACACCAAATCAAAATCGGTCACAATCGATAACGTCGCTTCAGCGTCCGCCAAATCGAGGTATTTCAGAGTCAGGTTTGGATGAGGGCGGGCTCTTGATTCTAAATAATCGATATGTCGCGCCGCTGCTGTGACGCTGTAACCTTTATCAAGCAGAAGAGGTAGAAGTTGAGAGCCTATGTATCCAGACGCGCCAAGTACCAACACCTTTTTCATTATTTGTCCTTTTTTTGTTGGTGGAATAATCACCGCCAAGTATAATCATGAGACACTTTTCCATTTCTTTCAATAAGTTGTCGTTGGAGTGCTCGTGTCTTTTTTTTCTCAGCTTTTAATTCACGCCGATAAGGCATTTTTACGTCGTTTGTTTGCCATAGCGCTTCCAATCACACTTCAAAGCATCATGTTTTCCAGCCGTAGCCTGGTCGATGTATTAATGCTCGGCCAGCTTGGTGAGGCTGAAATTGCCGCTGTTGGGGTAGCCGCTCGAGCCACGTTTGTCACCACCATCATGTTAGTCGGTGTCACAACCGGTGGAGCATTGTTGACTGCTCAATACTGGGGAGCCGGAGACAAAGCGGGCGTTAGAGAGAGTACATCTCTGACTTGGGTGATATCAATGGTGTTTGCCGCAATGGCCGTTTTCTTGTTTGTGGTCTTTCCAGAGCCCATCATGAGTCTAACCACCGATTCACAGCAGGTTATTGAACTGGGGGCTAACTATTTGGTGGCCTCTTCAGCCAGTATGTTTGCTGTTGCTTGTGTTGCTAGTATGGCCGTTGGTTTACGAGCGATGCACCAACCGGGCTTAAGCACATTCTTTAGTGGAATTGGAATCGTCTCGAATGTGTTGTTGAACTGGGTGTTGATTTTCGGTCACCTTGGTTTTCCTGCCCTTGGTATTACCGGGGCTGCCATCGCGACAGTAATTAGCGGTGCCATCGAAGTGGGCTGCCTATTCGGTTATTTATGGGCGAAGAAACATATTCTTGCGTTTGGTTGGAATGACATCCGTGCTGGACTAGTGCTGGAAAAAATTACGCGCTTTCTTAGTTTGTCATTACCCACGACATTTAATTTTTTGGCATGGGCTGGTGGGCTGTTTGTCTATCATGCGATTATGGGGCAAGCAGGCGTCCAAGGCTTAGCGGCTCTGTCAGTGATGACGCCCGTTGAATCAATAGCGTTGGCAATGATGATAGGTTTGTCGAATGCCGCTGCAGTGTTGGTGGGCAATCAGTTAGGCGCAAAGAAATTTGAACCCGTTTACTATCAAGCCTGGGCAACGCTGATTTTGAATCTTCTGATCGCAGTTATGGTTGCTTTAGTATTGTTGGTTTCAAACCAGTGGATACTGAATGCGTTCAGCGCTTTGACGCCAGAAACGCGTCAACTATCAGAGCAGTTCATGCTGATTCTGGCGATTGGTGTGATATTGCGTTCCATTCCTATGATGGTCATAGTAGGCGTTCTGCGTGCGGGCGGTGATGTTAAGTTCTGTCTTTATCAGGATTTGATAGCACAGTGGGTTATTGGTATCCCGCTTGCTGCCTTTGCTGCTATTTACCTTGGCTGGGAGCCTCAATGGGTGTACTTGCTCTTTTTAACCGAGGAAGTGGTGAAGTGGGTGATTTCCCTACCACGTGTTAGAAGTAAAAAGTGGATGAAAAACCTAATTGGGAAATAATTAAGTAAAGGGTGCACCTACAAAGGGAATGTATACGTTTAGTGATAGTAATTTTCCTTTAATTTCAATAAAAATAGTTTGATAAGGTGAGTCGAGTTGCATTTGCGGTTTGATAATGTGATCTAGTATTCAAATTACTTCCTACTGGTCGGATTTTAGTGTAGATTCATACCCCGATTTTAGATACCTGTTGAGCGGCTATATTAATGTTAAAACTGTCAGACCTATGTAAAGGCTATGTAGATGGGGGAGAATTTCACCCAGTTTTACAAGGGGCAGAATTAACATTACAACGCGGTGAGCAAGTCGCTCTGATGGGTGAGAGTGGCTCAGGTAAGAGTACCTTACTTAATTTGATTGCTGGGCTTGATACGGTGGACTCCGGAGAGATCCAGTTTGTCGGTTTTGCGATGCATGATGCTCCTGAGCACTTAAGAACACTCTATCGCAGAAATAATATCGGCAATATTTTCCAGCAATTTAACCTCCTTCCGACCCTAAACATTGCGGATAACATTCGTTTTTGTCGTCAACTCAAAGGCTTGCCGGAAGATCAAGGTTTGTGGCGTCAGATTCTCTCCGCGCTCGACTTGATGCCGCTTCTTGGCCGTTATCCTGAAGAAGTCTCTGGTGGCCAGCAACAACGCGCTGCGATCGCTCGAGCTCTTTATATGGAGCCACAAATTCTTCTGGCCGATGAACCGACTGGAAGTTTGGATGAACGAAACGCTGAAGCGGTAATGCGTTTATTAACTACACTTGCTCGCCAACTGAATTGCACATTGTTGCTGGTGACCCACAGTGAGAAGGTCGCCGATCACATGGAAGGTAAAATCCGACTGCAAGGAGGGCAACTGCATGTTATGGCCCGTAGTTAAGGCACTACTCGGTCATTACCGTCGTTACCCACTGCAAATTATTCTCGTCTGGTTGGGTTTAACGTTAGGCGTATCACTTCTTGTTGGTGTTACTTCCATTAACCAACATGCAAAACAGAGTTATACAACAGGTGAGAGACTTTTCTCTAACCCGCTACCTTACCGAATCAGTACCAAACATTCGGCCAACAAAGTTCCTCAAGGTTTCTATATCCAACTGCGCCGAGCTGGCTTTAATCAATGTGCCCCGTTTGATGTCATTCATTTAGACGCTAAGTCAGAGATGAATCTGATGTTGGTTGGTATTGACCCGGTAGCCATGATTCCTCTGCAAAAGGGGAAGTCATTAGGTGAAATGCCAATTCTGTCAATTATGAAGCCCCCTTATCCTATCTTAATCAGCCAAGACTTGGCTTCTTACATGAGTTGGCAAGATGGTGACTTTATTGAGATGAACGATGGTAGCCGTCTGGGCCCGCTTCAAGTTGACCAGAATAGTCTGCTTTCAGGCACGAGGCTGATCACGGATATCTCTTTACTACGCATGTTGAAGCGTAGCTCGGGCTTGTCTTCGATTTTATGTGGTGAAATGTCAGAAGAGAAGCTGTCAGCTCTGAAGAAAATGCTGCCAAATGGCATGACACTGACTCACAATACGCGCAACGAGCTAGAATCTCTGACGAAAGCATTCCATATGAACTTAACGGCGATGGGAATGCTGTCGTTTTTAGTTGGATTGTTTATCTTTTATCAAGCCATGTCTTTGTCTCTGATTCAGCGTCAACGCTTAGTCGGGATGCTGCGCCAAGCAGGTGTGTCTGGGACGCAGCTTGCCCAAGCCTTATTACTTGAGCTCTCTATTTTAGTTACGGTCGCCTGGGCATGTGGTAATTTCTTCGGGATAATTCTTGCGAATGAACTGATTCCGACAGTATCGGCAAGTTTGAGCGACTTGTACGATGCAAACGTTGGCTTATCTATCGGCTGGTCTTGGAAATCGAGCATATACAGCTTAATCATGTCTGCGATGGGGGCTCTAATTTCTTGTTTGTGGCCGCTAATCCGCCTACTTAAATCACAACCAATTCGCTTGTCTTCCCGTCTTTCTCTGATGCGTTTTGCTGGCCGAGAGTTCTCTTGGCAAGCATTGGCTGCGTGTGCTTTTTGTGTGGCCGCCGTGGCCGTATATCAAGCGCCGAAAACACAGGAGATCGGATTTACCATCGTCGCATTAATGATGTTAAGTGTCGCCCTTCTGATGCCATTTATCATGTGGCATCTATTTCAGAGTTTTTCTTACTCGTTGCGCTGGGTGAGAGTCCGGTGGTTCTTCGCCGATGCCGCGGCTAGTATGAGTTATCGTGGCGTTGCGAGCATGGCATTTATGCTTGCACTTGCCGCAAACATTGGCGTTGAAACCATGGTTGGAAGTTTCAGAGATACAACCGACAAATGGCTTAATCAACGTCTGGCGGCGGACATTTATGTTTACCCCAACAACAATAACGCGGCACGTATGAGCGGCTGGTTACAACAGCAACCTGAAGTGAAGTCCGTGTGGTGGCGCTGGGAAAAAGATCTGCCTACTGATAAGGGCGTTCTACAAGTTGTCAGTACCGGACCTTCTGAAGGGGAACTCGATTCCTTAACGGTTAAGCTAGGTGTGCCCAGTTATTGGTATCAGTTACATCATGGTAAAAGCGTGATGGTGAGTGAGTCGATGGCATTAAAGCTCGATATTCGACCTGGTGATGTGATTGATCTTCATGCGCCGCTTGGTGAAGGGTGGCAGGTTGCAGGTGTCTACTATGACTATGGCAACCCGTATAACCAAGTGATGATGTCTCATCGAAGCTGGCTGTATGCTTTTGCAGGAACGGGTAACGTGGGGCTTGGCGTTGTCCTTGAAGAGAATGTGAATGGTGCAGGACTGAAAAATAGGTTGGAAAATGTGTTCCGCTTATCTCAGGATCGCATTTTTGATGATAGCAATATTTATAACCAAGCAATGCGTGTTTTTGACCATACGTTTGCTATCGCTGGTACGCTGGGCAATATTACTCTTATCATCGCGGTTTTCGGTCTGTTCTTTGCGACACTGGCAGGTGAACTATCTCGGCAGCGACACTTCTCATTACTCAGATGTATGGGCGTGTCCGGGAAAGAGCTTGTTTTACTCGGTGGCTTACAGCTGTTCGCGTTTGGGGCGATATCGGCGCTGATCGCAGTGCCTCTTGGTTTGGCGCTGGCTCATGTGATTGTGGATATTATTATCAGACAATCTTTTGGTTGGTCACTGGAGTTACAGACGATCCCGTGGGAATACGCTAAGACGATCGCTTGGGCAATGTTGGCTATCATGGCGGCAGGTGCTTTGCCTGTTATTAGAATGATCAAAAGTACACCAATGAAGTCATTGAGGGATGCGTTGTAGTGGCAAGAAAGAATTCCAAAAAGCGCTTCTTGGCAGCAGTATTGTTTATTGCGGTAGTGGGTGTACTGCTAGGCTCTCTATACTCGCCGTTTTGGTCGGAAGAGACGGTTACTCAGGAGGCTGAGATAAACTCGATACTGACCAGAGAGGGGCAAACCATCTTCGAACCGGTTTTGCCTGATGAGCATGTTTCACTGCCAGCTGATTTTAGGTTTCACCCCGAATACCAGCATGAATGGTGGAATTACTTTGCTAAGCTGCAAGATAACAATGGTGGGATCTATAACGTTCAGTGGAGCTATTTTAGAGTTGCTACCGATGAACGTGAAACCAAAGGTTGGCAAAATCCACAACTATATATCTCACATATTGTCATCAGCCATGGTAGTCAGGTTTGGAAAAAGCAACGTGTTGCGCGCGGTGGCATCGGTCAGGCTGGGATGCAAAACCGTCCATTCAGCTTATGGATTGACAATTGGAACTGGCGATCGCTTGGCACGACACCTTTCCCCGGTAAACTGGTTGTCTCGACAGATGAGTTCAGCGTTGACCTTAATACGCAGACGAGTGGGCCATTTGTTGTTAATGGCGACAGAGGTTTTCAGGTCAAGCATGCCTTGCAGTCGGTTGCCTCTTTTAGCTTTAGTGCCCCTTTCCTTAATGTGAAAGGTAATCTGAATATCGATGGGCAAAGAATCCCGGTATCAGGAACGGCCTGGACTCAAAAAGAGTGGGGCAGTGGTCTAATCGGAGAAGGACAACAGGGTTGGGACTGGTTCACATTCAACTTCGATGATGGCAGAGCGTTGACGGTAAGCCGATATCGTCATCATGGTCAAATGCCTCATATATTTGGCACCTTATCAACACGTTCGGGTAAAGTGATTAACCTGTCAGAAAAAGAGATCACGATTCAGCCGATACAAGTAACCAGCTTGTCGAACGGAAAACGCTTGCCATTACAATGGGTTATTGATGTGCCAGAGTACGACATTGATCTAACGACTCGTGTCGTTAACACGAATATGTGGCTCCCTTTTGTTATCCCTTACTGGGAAGGCCCTACATTAGCATCGGGTTCCAACGAGGCATGGGGATTTATGCAATTAACTGGCTACTAGTTTTTAGCTAACTACCATTTGTTTTTATTTATATAGCCACCCTTGAGGTGGTTTTTTTGTTCCTGTAGTTTGACATCAATATGATGATTCTCTGTGTTTATCATAGATATTTTAATCATGTTATGCTGAATTGTGAGTAATACTGATTAATAAATAGCAAAGAACCGATATGCAACTGGTCGTAAAAACCATAAAGTTATTGTTGGAAAATACGATGTGTTGTGAGTCAATTATCGGAAATAACGAAGTTTATACTCTGAACAAGCGATTATTCTAAAGTTTCTTACCGCTATAAACTCATGTCATTCTTTGTCGATCGTTTATTAAGATAATAAATATAAGGGTAAATGTATGAACGATGCTATTCGTGACTTTTTCAAAATGGAATCCGCAGGAGGCATTCTTCTCGTAATTGCTGCCGCGATTGCGATGACTATTGCAAACACACCTCTGGGCGAAACTTATCAATCTATTCTGCATACTTATGTTTTCGGTATGTCTGTATCACACTGGATCAATGATGGCCTAATGGCTGTGTTTTTCCTATTAATTGGCCTTGAGGTTAAACGCGAGTTGCTTGAAGGTGCGTTGAAATCAAAAGAAACAGCGATCTTCCCTGCGATTGCAGCGGTAGGCGGCATGTTGGCACCTGCTCTAATTTATGTGGCATTTAATGCGAGTGACGCTGAAGCGGTTTCTGGCTGGGCGATTCCAGCAGCAACAGATATTGCTTTTGCATTGGGTATCATGGCTCTTCTGGGTAAACGAGTTCCGGTAAGCCTAAAAGTATTCCTGCTTGCTCTGGCGATCATCGATGACTTGGGTGTTGTTGTCATTATTGCTCTGTTTTACACAGGCGATCTATCTACAATGGCGTTGTTAGTTGGTTTCGTCATGACGGGTGTACTGTTCGTACTAAACGCTAAGAAGGTGACCAAACTAACACCATATATGATTGTAGGTGCCATCCTTTGGTTTGCTGTTCTTAAATCGGGTGTTCACGCGACGCTTGCTGGTGTGGTAATCGGTTTTGCTATCCCGCTTCAAGGTAAGCCTGGCGAGCATTCACCGCTGAAACACATGGAGCATGCTCTTCACCCATACGTGGCGTTTGGTATTCTTCCGCTGTTTGCGTTTGCAAACGCTGGTATTTCGTTAGAAGGCGTATCTTTATCTGGCTTAACTTCAATGTTGCCATTAGGTATTGCGCTTGGTTTGTTGGTTGGTAAGCCTCTGGGTATTTTTACCTTCAGCTGGGCGGCAGTGAAGCTAGGCGTGGCGAAGCTACCAGAAGGTATCAGTTTCAAACATATCTTCGCGGTCTCTGTGCTTTGTGGTATTGGCTTTACGATGTCTATCTTTATCTCTTCACTCGCATTCGCAAATGTGAGTCCAGAGTTCGATACCTACGCTAGGCTGGGTATTTTGATGGGATCGACGACTGCAGCGATAATCGGTTACGTGTTGTTGCATCTGTCTTTACCAAAAAAGGCGCAAGCGTAACTCAATGAAAAACCTCCCAAAAGGGAGGTTTTTTTATGCCTGTAATCTTGTAGGTAGAACTAAGAGAAATGTTCCAGACGAAAAAAAGCCCAGTCGAAACGTTGACTGGGCGGATACAAACATAGGAGTTAATAAGAAAAAAGCAGCAACGTAACAAGTAGATGGAAAAGTTTGACGGCCAGTGAAACTTAAAATGCCCTAGTTGTTACATATATTGAGACCGAGCATTTTCCCAACAGTTCCATTTATTTTGAAAAATATTTCCCCAATGTGCCGCACATTTTGCTGTGACTATTTAAATCATTGTATCTCTGGGCAATATTGTCGGCACTTTATTACCTGTAATTCACCGAGCTGCCTGAGCTCCTTTTGTGAATGGTTATCACACTAAAATGACTTCATTTGAAATTTAAAACGTTGACTCTTTTTGTTGAAAGAATAAATTTTGAAAATGTGATGTTAATCGTTTGTTAATCTCACTGTTCGAGGTATATTTTAAACAGTTGTTTAATACGAGTGATTAAAATGGCCCCGAGAACTTCAACAAAAGAAAAAATACTTAATGTCGCAGAAGGGTTGTTTGCAGAGTATGGGTTCAATGATACATCACTGAGAACCATTACTGGCAGAGCCAATGTAAATCTTGCATCCGTAAATTACCACTTTGGCGATAAGAAGACGCTGGTTAGAGCGGTTTTAGACCGATACCTAGAAGCACTGATGCCGAGTATCAAAACCTCTCTCATCGAGCTAAATACACGCGATGATTACACCATGGAAGAAGTGTTTGAATCGTTGAGGCTACCGTTAACGACCTTAAATGATGTAAGGCCTAATGGCACCGCTTTATTTATGCTGTTACTAGGCCGGGGTTATACGGACGTCCAAGGGCACCTGCGTTGGTTTATCACCACTCGTTACGACGAAGTATTGAAATTATTTAATGCCTCTATCATGAAAGCGAACCCTGAGCTAACGGAAGAGCTACTGTTCTGGCGATTACATTTTACGCTCGGAACGTGTGTCTTTACGATGGCATCTAGTCAAGCACTATCAGAGCTTGCAGATAGTAAATTTAATAAAGAAGTCGATATTAAGTCTGTTGTCGATTTGTTAATTCCTTACTTGTCAGCTGGTATGTCAGCGAAGTAACTGACCTGAGCAAGTAAGCTGTTAGTTAAACCAATAATAAATTAGTGACGTGAACAAAAGGATCTGAACAATGAGCTCTTTACGAAGAAAATGGATTAGTGACCCAGCATTTAAGTTGTTTAAAAAAGTACTACCCCCGTTGTCCAGCACGGAAAGAGAAGCAATGGAAGCAGGTAGTGTCTGGTGGGATGCAGAGCTGTTTTCCGGCAAACCTAATTTTAAAACGCTGCACCAATACCCAACTCCGACGTTAACAGCAGAAGAGCAATCCTTTATGGATAACGAGCTCGTAACGCTACTCGATATGCTTGACGATCAAAAGATCGTAAAAGAAGACCGAGATTTATCGCCAGAAGTGTGGGAATTCTTACGTAAAGAGCGTTTCTTCTCTCTGATTATTTCTAAAGAATATGGCGGCCGCGAGTTTTCTTCACATGCTAACTCGACGATTGTTTCGAGCATTGCGACCCGAAGCATCAGTGCGGCTGTATCGGTAATGGTACCAAATTCATTGGGTCCAGGTGAGCTACTGTCTCACTATGGTACACAAGAGCAAAAAGATTACTGGCTGCCACGTCTTGCTGACGGTACTGATATCCCATGTTTCGCACTGACAGGCCCTGAAGCAGGTTCCGATGCAGGTGGTATCCCCGATCAGGGCGTTGTTTGTTACGGCAAACACAATGGTGAAGAAGTGCTGGGTATTCGCCTCAGCTGGAACAAGCGCTACATTACTCTAGCCCCTGTAGCGACGGTTCTTGGTCTTGCATTTAAACTGCAAGATCCTGATGGTCTACTTGGTGACAAAAAAGATGTGGGTATCACTTGTGCACTGATTCCTGCCGATCACGAGGGTGTTGAAATTGGGGAACGTCACGACCCGCTAGGTTCTGCATTCATGAATGGCCCAACGCGCGGTGAAGATGTGTTCATTCCAATGGATTGGTTGATTGGTGGTGCGGATTACGCAGGTAAAGGCTGGCGTATGCTGGTTGAATGTCTGTCGGCTGGTCGCGGTATTTCACTGCCAGCACTCGGCGCGGCTATCGGACACCTAACAACCAGAACAACGGGTGCTTATGCATACGTGCGTAAACAGTTCGGTATGTCTATCGGTAAATTCGAAGGTGTGGCAGAGGCGATGGGTCGCATCGGCGGTTTAACTTACCTTCTTGAAGCGACGCGTACCCTGACAACTACGTCGTTAGACATGAAAGAGAAGCCGGGGATCGTCACCGCTATTGCTAAATATCATATGACTGAGATGGCACGTACGCTTCTTAACGATTCGTTTGATATTCACGCAGGTCGGGCAATCCAGGATGGCCCGATGAACTATCTGGCGAAGCACTACGTGGGTATTCCAGTTGCGATTACCGTAGAAGGTGCAAACATTCTGACTCGTAACCTGATGATCTTTGGCCAAGGTGCGACTCGTTGTCATCCATATGTATTAAAAGAGATGGAAGCGGCAGCAAACCCAGATGCAGAGCAAGGTGCGAGAGAGTTTGATGATCTACTGTTCAAACACATTAAGCACGCGACAGGGAACACATTTGGCGCATTGGGTGCCGCACTAACAGGTTCTCGCTTTATCAAAGCAGAAATGAGCGGTCCAACTAAGAAGTACTACAAAGACATCACGCGTCTAAGCCGAGATCTTGCTGTAAGTGCAGACTTCGCTATGTTGACTCTTGGTGGTGACCTTAAACGTAAAGAGATGATCTCTGCCCGTTTGGGCGATGGCCTAAGCTTCTTGTACATGGCATCAGCAGCACTTAAGAAATACGAAGATGAAGGCCGTCAGCAAGGCGATCTAGACTTCGTTCACTACGCAGTTCAGCACTGTTTATACAACGCGGCTAAGTCACTAAATGAAGCTTATACTAACTTCCCAGTGAAATACGTTGGTGGAGTACTGAAGGGGCTGCTATTCCCATTGGGCAACCACTTCAACAAGCCTAGTGATGAACTGAGTACGCGCATTGCAGAAGCTATCATGACGCCGGGTGCACAACGTGACCGCTTGACTCATTTATGCTACGTAGGTAAAGCAGATGACGACAATATCGGTTTGATGGAAAACGCTTTCCTTGCGATGTACGAGATCAAACCATTAGAGCGCAAGCTAATTAAGGGTGTTAAAGATGGTAAGGTTGCTCGTAAAGGCCTGTTAGATGACCGCTTACAACAAGCGCTAGAAGCTGACGTATTAACCCAGGAAGAAGTCGATAAGATTAAAGCGGCAGACAAACTGCGTTACAAAGCGATTCAAGTCGATCACTTCAGCCATGACTTTTCGGAACTTCGTACCGATGCGCCAAAAAAGTCACATCTTAATTCAGCCGCTTAACGAGCGATTTGAGTTATCGATGAAAGCACCTCTTTGAGGTGCTTTTTGTTTATGTCGATTAAAAATTGATAATAGAGTGCTCCAACCACTTGCATTTTCGAAGCATTTTTACAGAAATTAGATGCGAACACCGAGCGAAACTTTTATCCTTACAAGGTTTTTTAAAGGAAGTTGAATATGATCATCAAACCTAGAATTCGTGGATTTATCTGTACTACTACGCACCCTGTTGGTTGTGAAGCTAATGTAAAAGAACAAATTGCTTTCACTAAAGCACAAGGCCCAATTAAAAACGCGCCAAAACGCGTTCTTGTTGTGGGTGCATCAAGTGGCTACGGTCTATCTTCTCGTATCGCTGCGGCATTTGGTGGCGGTGCATCAACTATCGGTGTGTTCTTTGAAAAAGAAGGCACAGAGAAGAAGCCAGGCACTGCAGGTTTCTACAACGCTGCCGCTTTCGAAAAATTGGCGCGTGAAGAAGGCCTATACGCGAAGAGCCTGAACGGCGATGCTTTCTCAAACGAAGCAAAAGAGAAAACAATCGAGCTGATCAAGCAAGACCTTGGTCAGATTGATATGGTGGTTTACTCACTGGCGTCTCCAGTACGTAAATTGCCAGAAACAGGTGAACTGATTCGTTCATCTCTAAAGCCTATCGGTGAAACTTACACTTCGACAGCGGTTGATACCAACAAAGACGTGATCATCGAAGCGAGCGTTGAGCCTGCAACAGAAGAAGAGATCAAAGACACAGTAACCGTAATGGGCGGTGAAGACTGGGAACTTTGGATCAACGCACTTTCTGAAGCTGGTGTACTTGCAGAAGGTTGTAAGACGGTCGCATACAGCTACATCGGTACTGAGCTAACTTGGCCAATCTACTGGGATGGTGCGCTAGGTAAAGCGAAAATGGACCTGGATCGCGCAGCAACAGCACTTAACGAGAAGCTAGCACAAACTGGCGGTAGCGCGAACGTTGCGGTTCTTAAATCGGTTGTGACTCAGGCAAGTTCTGCCATTCCTGTAATGCCACTGTACATTGCAATGGTATTCAAGAAGATGCGTGAAGAAGGCGTACACGAAGGTTGTATGGAACAGATCTACCGTATGTTCAGCCAGCGTCTATACAAAGAAGATGGCTCTGCGGCAGAAGTGGACGACATGAACCGTCTTCGTCTGGACGACTGGGAACTTCGTGAAGACATCCAGCAACACTGTCGTGACCTATGGCCACAAATTACGACTGAAAACCTAAAAGAGCTGACTGACTACGTTGAGTACAAAGAAGAGTTCTTGAAGCTATTCGGCTTTGGTGTTGACGGTGTGGATTACGAAGTAGACGTGAACCCAGCAGTAGAAGCAGATTTCATTCAAATCTAATTGCTTATTTTATATAGTAAAAAGGCGCTCACTGAGCGCCTTTTTTATGTTTGAACGTTGATAAATCAACTCAATATGATGAGAATCGTACCCGCTAATGTCATTAAGATGTTCGCTATTGCGTATGTACCTGCATAACCAAGTGCAGGAATGGTCGACTTGGCGTAGTCGTTAACCACATCCATGGCTGGTGCACACGTACGGGCGCCAATAATGGCACCAAAAAGCAATGCACGGTTCATTTTGAGGACATAAGCGCCAACTAAATACGCCAGTGCCACAGGAACCACACTAACAATAAAGGCAATACCAATGACTTTCGGGCCGACTTGTGTCAGATGCTCGAACATTTTTCCACCAGCGCTGAGTCCAATGCCGACCATAAAGAACATCAAACCCAGGTCCTTAACCATGTTCAGTGCCCCTTGTGGCACGTAACCGAAAGTAGGGTGGTTGGCACGCAAGAAGCCCAGAGTAATACCCGAAAGCAATAAGCCTACCGCATTACCCAAGCTGAACGACACCTGACCAAATGTCATTGTAATCAGGCCAAACATAATGCCCAGAATGAAGAAGCTACAAAATGCCAGTAAGTCTGCCATTTGGCTGTGAATCGAGATGAAACCAATTTTTTCTGCAAGACCGTGCACACGGCTTTTTTCGCCGCTGACCTGAAGCACGTCACCTTTGGCGAGCACGATGTCCAAGTCCATTGGCATTTCAATCTGAGCACGTACTACGCGGTTTAAGAAACAGCCAAACTCAGACAAGTTAAGGTCGGATAAACGTTTACCGGCTATCGCGTCACTTTTTACCACGATTTCTTCTTCAACAATGCGTAAATCCAGTAAGTTGCGATCAAAGACTTCTTTGCCGTTGCGAAAACTGGAATCCAATCGAGCGTGGCTATCTGGGAAACCAACCAGTGCGATCTCATCGCCTTCTTGCAGGATAGCATCACCATCAGGGTGGGCGAGAATACCATTTCGGCGAATTCGCTCAATGTAACAGCCTGTCTGACGGTAAATACCCAGCTCACGTAGGTTTTTGCCATCCGTCCAGTCAATCAATTCTGGTCCAACGCGATAGGCGCGAATGATTGGGAGATAGACTTTTCTCTGCCCAGAATTACCCAGTCCACGCTCTTGAGCGATTTGTTGTGCTGAATCTGACAGGTTTTGTTTCTGTAGTCTTGGCAGCAGCTTGGCGAACATGATCATACTGATTAAGCCAATCAGATAAGCCATTGCATAACCAACAGATAAGTTTTCTAATACCAGCGAAAAGTCCATATTGCGTGGTATCGTCGCCAAACCTGAGTTAAGCGCGTCTTGTGCACCTACTAGTACAGGCGTCGCGGTTAGTGCGCCCGCCATCATACCTGCAGAAAGCCCGAAATCGAGCCCTAAATAATGGCTTAACCCATAAGTTAAACAGACTGCAGTAACCAGAACAGTCATGCTGAGAATAAAGTAATGCTTACCATCTCTAAAAAAGATACCAAAGAAGTTGGGGCCAGCTTCGATACCTACACAGTAGATAAACAGCATAAATCCAATAGTTAACGCTTCAGCATTAAAAGAGAAGCCCAAGTGGCCCATAATAAGCGAAGTAATGAGCACTCCGATGGAGTTACCTAGTTGTAATTTACCAAATCGGATTTTTCCGAAGGCAAGGCCGATGGCTAATACGACGAAGATTAGAAGGATAGGGTTTTGTTCGAGAAGATATACGACGTCTATGTTCACTGTGTGGCTCGATAAAGTGTGTGCCAAGAAAGATTAGAGTTGGGAATTGTAACTAAATATAGCAAAAAGATAAGTGAAATTTTTTATGTTTTTCCATTAGCAGGCTTAGGGGAGTAACTATATGAAAGATAATAAAAAAGCCGCAATAGGAAGCGGCTTTTAACAAATTCTATTGTGTTATTACGCTACGTCGAATAGACCTAGGTGCTCTTTCGCGTAAGCTTCAAACTCATCACAACCACCAATGTGCTCTTGGTCGATGAAGATTTGAGGAACAGTTGCAACTGGTTTGCCTACTGTTTTCTCAAGGTCCGCTTTAGAGATGCCTTCAGCATGAATATCAACGTAACGGTAGTTAAAGTCATCACGTTTTGCTTTTAGCGTTTCTGCATGCTCTTTTGCACGAACACAGTAAGGACATGCTGGGCGACCGAAGATAACAACGAACATAATTTTAATTTCTCCTAAATCTATTCTTTTTTGAAAGCAGACAAAAACGCGTTGCTTAAGTGGCTCTCTTTTACTGGGCTAACTATGCCCGATCCAAATACGGAAATAAAGTAGCAATTTCCTCTTGGTTATATAGGCAAAAGCTATTGCACAAAAAAACTCCTCATATTCACTATGTGAACTAACGCATAAAAGCATATGTTTTATATGGCTATTGGTGGCAAAGTGGGATTGGTCAACTTTTTTTACTCTAAATCGTAGCAATCTATTGGGAGTTATTGTTTGTAGGAGGAAGTGTATGTTTCAGTTCATGACTGCAACCAGGATTATTTTTGGTGAAGGTGCTCTACAGTCTTCGTTATCTATCATCAATCAATTCGGCTACAGCGTATTGTTAGTCACAGGCAAGGACAAGCAAAGGGCAATACCGATCCTAAATTATCTCAAAGCTCAGAGTATGCGATATCAGCATGTTGCGATTAGTGGTGAGCCAAATATCACCATGGTGGAGGAAACCGCGGTGCTGGGCCGAAAATTTAAGCCCGATATGGTTATTGCTATGGGTGGTGGCAGTGTGCTTGATATGGGTAAAGCATTAGCGGCTATCATTCCCAATCATGGTAATGTTTATGACTATGTTGAAGTCGTTGGCAGAAATGTACCGCTAAAGGCAAAACCTCTACACTTTATCGCGATTCCAACCACCGCAAGTACAGGATCTGAAGTAACTCGAAATGCGGTATTAAAATCCGGGCAAGACAAAGTCAAAGTCAGCCTGAGAAGTCCGGATATGCTCGCGGACGTTGCGATTGTCGACCCAACCTTAACTTACGATACCGATCCCTATACCTCAGGGCGTGGTGCAATGGACGCGTTTACCCATTTGATGGAAGCCTATGTATGTGGTGAAGCAAACCCATTAACCGATATGGTGTGCGAAGAAGGCTTACGTCGGTTAAGTCGCTCAGTCATTGCTGGGTGTAAGCACAACGACCATAAAGCGCGATCAGATTTATCCTTTGCAGCTTTGTTGGGCGGAATGGCGATCACTAATGCAAAACTTGGTGCCGCACATGGTTTAGCTTCTGCTCTAGGTGGCAAGCTTGACGCTCCTCATAGTGTGATAACCGCGCGCTTAGCGCCTCATGTGATGCAGGAAAATATCTATGCTGCGAAAAAAGCGGGCAGGATGGACGTAGTTAATCGCTATAAAAAGCTTGCCAAACTTGTTACAGATCGTACAAATGCGCATGAACATGATGGTGTGCTTTGGGTGAAAATGGTGCTGGATAAGTTAGAGTTACCTTCACTTGGACAATTTGGTGTGTGTCAGACGTCATTTGAGCAGGTCGCGAGTGATGCCCTTAAGTCTGTTGCGATAAAGGGAAACCCGTTACCTTTGAATGAAGAACGACTTATTTTCATTCTGAAGCAAGTCTGTGATTGTAGAGGTAATATTGACGTTGATAGTGTCCAGCAAGCGAGCTTTGTTGAGGTGATCGAATCAACAACGGACCTGACGAGTGTAGACGAATAAAACGTTTCTGGCTGTAGTTGGGGAAGAAGGAATAGTAAAGGGAGCTTAATTGCTCCCTTTATAACGATAATCAGTATTGGCTTAATTTATCGTAGCGACTGTCTTTGAGTGCGTCTTTCACTCGTTTGAGGTTTTCACGAAAGCCCGTACCTCGACGAAGCGTAAAGCCCGTAGCTAAAACATCAATCACTGTCATCTGTACAACGCGGCTAGCCATTGGCATGTATACGTCTGTATCTTCAGGGATATCGAGTGTGATCGCCAAAGAACTTGCTTTTTCTAACGGCGAATCTTTTGCGGTAATTGCAATAACTGTCGCGCCATTTTCACGAGCAAGGTTGGCAATTTCTACCTGGCTTTTAGTACGGCCAGTATGAGAAATCAAAACAATCACATCATTATCACTGCAATTAATGCAGCTCATGCGCTGCATGACGATATCTTCAAAGCAAGTGATAGGAATATTGAAGCGAATAAACTTGTTTTGCGCGTCTCGGGCAACGGCAGAGGATGCACCTAAGCCGAAGAAAGAGATGCGCTTCGCTTGAGTCAGCAAATCGACAGCACGGTTAATTTGCATTGCATCCAGGCTATTTTTCGCTACATCCAGGCAAGCCATCGTAGATTCGAAAATCTTGTGCGTGTACGCATCAGGACCATCATCTTCTTCGACGTTACGGTTTACATATGGAGTACCGTTCGCCAAGCTCTGTGCCAAGTGAAGTTTAAAATCTGGAAAACCTTTTGTATCCAGTCGACGACAGAAGCGGTTTACAGTGGGTTCGCTTACGTCGGCCATTTTAGCTAACGTGGCAATGCTCGAGTGAATAGCAGTTTGTGGAGACGCCATAATTACTTCTGCAACTTTGCGCTCAGATTTACTGAAATTCTCCAGATTTTTTTGAATTTTTTCTAATGTATTCATAGTGTTCACGAGGGTATAGAGCACAACTCGCTGGCTCTGTTAACGGATAGAAACTCATGAGTTTCTCGGTAGTGAAGGGCGTTAACGAAAGCTACCAGCGCCATAGTTTCAGTATAAACCTTATCTTTAATTCGACTAAACCAAATACGGTTACTATTTAGTGAGAATTTGACAAACCTCAAACAAAATTTTCTGAAAACTACAGAAATGAATGGGGAATCTGAGGTTTGTAACTCTGGTCAGTCAATAATGATTAGTGAGTTACATTAAAAAGAAAGAAATTTTCAAGTTTATGTAACCCGAACTTATCGTCAAGAAGCCAAAATCTTAGAAACTAATTCTTGGATTTTTGCGTTTAAATTTGGTGCTTGTTGTGCAATAACTCTTTGTTCGTCCAACACAGCATCAAAGATGTCTGTCGAGGTTAGAGGGTTTGCAAGAACTACCCGGAAAACGATAGTACTCAGGCGATCCCATTGTTCCGGGTTAAGCGTGGTACGAGAAACAAATGACTTACCAGTTTCACGTTGACGCTTTTGAATAAACTGAGTTAACTCGTTGATTAACCCATTTAATTCTTCTTTCTGTGTACCGTCTGCTTTCTCTAGGGCTTCACGGATGTTAGACGGTAGATAACGGTAGGTGAGCAAACATAGCTCTGGCTCAGAAACCAGCTCAAAATCGTCCTGTTTCTTAATTAAATCCGCGAAGTAGCGTGCTTTCTCGATGCTTTGATCGATCAGCAGTTCATAGCCAGGTCGGCTAATAATGTGCATTGCCGCATACACCAACATCGCCATACCAGAACGTGAGCCTTCCAGGGTGTGACTGCCTAAATCTTTAGAACCTTTACGCAAGATGTACTGAGCGTGGTGCTCGATGGATCTCATCGCATCTGGATCTTTAAACAGAACCATGCCCGCACCCATAGGGATATAAAGCTGCTTATGCGCGTCAATTGTCACTGAGTCTGCGAGCTCAACACCATTCAGCAGGTGTCGGTGATGATTAGACATTAATGTCGCGCCACCCCATGCGGCATCCACATGAAAATGACAATCGTGTTCCTGACAAACTTCAGCAATCGAAGCGAGAGGATCAACATTACCAGTTTCAGTGGTTCCCGCTACACCAATCACCGCAATCGGCTTGATATTTTGCTTCTTGAGATCGCTGATTTTCGCTTTGAGATCATCGACAATAATGCGGTTATTTGCATCCGTCTTTACTGCGACTAGGCCTTCCTGACCCAACCCCAGTACATCGGCCGCTTTTTTAAGTGAGTAGTGACCACGCTCAGAAACCATAATAGCTAAGCCTTCATAGCCGTAATGTTTCATGGCTTTGAATAGGCCTTCTTTCTCAACACCTTTAAATTCGCCGTCTGCTTTCAATGCTTTATTGCGGGCAACCCAAAGGGCAGTAATATTCGCAATCGTGCCGCCAGAGCAGAACGCACCGAGAGAATGGTTGGCGCTATGCATCCATTGGTCGTAAAAGGTATTCGGCTGAGCGTAGATTAATCGGTGCAGCATACCCAGCACTTGGCGCTCTAATGGCGTAAATGCTTTCGACGTTTCGATCTTCACCAAGTTTTGGTTCAAGGCAATCATAATTTTAGACAGCGGCATTAAAAAGTAAGGCAATGCCGATGTCATATGGCCGATAAAGCTTGGAGCTGACGTATGAACCGAGTGCGACACCAAGGTGTCTAACAAGTGCTCGGTATGGTCTGACACAAACTCAGGTTGCTCAGGAATCTGAGCAGAAGAAAAGTCTTTCTCTATTTCACGTAAAGGCTTTTCTTCTGCCACGATGTGTTCACGAAGAAATTGATTCAAGTTTCTAGAGAGACCTTCTTCAATTTTTGTTAATGTCGAGTCCGGACCTTCAGGGACAGTGAAGATCTTTAATAAGCTCTCAAAACTAACGTCAGCGGTTTTTTGTTCCTTAACCATAGCAAAGAATCATTTGTAGTAATTTGGGTGATGCGAGCGGCACAATCTAAACCAAAACGGTTTCAAAGTCCCGTTTTAATTCTGTAAAGCCATATTGATGGAATGAAAGCCAAGTCATATGCCAATAACTTTGATGGTGGTTTCTCTACGGTCTCATGTTTGTAGAGAGTGCTGTACGCAACATCTATGTGAGTTACGAAGGCTGTCTCAGAACATGAAACGGTGGTTAAGCCTTGTCACCGACTTCTGCTGTCTCTAACAAGGCTGGGAAACCTAAACCATTCGGTTATTTGGCTATCGATGCTTATTCACATTGTTGTTTTTCTAGCTTCTCAATTGACTGATTATACTTATTAAGCGCCGAGTCAATTTTCTGAGGGTGGCTTAGAAGATCTGCGAAAGCAGAGCGAAGGTCGTAGTTCTTCTCGTGGTTGGTTGATTGGCGGTCACTAAATGTTTTTTGTGCAGCCTCACCCAGCTTGTCACTGCGACTAGCCAGTTGCTTAACATCGTGTTGCTCGAGTTTTAGCCACGCCTCAATAGGTTGCTCTGTTGCTACGCGGCTTGGGTCATTCTTAAGAAAATAGTGTACCGCTTCACGGTTGAGCTCAAAGTGGTGTTTACGGCCATCTAAAAACCATTGGCTTACTTCATCCAGCTCCGGGTACTGAGTAACGGTCAGGTCCACGAGATCTTGATACCACTGTAGAGAAGCATCGACGTAGCCATCATACTTATTGGCCAGACATTGTTGATCTGCGGCGAATGTAAAAGTTGAGCTTGTAGCGAGGAGCGCGGCAACGACAAAGCGTTTCATTCTTCTTCCTTCTATATAGTTATTCCTTTATTAACGTCAAATTTCATTCGGCGATGAATGAACCTTAATTCATGTTGGAGCTAAGAGAGCCTTGGGCTGTTGATTCAAATAGCGAATTAAGCTGTCGTTACTTTATTGACGACTTCAACGTTAATTAGGTTTTTAAATTTTTGCCGTATTGTAATGGATGTTAAAGACAAAACCTGAGATCTAGCTAGCAAGTGATACAAAGAAAAGCATCATCACAGGCACGAGCAAGCTCAAAATAAAGCCACTAACAATGGCAACAGGTACGCAGCGTACACCTCCCGTTGTCTGGATAACGGGCAAAGTAAAGTCCATTGCTGTTGCGCCGGCATAACCAATCGCGGTACACGGATAACGGCGGATAAACAGTGGAATGGCAACTAATGCCACCAATTCACGCATCAGCTCGATCAGGAAAGAAGCGCCGCCAAATACGGGACCAAACGCGTCGCCCATCAAGATGCCAGCTAATGAGTACCAACCAAAGCCAGATGCCATTGCCAATGCTTTATATAGAGGAAGATCCAAGACAAGAGAAGCGATAACGCCACCAAGCATACAAGTGACAATGATAACGGCAGCGATTGCCATGCCTTGCTTGTTTAACAAAATTTGTCTGAGGGTAAGACCGCTATTGCGCAGTTGAATACCAATAAAGAACAGCAAGAGGAACAGTATCCATTCGCTTGCAGTGTCTACCCAAGATAGCTCAATAGGAAGGATTAAACCTGCCACTAAACCACCACCGACGACGAGGATCAGTTTGGCAGACTCGAGAGCCATTGAAGAAAGAGGTAGCTTGCTGTGGGTTTGATCCGTTTTGAGAGGAATAATCTTATCGACGAGAGGCAATGCCAAAAGGTTGCACACACTCAAGCACAAAAAGAAAGTACTTGCATAAAGCAGAATGCTTTGTAAATTGCTGCCCAGATTATCAAGTGCAGCCAAGCTCAGCCCCATCAACGACAGAATAACGTAGATAAGGTAAGACGTAGATTGGTTAATTTTCTCGAGTATCGAAGTGCGAGAAATAGGAATTAAGTACCCGACAACGAGTGGGGCAAAAATGAAGAGCATCCCTGAGAACATAAAACTCAATTATTCCTTTGTGAGATAAGCCAAAATTGGCCACAGATAAAAGTTCACTCAACCTTGGGTGGATCCATTTACTGTGGATGACGTTTCGATTAAAAATAAAGTTTATAAGCCACTGGTCGTTAAAACTGTATTCATTTTCTGACGGAAGTCCTGATCATCCATATTGCTGAGGTCATAGAGTATCTCAGCTCCCGTTAGATTGAATTCCACTTCGTGTTCGTTAATGCGCTCATCTTGATTGCGGAACATCAACAAATGGCTGGCAATTCTGGCTATGTCTAAGTAACTGACATCTGGGCGTGATGTTGTGAACTTTTGGTTCGATGACACTTCTCTGTAATCGTTATCAAATCCCCAGCGTTCCAACACCAGTTTACTGGTTGTAGCGCAACGTGTTTGGAAAATTTGTAACGCAATATCTTGATCCAGATAGTTGCCTCTTTCGAGGTACATATTGTACTCATTAATAAGACAAAATAGTCCAATATCTGCTAACAAACCGACTAACAATGCTTTTTCTTGTTCAAGGTGGCCATACGTCACAGAATCGTGCTTGCGGAACTCTTGCACAATTAACACCATCGCAGCACCAAGTTCACGGGAGACCGCTGCACTTTTCACCATTATCGCGTTACATTCATTCGTTAGGTTTAACGAATGTTTCATCTGTTCAATCGCTTGAGCTGTAACAATGTCACGTACGCGCAGAATGCCTAAACGCGAGACCGCGGTTGTTAAATCATTACAGGTGATGTTTCTACGATTGAAAATTACCGAGTTCGCGACCCGTACCACAACGGCTGCTAGTCCGGGATCTTCTAACAAACAGTTCGCAATATCGGCGATCGTTGTGTTTTCTTCCTGGCACAACTGCTGAATTTTGAGCACAACATCAGGTATCGGCGGTAAAGAAATCTTACCGATAGTAATAGATTGTTCTACCAGTTGGGCGAATTCGGATTCTAGCGCTTTTAAAAGCTTATCTTTGTTATTTGGTAGCCAAAAAAATGATAGGTGTTCCATTATGACGTTGTGCTTATAATCTTTGGTACAGTGTACCCTTACATTATGCGGATTATCAATGAAATGCGTACGCTGTGTTCATAATTACCGCATGTATTATGATGATTTTTCACTTGCGGCTGCAAGGTGTCAAAAAAATACCACTAAAAGAAGGATAACTGTGAAATCAATCACGTATGAGGAATTTTTACTTTTTTATATGTGATTTATGTCCTAACTTATTTTTCGTCGTTAAGTATGATTAACCAAGTTGGCAAGCAAAACTCACAAATATATCGCCAACAAATCGACATTTTGAAATTCGCTATAAGCTGCTGTTTATCTGGTGACATCGCTAATCGGGGTAATTTATTCAGATTAAAGAGGTCAATGGACATGACAGACCAAGCTTTTTTTAAGTACGTACGCAATTTTAGCCAGTATCAGAAACGTTCCATGTTCGGCGGCATCGGTTTATTTTGCGATGAAGCTATGTTTGCACTTGTTAGTAACGATTGTTGTTATTTACGTGGAGGTAATAGGCTAGACGAAGAACTGATTCGGCTAAATTGTGAAAAATATAAGCACGTCAAGAGACAAACGACGGCAACCGTTAACTACTATGATGTAACGGACCTATTTGAATCCGGCTTTTCCGGGTTGGATGAACTGTTAAAAAGATCAATTGAGTACTCAGTTAAGGAACGCAAATACCAAAAATCTTCAGCGAGTAGACGGCTGAGAGATCTACCTAACATGCAACTGACGCTCGAGCGTATGGTGAAAAAAGCCGGTGTTGATGATGTTGAGGCATTCTTGGAACTCGGGCCTGTGGAAGTTTTCAATAAAGTTAGACAGGCCTACGGCAACGATGTAGATGTTAAACTGTTGTGGAAGTTTGCTGGTGCGATAGATGGAGTGCACTGGAAGCTAATTCAAGAGCCACGAAAAAAACAGTTGTTGGAACTGTGTGATTAAGGCGACGGATTCTTGCAACAATTAACTTTGCTTTGGCGTTAGTAATTCGCTTAAGTAATAGTCAAAGTAGAAAAGGGATGTCGACACTTTTGACTACGGTTTTGAGATAATTATTGGAACCAAAAAAAACCGAGGTTAAGGCCTCGGTTTTTTGTTTTTAATCGGTATGATACCAATCGTAGTAAATAACTGGTCATTCTAGCTTGTTAATACACTCGATAACGGCGTTAACTTTTCGTTGTAAAAGAAGTTTGATTGTAGAATAACTACTTATCGAAAAATTTTGCCTTGTTCTCAAGCATTTTTCCTACGCTATTTCTGATCACTTACTTACTGTGATTGGTATGACTAGAACTTGAATCGTGTAGTGAACATCACTTGATCACCATAGAAGTCGTTAATACGCGCTTCTGCACCTAGAGAGAACAACTCAGTTGAGTGGAAACGTGCATAGGCAGAGCCCATCCAGTCGTCGTTGTCATCAATAGAAACATAGCCAACTTTACCGCCCACTTCTAATTGAGGCCCCAACCATTGACGAACGCCTAGGTTTAGTTCCATACCCACATCTGTGCTGCTTGAGTGAGATGGTTGGACAACACGCATTAGCATTTCGCCCGTTAAGTCTGCCCAGTTATTTAGCGGTGAATGAAAACCAAACCCCGCAGCTGAATCAAAGTCGCTTTCAAACTCAGAATCGATACGAGCCACAACGTGTGCATTTGGGTGAATTGATTTACTGACCCCAGCACCAAATGTCACTGGGCTTGCGCCAATGCGAGCTTCGAAGTAGTCGTAGCTGAAGTTGCTCATAGTTGCTGGCGTATTGCCGTTTGCAGCTAGGGCATGGCTTGATGCTAACAATAGGGCTGTGGCTAATAGTGTCTTACGCATAACTAACGATAAACCTTGTTTATTTTTCCATGAGTTCAAGCAAGCACTTGAACTGTAATCTAATTTGTCCGACATCATAATCAAAAGAAAGGTCTACGACCAACATAAATGTGTCGAAGTTTTGTCAATTAACTTAATTGTTATTCGGTTTAAGCAAAAAATGCGCCATGTATGTAATCATGGCGCACTTCTAATGGTTTTGTTTATTCACCAAAACTTGCTCTGCGCTCTGCCATTGCGTTTAGAATGGCTACTGAGTCGAGGATGGTTGTCCAAGATAATAAATCATCATCATTTTCGATCACGAATGAAGTCAGTTGGGAGACTATCGCTTGCCTTAGCTCATCCCCTTTCCAAGGTTTGGCGATGTAATAGTCTAAACTGTCGTGGTTGATAGCCTCAACGGTGTCTTCCAACCCAGCCTGGCCTGTAAGCAGTACTTTGCGTGCGCTTCTCGTGTCGGCACTTTGACTTAGTTCGATCAAAAAACTAATTCCGGTCTGTTCCGGCATAATATGATCACATAAAATGAGTGCAAGTCTTACTTCTTCTTCCGCCATGTCCTCAATGACTTGCCTTGCTTCTGTCACGGACTCAGCGCCTTCTAAAATGAAGTGTTCTTCGAAGGGTGCCAAATCTTGCAACACACTATCCAAGACTTCTCTTTCGTCATCGACGCATAAAATCAGATACTTTGTCATATTTCATCTCCTTCTTCGATGACTGGCAGCCAGACTGTCATACGAGTGTACTTGTTGAGTTCTGATTCCACTTCAATCCACCCGTGGTGAGCGGAAACGATTTGATGGCAGATAGATAGCCCGATCCCCAAGCCAAAATTGCCTTCTTTTTTGGTCGTAAAGTTGAGTTCAAAAATCGACGTCTTTTGTGATTCTGGGATGCCGCACCCATTGTCTTCGAATGAGACAACGGCATATCGCTTGTTATTTTCTTCGACTAATTTTGTCTGGATTCTTAACACGCCTTTGTCCGGAAATGCGTCAATGGCGTTTGAAACTAAATTTGTCCAAACTTGCTGCAAAGCGATTGGCTGGCAAAGAATACGAGGTAACTTTTCGTAGTCGGTTGAGACTTGGTGAAGTTTTAATTTGTTCTCAAAGATAACCAATGTATCTTCGATACCTTCGTGTATATCGGCGTAATGCATGCTTTCATCGTCAGCACGCGCATAACCTTTCAAGCTTTTTACCATGTCGGCAATACGGACTGCACATACGTTAATGGAACGCAATGAAGCGCCTGCCTTATGATATTGCTCAAGTGTGCCAAGTGTCTCAGCAGCACTATCCACCTTCTTAGCTAATTGGGTTAACAACTCGCTATCTGACTCCAGACCTAGTTGTACGACTTTTTTTGCTAACGAGCGATCGGGCAGGATAGGGTTAAGTTGTTTTGTTCGCGCTCTTAATTCTGCGGTAGAGGCAGGCTTAGCGTTTTGGGCTTGAGACAGAAGTTGTACGCCCTTGCTCTGTAGATCAGAACTAGGAAGTTTTGTGAGTAGACTCTCGAGGGTATGAGTGAGATTTTCTACCCCCCTTAAAATCGCTGCAATAGGATTATTGAGTTCATGGGCCACACCCGCTACCAGCTGACCGAGCATGGCCATTTTTTCTCGCTCTATTAATTGCTGGTGAGCCGATTCTAGCGACTCTAGCGTTTTTTGCAGTTGTAGTTTGGTATTGATACTGCGTTGCAAACGTCGATTGAAGTGGCGAAGTAGTAAGTTGGTGAACAACGGCAGTAGATTGGAATCACTCTGCATGACATTGTGGAACACTTGTCGGTCGAGTTTTATCACTTCCGTTGTCGATAACGTTAGGGCGGTAGAAAAGGAGTTTTCACCTGTCACAAATGACATACTGCCGACAATGTTGCCTTTTGTATAGCGAACGACTTCTCGCTGAACTCCTTGCTCATCTTTCTTATATAGCGCGACGTCTCCGTTAGTAATAAACCAGAGAAAGTTGTTGGGTTCACCTTCAACGGTCAATAGATGCTCTGGTGAGTAGGTTCGGCAGGCGTGGGTATCATCACTGTGTTTGAAAAACAGCTGTAAGGCAGAAATAACCTGCTCTGTGAGCTCTTCATCTGGCATTGAATGATAGTCGTCATGCAGAAACCCCGCTTGATATTTCTGCATTTGATTTTCAACATGAGCTCGAAGCAATTTATGCTGATCCAGTACTTGGCTATAGCCGAGCAAGTCCTCATGACAGTAACGTAAAATAAACTGGGTCAGCTCCTTTTGAACGGTAATATACAAAACCTTATCAGGGAGGGGTTTGGTTAGACAGTGGTCTAATCTACCTTCATTGACGGCGGTAAGAATTGCTTGGATATCTGAGGAACAACTGATGAGGATTTTTCGCGCGCTCTCGGTGTGTGGTGCTCGGTCAAGACCTACCAGAAAATCCACGCCGTTGAAATGAGCATGGTGGCTGGCGATGACGAGTGCGACCGTTTGATTCTGTTGTTCGAGATATTCAAGCGCATTTTGTGCTTCTTCAATGGATTCAACAGAAAAAATGTCAAATTTGCTTGCGAAAGCAGACAGCTCCAACCGAAACTGTTCAGCACTGATTGGATTGTTGTCGAGACACAATACAGCGTAGCGATTCACAGGTGTTTGAGCTCCGATTAAAACTTCTTCAAGCAAACTCTATCAATAAAATTATGGAATGAGTGCGAGCTGAGTATGATTCCTGATTAATGGTCTAGAATAAGCAACAATAGTCTGATTTATCTCAATGTTTTATCCACCGTGGGTTTGGGTTAGACTGAACACAAATACCTGAAAAGTGACGTTATGCAAAATTTAAAAAAACTTGGCGCCATTGGCGGTGCAATCTCACTCGCGCTCTGTTGGCCTCTTGCAGTAGGTCAGATTGGTCAGTCCATCATTGAAGATGGCATCGCGAATATGAACGATGAAATGATCAAAGGAGAAGTGATTGAGTACCAACGCGGTTACTTGTCGTCGGTTGTGTTAACCCGATATACAGTAGTTGACCCTGAGTTGCAGACACAGCTTGTCCGTGACAACGTCCCAACAACCTTTGACGTAACCAGTGATGTTAGCCATGGGCTGACAAGTCTCACTGCTGACTCAAAATTAGTCGATAGCGACTTTGTGCCGCTTACTTTGCATAGTCAGACTCAGCTCAATGGTAATACCGCATTTACACTTGATTTGGATAGTTGGCATTACCGAAATGAAGCTGAAGATCTTTCGGTCTCGACGAGCCCGGTGAAAGTATCTGGTAACGTGACTGTTTTGGGAGACCTCAATTACCAGGTTTCAGTCCCTTATGTTCAGGTTGATTTCGTCAATGGTGACGAACTGCATTTAAATGGTTTAAGCGGGCAGGGCAAAGGCAAACAAGTTAAAGGCTACTGGTTAGGCGAACAGGCTTTTTCTTTAGAGAAGCTGGATGTGGTTAACTCCGCTATGACCCAAATATTTTTAATTGAAAATGCGAACTACAGTGGTAACACTGCGACGGATGAGACCGGAGAAAAGCTGAATAGCCAGTTCAATCTTGCAGCGCAAACGATGCGTTTGACGGATGGCACCGATGTTGACGACTTTAAGCTCGATTTTTCCATTGCAGATGTCGATAGCCAATCGTTCGATAAGATTATGGCGATTTATCAGAGCTCAGCAGTGTTGAGCGAGCAAGAAATTAACAGTCTTTTACCACACATCGATACGCTGTTTAACAAAGGTTTTAACCTTTCCGTTAACGAACTATCACTCGCGTTTGGTGAAGGCAAGTTTCACAACGAATGGGAGTTGTCTGTCCCACAAGGTACCGAGAAAATCACTCAGAATCCGATGAAGTTGGTCAATGTCACTAACGGAGCTTTGAGTACTTACTTCTCCGATGAATTGGTAGAGCATTACCCGTTTATCGAAGAAGGGATAGATGAGCTGTTAATCATGGAGTTGATAGACAAAGTCGACGGTGGTTACCAGCTTAAGGCTCAAATTGGTGACGGGAAGTTAAAATTCGAAAATGGCCACGAGTTTCCGTTGATCGCGCTATTGATGCCAGCTTTGATGCAAAAGTAGGCAGTTAGCGTTAGTTAATTACGCTCATATGGCGTTTCCAATTTAAAAAGAGGTCGTAGGACCTCTTTTCTTGTTTTTATCGCCGCAAAAACGTGATATACCCAACATATATCAAGATGAAGGCATCGGAACTTTGTTAGAGAGTTTTCGCGCGATAAACAGTGTTCGCGCTGATGACCCTAAAAGCCTTCCCAAGCCCACATCTCGAGATTATTTGAGTACATTAATTTCGACATATATTTAGCAGGAGCGATGAGCATCATGGAACAAAATACGGACAACGTATTTAACTTCAGCGCAGGACCAGCTGGTCTGCCAAAAGCAGTTATGCAACAAGCACAAAAAGAACTATTAGACTGGCAAGGGCTGGGTACTTCAGTGATGGAAATCAGTCACCGTAGTAAAGAGTTCATTAAAGTTGCAGAAGAAGCTGAGCAGGACCTGCGTGACCTTTTAAACATTCCAGATAACTACAAAGTCCTATTTTGCCAAGGTGGCGCTCGCGCTCAGTTTGCTGCGGTCCCGCTTAACCTTCTCGGTGAAGCAAAATCAGCAACTTACATTGATGGCGGTTACTGGGCAGAAAGTGCAGTTGCAGAAGCGAAAAAATACTGTGAACCGGATGTTTTTGATGCGAAAACAGAAATTGACGGCAAACTGGCAGTAAAACCTGCAAGTGAGTGGGAAATTGCGCCAGACGCGGCTTACGTTCATTTTTGTCCTAACGAAACCATCGACGGCATTGAAATCAACGATCTACCTGTGACTGACAAACCAATTGTCGCGGACATGTCTTCTACGATTCTTTCACGCGAAATCGACGTTTCTCAATACGGCGTTATCTACGCTGGTGCTCAGAAAAACATTGGCCCATCTGGTATCTCTATCGTGATCGTTCGTGATGATTTATTGGGTATGGCAAAACAAGAACTGCCTAGCATTCTGGATTTCACTGTACTTGCAGAAAAAGAATCAATGTTCAATACGCCTCCAACGTTTGCTTGGTACCTATCTGGCCTAGTCTTCAAGTGGCTAAAAGAGCAAGGTGGTGTTAAGAGTATCGAGAAAGTGAACCGTGCAAAAGCGGCACTACTTTACGATTACATTGATCAGTCAGACTTCTACCGTAACGGTATTCACTCTGCGAACCGTTCACTCATGAACGTACCGTTCCAGTTAGCGAAGCCAGAGCTAGATAGTACTTTCTTAGAGCTAGCTGATGCTAAAGGCCTGAAGTCTCTGAAAGGTCACCGTGCCGTAGGCGGTATGCGTGCGTCAATCTACAACGCAATGACACTTGAGGGTGTTCAGGCGCTTGTAGACTTTATGAAAGAGTTCGAAGAACAGTACGCGTAGTTTGAACCAACACTGAACTACTCAAAGCGTCGCACTTGCGGCGCTTTTGTTTATCTAAACTTACACAATTCCAGGAAGGTAAAATGACCAAGCTGAATACTGAAGGGCTGATAAAGCAGTTTCCACTTTTAGCGCTACTTATCGAACTTAAAGAAGTTAGTTGGTTCAACCCAAACCTAACTTCTATCGCGGAAGGTTTGCCTTATGTGGGTTTAGATGAGGAAGATATACATGCCGCTAGTGAACGACTTAAGCGCTTTGCCCCTTATTTGATGAAAGCTTTCCCTGAAACAGAATCCTCTAACGGTATTATTGAATCGCCGGTTGTTGATATTCCTAAGATGCAAGCATGTCTGGAAGAGCAATATAAAACGTCAATTTCAGGACGTTTGATGTTGAAAAAGGACAGCCATTTACCTATCTCTGGTTCTATCAAAGCGCGTGGTGGCATTTACGAAGTTCTGACGCATGCAGAAAAGCTCGCGATGGAAGCGGGATTGCTGACTGAACGGGATGATTACAGCAAACTCTTCAGCGAGGAGTTTCGCCAGTTTTTCCAACGATACTCTATCGCCGTAGGTTCGACTGGTAACTTAGGTATGTCGATTGGCATCATGAGTGCAAAACTTGGTTTTTCCGTTTCAGTCCACATGTCAGCCGATGCGCGCCAATGGAAGAAAGATAAGCTCCGCTCTCATGGTGTTAACGTGATTGAATACCAGCAAGATTACGGTGTTGCGGTGGAGCAGGGCCGTAAAGAGGCAGAACAAGACCCTAACTGTTTCTTTATTGATGACGAAAATTCACAAACTCTATTTTTGGGCTACTCAGTTGCAGGGGAGCGACTAAAGCAACAGTTTGAAGAGTTAGGTATTGCTGTCGATGAACACCATCCGCTGTTTGTCTACCTTCCATGTGGGGTTGGCGGCGGCCCTGGTGGCGTTGCATTTGGGCTCAAGATGGCTTTTGGTGATAACGTTCACTGTATCTTTGCTGAACCAACCCATTCCCCTTGTATGTTATTAGGTGTGCATACCGGTTTGCATGACAAAATTTCAGTTCAGGACTTAGGTATTGATAATGTTACCGCCGCTGATGGTCTCGCAGTGGGGCGGGCTTCTGGCTTTGTTGGGCGCGCAATGGAAAGGTTGTTAGATGGGTATTACACCATTTCCGATGAGCGTATGTACCATCATTTAGGTGAGTTGAGCGAGCTTGAAAATATTCGTCTCGAGCCGTCTGCGCTTGCTGGAATAGTCGGTGCGATTCATGTGTCGAATAACTGTGAATATCTGGCTCGTATGCAAATTAGCGAAGAGAAACTGAATGGTGCAACGCATCTCGTTTGGGCGACGGGCGGTGGTATGGTTCCAGAAGAAGAAATGGCGACTTATCTATCTAAGTCAAAGGTCTAGACAGTGCTATTCTCTGCTTGGTTAAGCCGAAGAAAAAGGGCTCATCTAACCATGAGCCCTTTGTGTATCTTTTATCTCTATAGAGACTGCAACAACTGGTAGTAACGACCGTGTTGAGCGAGCAACGTTTCATGATCGCCTTGCTCGATGATCTCGCCTTGTTCCATCAAACAGATGTTATCCATGTTTTCTAACTCGATCAGTCGGTGAGTGATGAAGACCACTGTCTTATTAGTAAAATGCTGATTGAAAAGTGCCATCACTTTCTGTTCCGTACGCTTATCGAGACCTTCAGTTGGTTCGTCCAAGAGTAGGATAGGGGCATCACGTAACAGTGCTCGTGCAATACCAATGCGTCGTTTTTCGCCACCGGAAAGCTGACGGCCACCATCACCTAACCACGAATCTAATCCTGGCTCTTCAAGTAAAGCACCAAGTTCAACTTTGATTAGGATCTCAGAGAGTTGTTCATCAGTTGCATCGGGCGCAGCCATCAGTAGGTTGTCACGTAGTGTACCGTTTAATACGTCTACACGTTGGCTTACGACGGTAATGGCTGCGCGAAGATCAGATTCACACCAATCCTGAAGTGCAGCACCACCGATGCGAACTTCACCTTGGTTTACGTCCCAGTAGCGACACAGCAGTTGAATGAGTGTCGACTTGCCCGAACCAGTTTGACCAACCACTGCGGTTTTTGAACCCAGAGGTAGAGATAGCGATAAATCGTTCAGCACTTTTTGCTGGCCATCCGGATACGCAAAGCTAATGTTGTCAAACTCGATATCCAACGGTTTGTCTTCACGACTCGACTGCTGAGGAAAAACAACATCTGGTTTAGCCAGAATAACCTCGTTCAGACGGCGTGCCGACGTCAAGGTTTGACCCAGATACTGAAACGCACCTGCAATAGGCATTAGGATTTCGAAACTTGCCATGGTTGCAAAGGCGAAAAGCGCGATCCACGGATCCGGAGCTCGACCACCAACGCCATCTGCCGCAAACCATAACATCATGACCAGTGTCAGACCGTTAGCCAGCATCAGTAGACCTGATGCCATCCCAGTGAGGTTCGCGTTAACAAACTGATTGGAAAGCAGCTGTTTTTGCTTGTCTAAAATCAAGTTGCGGTAACGCGCTTCTGCACCGAAAATGCTCAGCTCGCTATAGCCTTGCAGCCAGTCAAGAGTGGCAACGCGCAGTTCAGCTTTGCGATGTGTCAGGTGCGCACCATTCTTTTTGCCGAGTTTGTAGAACAGCACTGGCCAAACCAGCAGCATAACAGTGAGCACGGAACCCAACAGCATTGCCAAGTGCCAGTCAAAGAATGCCAGCACTGCGGTTAAACTCAGAATGCCGAATATACCAATGATCACCGGGCTGACAAGGCGCAAATAGACGTGATCCATCGCATCGACATCAGCAACCAGGCGGTTAAGCACGTCCGCATCACGCATGGTTGAAACTCGACCCGGAATAAGCGGAGAAAGCTTCTCGAAGAAGAATATACGTAAATCGGTGAGCAGCTTAAATGTGGCATTGTGGCTCACCACACGCTCACCCCATCGGCCAGCGGTACGTGCCATGGCAGCACCACGGACACCCGCACCTGGTAACATGTAGTTGAAGGTTTCTCTTGCGATGGTTAACCCTGCGACCGAAGCAGCAGAAATAAACCAACCAGAAAGGGTTAATAGTCCAATTGAAGCTGCAAGCGTCAGGAAAGCCAATAGCATCCCTAATGACAAACCAAACCAATGTTTTTTATACAGTTTTAGATAAGGGAGTAAATCACGCATCCAAGTTCCCCTTGTCTGATTCTTGTTGTGCTAAGTTAGCCGTTAACATCTCTTTGAATAAACCCTCCTCGGACGAGAGAGTGCTGTAGTCACCACGTTGTACGATCTGACCGTTTTGCATCACTAAAATTTGTGAGACGCTCTTAAGGGGAGAGAGCTGATGGGTGATCATCAAATTTGTGGTCGATTGGGTATATTTACCAATCCCTTCCATCACCAGCCTTTCACTGCGCGCATCTAAGCTCGCAGTTGGCTCATCGAGCAACCAAAATTGTCCGTTTTGCAGCATAGCACGAGAGAGGGCAAGGCGTTGTGCCTGACCAACTGACAGACCACCGGAACGATCTGAAATTGGGTAATCCAGCCCATGCATTTCAACAAATTCTGCGGCGAATGAGTCCTTCAAAACCGCATTAACCGCATCATCATGAACATTTTGCTTACCCAGGGTGACGTTGTCACGAATACTACCATGAAGCAACATTGGGTTTTGACCAATCCAGCTAATGGTTTTACGCCATGTGGCAAGATCGAGTTGCGACAGTTCACAGCCATTAATTTTTAGGCTTCCTTGATAGGGCATAAAACCAAGAATGGTATTTACCAGGCTGGTTTTACCTGCACCACTTGGGCCAACGAGTGCCGTACTCTGGTTTGCTTTTAGTAAGAAGGTAAGAGGCCCAGCGAGCTGTTTGCCTTCTGGGCTCAAGATAACGAGATCATTGGCTTCAATCTCGATTGGGGTATCTTGGTCTAGGATATGATTACCGCCTTTCACGTGGTCAACATCCAGCTCCAGAAAATCGACAATACTTTCTGCCGCGCCAACCGCTTGTTGCTTCGCGTGGTAGTAAGTGCCTAAGTCACGCAGTGGTTGATAAAACTCGGGGGCTAAGATCAGAATAAATAGACCTGCGAACAGAGTGACTCCTGCACCATAGTAGCCAAAGTTTAGCTCACCGATGTAGCTGAAACCAAAGTAAACCGCTGTAATTGCAATGGAAATAGAGGTGAAGAACTCTAAAACTGCCGAAGATAAGAATGCGATTTTTAACACATCCATAGTTCGAGTACGGAAAACCTCCGATGCACCCTTTAACGTTTCTGTCTCAGACTTGGTTCGATCAAACAGACGGATTGTCGTCATGGCTTGTAAACGGTCATAGAAATGCCCAGACAAGCGTTGTAAGGCTTTGAAGTTTTTTCGATTAGCTTCTGCGGCTTTTTTACCGACCAATGCCATAAAAATAGGAACCAGAGGAGCAGTAACCAGGAAAATCAAACCAGCCGCCCAGTTTATTGGGAACACGACGATCAGAATGATGAAAGGAATCAATACCGATAACGACATTTGAGGAAGGTAGCGAGAAAAGAAATCTTGCATGTCTTCCACTTGCTCTAAGATCAGCGTCGCCCAACTACCTGCTGGTTTACCTTTGATGTATGCAGGACCCAACTTATGGACTTTATCTAAGATAAGTTGGCGAATATAAACTCGGATTTGTTCACCGCAACGATAACCAGCAATTTCACGGCCCCAAGTACAGGCTGCACGGCCAATAACGGTTCCGCCCAGACCGACAAAGTGCCAAATGAGCTCACTTTTATCGACTTGCTCGATGATCAATTGATGAAGAATAGAGGCGAGCAGGGCTGCTTGAGCCAATAAAAACACGCTTGAAAGTACGCCTAGGCCGATCGCAATCATAAGCCAGCGCTTGGCTAACTTACTTTGTTGCTTAAGCCACTTGTTCAAGCTGCTATGCTTTTTCTTATCCATTGTAAAGGCTTAATAATAATTGTTTTAATGAGGCGGTAGTATACAAAAGAAAACCCAGCGGGAATACCGCTGGGCTTTAAGGATATGACACAAATGTGAAAAGTTATTTGTCATTCAGTGCGTCAAGGAAGCGTTCTGCATCCAGTGCTGCCATACAGCCTGTACCCGCTGATGTGATTGCTTGACGGTAGTTGTGATCCATCACATCACCTGCTGCAAATACACCCTCAATACTCGCTTGGGTCGCGTTTCCTTCCAGGCCAGACTTAACGATGATATAACCATCTTTCATTTCAAGCTGGCCTTCAAAGATCTGTGTATTTGGCTGGTGGCCGATCGCAATGAATGCACCCATTACATCGACATCTTCTGTAGCGTCGGTATTAACATCTTTAATGCGAACACCAGTCACACCCATGTCGTCGCCAAGTACTTCATCAAGGGTACGATCGGTATGAAGAATGATGTTGCCGTTTTCGACTTTATCCATCAGGCGGTTCACTAGGATCTTTTCCGCACGGAAAGAATCGCGACGGTGGATCAAGTGCACTTCAGATGCGATGTTTGAAAGGTAAAGCGCTTCTTCAACCGCTGTATTACCACCACCGACAACCGCCACTTTCTGGTTACGGTAGAAGAAACCGTCACAAGTAGCACAAGCGGATACACCACGGCCTTTGAAAGCTTCTTCAGAATCAAGACCTAAGTATTTTGCTGACGCACCTGTCGAGATGATTAATGCATCACAGGTGTACTCACCAGAATCACCTTTCAGACGGAAAGGACGTTGAGTTAATTCAACTTCATTGATGTGGTCAAAGACGATTTCGGTTTCAAAGCGCTCTGCATGTTCTTTCATGCGTTCCATTAGCGCGGGACCTGTTAAGCCTTCTGCATCGCCAGGCCAGTTTTCAACTTCTGTTGTTGTGGTCAACTGACCACCTTGCTGCATTCCTGTTACCAGCACTGGGTTTAAATTTGCACGTGCAGCGTACACTGCCGCCGTGTAACCCGCAGGGCCAGAACCGAGAATTAATAGTTTACAATGTTTTACGTCGCTCATTATGGCTCCAAAAAGGGCTGAACATTTCCTTCGATTGTATGGAAATTCTTATAGCTTTAAAAGCATAAACCAAGATAGAGATCGAATAATTGGTTATAGGTTAGAACTTACTCTGAAGTAGTAGGTTACTTTTTGTTCTAGCATAAAATTCTAATGACAGTAGAGATATCTAGTTTCAAATGTTGCCAAAGTTAAAATCTGAAACATGGAACTATCTAATCTTCATTTTGTGGTTTTTTATTGTATTTTTTGATATTTGCTGAAGTTATCAACGTCAAAAGCTGGTAATTGCAGAATATTTGCGTAACCTATCGTGTAAATTAAATGTTAATTAAATGTGCCTCATTAAAGGAGCAAATGATGTTACATTCACGCGAGAATACTCTACATTTAACCCAGCTCAGCATGGCAGCAATTGAGCAACTTTCACCATCTTTTGAAACGCTACCACATACGGATCATGCCGATGGCCAATACCGATTGAGACGTTACTCTGTTGTCAGTTTTGAAAATGGCAAAGTCATCGATTTGAACAAAAACAGCTTTGTTCAGTCTTCAGATATCAACCGATTCCAGGGTGATGTTGTTCGCCAATTTGAGCCGATTGAAAAGAATATTCTGCTTAGTGAAGGCTTTAGAGAAATGTGCGAGCTGTTTGTTAATGCGAATCACCTAGTGAATGGACAAGAAATCGAAATTCACCAAATCCGCATCACCGCCTTTGAAGATGAGACTCAAGTAGCACCAGAAGGTGTACACCAAGATGGCTTTGATCACATCGCAATGGTAGGGGTTGGCCGTCACAACATCATTGGTGGTGATATCATGCTATACAGCAGCCACAACCAAGCACCATTCTTTCGTAAGGTGCTGGAAAACGGCGAAGTCGCAATGTTGGCAGACAGTAAACTCTGGCATAACGCCTGTCCAATCCGCTCTGTGATTGACGATAAAGCTGGCCATATGGATGTATTTGTACTTACGGCAACGGACAAGCGTAATGAACTTCAATCTTAATCAAATCAGACAGCAGTTTCCTGCGTTAGCGCAGTACCATAACGACAGACCGGTTACTTTTTTTGACGGCCCTGGTGGCTCGCAAGTACCACAGTCAGTACTCGATGCTATGGTGGCTTACCTTGGTTACTACAACTCGAATTTAGGTGGGCACTATTTTTCTAGCCAAACGACCGTTAATGTGATGCAAAGTGCGCGAGAATCAGCTCAGGCGCTATTGAATGCGCCGTCCTCTGGCAACATTGTATTTGGTGCAAACATGACATCGCTGACTTTCCAATTAAGTCGTGCGATCAGCCGAGAGTGGCAAGAGGGCGATGAAATTATTGTTTCTGCCTTAGATCACTATTCAAACGTGTCGAGTTGGCAGCAGGCTGCGGAAGACAAAGGCGCAGTCGTTCATCAGGTTCGTATCAATGAGGATGACTGTACGCTTGATCTTGAACATCTACAAAGCTTGTTGTCAGAAAAAACTCGCTTGGTCGCAGTCACTTATGCTTCTAATACCACTGGGTCAATTGTCGATATTCAAAGTGTCGTGGAAATGGCGCATCAAGTTGGCGCTCAAGTTTACGTCGACGCTGTGCACTATGCGCCGCACCATCTTGTGGATGTACAGGAGTTAGGATGTGATTTCCTGGCATGTTCTGCCTACAAGT
Source organism: Vibrio sp. STUT-A11 (assembly GCF_026000435.1). NCBI lineage: Bacteria > Pseudomonadati > Pseudomonadota > Gammaproteobacteria > Vibrionales > Vibrionaceae > Vibrio > Vibrio sp. STUT-A11. The sequence goes on along the minus strand of NZ_AP026763.1, from coordinate 2,043,807 downwards.
TCTTCGGTCCACATGTCGGAATCGCCTATGTTGCAGACCAGTGGCTACACAGCATTCGTCCATATAAAGTTGAGCCAGCAACGAATATAGGCCCAGGCCGATTTGAAACAGGGACGCAAAGTTTTGAAGGCTTGGCTGGCGTAACCGCAGCCGTTGAATACTTAGCGCAGTTTGGTGAAGAAGGGTTACCACTTCGCCAAAGACTGGAACAAAGTTTTGCGCTTTACACTCAGCATGAACAGCGATTAAGTGAGCGCTTCTTACAGCGATTAGATGCGCTAGAGGGCGTCAAACTGTATGGCATCGATAAGGAATATACGCAGCTTCGTACACCAACATTTGCGTTGACTTTCGATAGATATTCGCCAGAGTTTATTGCCAAAACACTGGGTGAGCACAATATTTGTGTCTGGAACGGGCATTTTTACGCATTGGGTTTAGTTCGTCAGCTTGGACTGGAAGAGACCGGTGGTGTTGTGCGAATTGGTTGCATGCATTACAACACACTTGAAGAAGTGGATATGTTGTTTGATGTGATTGAAAGTATTCTGGATGCCTAGTGAATCCAACCTAAGTAAGAAAGTGGTCATAGTTAATTATAGAGAACCAGAAAGCAGGCATCGAACACAAACACGCATCAACCCATCCATGGGGCTTCGATTTGCCATCCATGGCAAATAGAGTTTGCGTATCGAACCCTGTTCCCTGACCAGTTAATTTTCCTGATTTGTATGAATCCAAATAGATAACAAAAAGCTCGAGCGTAATACTCGAGCTTTTTTGATTTACGCAGTTCTAAGCGCTCACTTCAACTTCATAAGAAGTAAACTTACGCACGTTGATCACGCCAGTATCGAAGATCAGATATTGACCCTTAATACCTTGCAGAGTGCCTGTTACCACAGGGTTCTTGTCGAAGTTATGCGAGGTGATTTTTGTCGGGTGTTGTTGTACTGGGTAGCTAAGATCTGTGATGTTCTCATTTAACACCACGATTGCGTCCTCACCGTACTGTTGCTTGATTTCGGCGATTTTGTCTTCAACCAGAGGAAGCAGTTCCGCAAATCGGTCTTGAAGCGCAATCGGCTCTCCATCACCTTTAAGCAATGCGCGCCAGTTGGTTTTATCGGCAATATGTTTTGCCAGTTCAACTTCAATTAAGCCAGAAATGTGGCGGGTTTTTACTTTAAAGATCGGCAAACCTTGAGTCGCGCCCTGATCAATCCAGCGTGTTGGGATTTGCGTGTGACGAGTGATACCGACTTTAAGGCTGGAAGTATTCGACAGATACACGAAGTGATCCACCATACAGTTTTCTTCGCCCCATTGCGGCTCTCGACAAGTCCCTTGTTCGTAGTGACATGTCTCTGGCTTCATGATGCACATATCGCAACTTGCCAGTTTTCTCATACAAACAAAACAGTGACCTTGTGAGTAGCTTTTTTTGGTTTTCTTGCCGCATGAACAGCAGAAAATATTGCCAGTATGGGTAAGCGTTAAGGTTTGACCAAGGAATGGAGAAAGGTCTATTTCTTCATCACCGACGGGAAGACGGTAACTTACTGCACCATCCAGAGAAGCACGCATTTTGTTCAGCGTACCTGTTGCAATTAAGGACATAACATTACTCATTATTGTGTTTTTGCACAGTATATACCGAATGCAAAGTCAGGGGCAGGGGTGAATAGAATGTTGGCGGGAATCAGGAGCTTTAAATTTTGGGAACTAAGCTAAAAAAGGTGGCCAATTGGCCACCTGTCGGGAAACTGCTGTACACCATTTAGGGGGAAATAAGTAATGAGGTACAGCAGTGTAGTGCTAATGTGAGTGCTAGGCTTACCAGAAAAGCCAAGCAAACAGTGTCAGTACACCAATACATGCAATGTTAAGAACAAGACCGATACGCATCATCTCTTTTTGCTTGATATGACCTGTACCAAATACAATCGCGTTTGGTGGCGTCGCTACTGGCAACATAAACGCACATGATGCTGCGACCGCAATCAATGCTGAAAGAATCACTGGCGACATGCCGAGTGCTTCAGCTATGGTTGCAAAAACAGGTACTAGCAGTGCTGCACTTGCGGTGTTACTCGCAAATTCAGTTAAGAATACAACGAAGGCAACGACGGCAAGAATCGTCAGTAGAACGCCTGCCTGCTCCAGAAAGCCTGACAAGCCGTGTGCTAAGAAAACACTGGTTCCCGTCTCTTTCAGGACGTTACTTAAACAGATACCACCGCCGAACAGAATCAATACGCCCCAATCGGTTGTTTTTTCGATGTCTTTCCATTCAACCGAGCGAGAGGCGCCCAGAAGAAGGATCGCGCCAATTGCCACTAAAGTGTCAAATTTCGCAAAGCCACCTAGCATCGCATTGATTGGCTTGCTAAAGATCCAAAGCGTAACCGTCAGGAGGAAAATCGCTAAAGTGACTTTTTTGCCATTAGTCCACTCGACAGGAGTGTGGTCAAGCTCAAACTTATGGCTTAAATCAGGCTTTGTCATGACGTACAGAACCAGAACCGCAACTGGCATCAACAATAATGAGATTGGCAGTGCAAGCTCCATCCACTCGGTAAAGTTAAGTCCCACTTCGGCTGCTGCAATTGCGTTAGGTGGGCTACCAACCAGTGTCGCAATACCACCGATTGACGCACTGTATGCGATACCAAGCAGAACGAATAAGAATGTACGATGGTTTTTATCGCCATCAAGTTTGCTCATCACACCTAGTACCAGAGGAAGCATCATTGCCGTGGTTGCCGTATTAGAGATCCACATTGACAGACCCGCACTCACACCAAACAGCATAAAGACGGCGACCGACATTTTTCCTTGGGCGATTAACAACACCTTATCAGCAATCGCTTGGTCTAACTTCTGTTTATGTAGTGCTGCCGCTAAGGCGAAACCACCTAAGAACAAGAAGATGATTGAGTTAGAAAAGTTGTTGAGCGCGGCTTGTGTATTAAACACGCCCAAGAACACGGCGAGTAACGGTATCAACAATGCTGTAATACTTACGTGAATGGCTTCCGTTAGCCACAAAATCGCAACAAAAACCAAGATGCTAATGCCGGTTACGACTTGTGGTTCAAAGGGTAGGGTATTAAACAAGATAATGAATAGCAGGATATTTGCATTCAATATCATGCTGTTGCGAGTGAAGAACCAGTTCTTCAATGTCACAGCGAGTGCGGTCATAGGGTGTGCTCCTTATTCATTGCCTTTTTGTCGGTTTTTTATGGCAAGGTAACTGACTTGTATTTATTTATTGCCCAAATGTTACATTGGATGAGGAGTTAAGTTTGGCTTGAATCGCAGAGCAAAGATGAAAATGTGATGTCGAGAATTAGAAATGGGTAGAATGCTACCCATTCTTTTTATAGAAGTATTATTAGAGCCATAAGTCAGCTTTGTTGGCTATTCGACAGGAACTTGCCTCGGTTCGATGGGCTCTTTGACAGCGAAAATTGGCTCTTGAGGGCCGAGGAATTTCGGCTGCGTATTTATAACGTAAAGATCGAGAAATGCTTTCACGCGGGCAAGCAGTTCGCGCATGCGCATTGACGCTTTCTGTTTGTTGGTAACAGACCCGGCAACCGCAAGACATTGTGCGTCGATGTGGTATGCATTAGCGATGAATAGAGCGCGTTCACAATGAAAACGCTGAGTCACAATAAGGAAGCGTTCAGAAGCGAATATCTTTTTCGCACGTACAATCGAATCGAGCGTACGAAAACCGGCGTAGTCGAGATGAATGACTTCTTCTGGGACGCCTGCCTTGAGTAGATCGCGTTTCATCGTCCATGGCTCATTGTAAGAGCGGTGGGCGTTGTCACCACTGAGCAAAAATTGTTTCACCTTACCTTGCTCGTAAAGCTCAATTGCAGCGTTGATGCGATGGGTGTAGTAAGTGTTGAGGATCTTTCCGATGTATTTACTAGTGCCGAGTACGACGGCTACCTCATGTTGGGGTATTGGTTCGTAGTCAGTAAAAATATTCTCTTTAGCTTGCAATACTACCCATCTGTCGATAGCGATGACGGATATCAGCAAGCCGAGTACAGCGATCGACAAAATCAAAGCAAGTCGCTTCCATGTAAATTTGAGCATCCACTTTGACCTTATACGAGAAAACAACAAAACGTTTTTTATCCTTAAATGAAAGTGTATGTCTCATCATATCTGATACAAACAAAAAGAGAGAAGTCCATTTGTGCCAAAATACGGTTAGGATGATAAAAAAACGTTTAAAAAACAAAAGCCCCTATGGGTTAGGGGCTAATTTTTAGGCGAGTTATTATTTTGCGGTTAAATTTAGAACGATGTTCGCTTGTAACGGCGGTAAACCGGTTGCCAGAAGGATTGTTCAATCGCAACGTGAAGTGCTTCGTCGGTGATTTCAAGTGCCACACCTTGTTCGATTGCTTTTTTAGCGACAGCAAAAGCGATTTTCTTCGATACGAGGTGAATCTCTTCTAATGGTGGAAGAAGCGCGCCGTGACCATTAATCGCTAAAGGAGAACACGTCGCAAGTGCGCGGCTAGATTCCATCAGCATTTCATCAGTGACGCGTTTTGCATTCACTGCAAGAACACCGAGACCGATACCAGGGAAGATGTAACTGTTATTACACTGAGCAATCGGGTAAGTCTTTCCTTCGTGTACAACTGGAGCGAATGGACTCCCCGTTGCCACCAACGCTTCGCCATTTGTCCAACGAATAATGTCGTTTGGTGTTGCTTCTACACGACTGGTTGGGTTTGATAACGGGAACACGATAGGGCGCTTACAGTGTTTGTGCATCTCTTCGATGACTTCTTGGCTGAATAGGCCTGGAGCACCAGATACACCAACAAGCACAGTCGGCTTCGCGTTACGCATTACGTCTAGTAGTGAGTAACCAGTGCCTTCATTTTCCCACTCTTTGGTATTTTCATGTTTCTGTACCAAGCGCTGTTGGAAATCAAGAAGGTTTGGCATACCTTCCTGCAGTAGGCCCCAACGGTCGACCATGTAAACCTGAGAGCGAGCCTGTTGGTCAGAAATACCTTCCGAAACCATTTGAGCGATGATCGCTTCTGCGATACCACAGCCAGCAGAGCCAGCACCCAAGAAGGTAATGCGTTGCTGAGACAGTTTAGTGCCCGCAGCCTTACATGCAGCAAGCAGAGAACCAACAGTAACTGCGGCTGTGCCCTGGATATCGTCGTTGAAGCAACAAATACGGTCTTTGTATCGCTCAAGCAGAGGCATTGCATTCTTTTGAGCAAAATCTTCGAACTGAATTAAAGCATCGGGCCAGCGGCGTTGTACTGCTTGAATGAACTCTTCAACAAACGCGTCGTACTCGGCACCTGTGATGCGAGGGTGACGCCAGCCCATATACATTGGATCAGCCAATCGCTGAGGGTTGTTCGTGCCAACATCCAGTACGATTGGTAGTGTGTAAGCTGGACTAATACCACCACAAGCGGTGTAAAGAGCAAGTTTACCGATAGGAATGCCCATACCACCGATACCCTGGTCACCCAAGCCCAGAATGCGCTCACCGTCGGTAACAACAATCACTTTTACGTTGTGGTTTGCTGCGTTATTCAGCAGATCATCAATACGGTCACGATTAGGGTAAGAAATGAAAAGGCCACGGCCACGACGGTAAATATTGGAGAAGTTCTCACAGGCTGCGCCAACGGTTGGCGTGTAGATGATTGGCATCATCTCGGAAACGTGGTTTTGTACTAAGCGGTAGAACAGAGTTTCGTTGGTGTCTTGAATGTTACGTAGATAAATATGCTTATCCATGTCACTTTCGAAACCTTTGTATTGTTGGTAAGCACGTTCTACTTGTTCTTGGATGGTTTCAGTGGCTTCAGGAAGCAAGCCCTCTAAGTTGAATGAACTGCGTTCTTCAGCAGAAAAAGCACTGCCTTTGTTCAAAAGAGGAGTTGCCATAAGAGCGGGTCCCGCATATGGAATATATAGCGGGCGTTTGTCGTTGTTCATTAGGTGCCTTATGTAGGGTTAAAGGATGCGCGCTAAATTTTAACGGTTTCCGACTTTAGTTGTAAACATTCGTTGATACACATCAAGGTAATGTTGCAAAATAATTCACGTTTGGCGGAAATATATACTCAAAAGCGTTCAAGATATTGGCTGCAATTAAAGTGATTTTCGCACAGCCATGTATCTCGCCATTATTTCGGTATAATGCGCTTTACTATCAGAACAAATCCCACATCTTATGTCTCTATTACCTATCGATAGCCTAAAAGCTGAATTTGATCAAAACCTGAAACACAACCATCTTGTTGTCGAAGCTGAAACAGGATCGGGTAAATCAACACGCTTACCCTTGTGGGCGGCGAGTCATGGCCGTGTTTTAGTGATTGAGCCACGCCGAATTGCGTGCACGTCATTATCTGAGTTTCTGGCTCAGCAATCGGGTGAGCCCATTGGTGTGAAAGTCGGCTATGCGATTAAGCTGCATGCTTATTTTGATGAGAACACGGAAGTGGTTTTTGTTACGCCGGGAGTGGCGTTGCGGTGGTTCGCAGAAGATAAGCTGGCAAGCTTCGATATCGTGATGGTTGATGAGTTTCATGAACGCCGTTGGGACATTGATCTGCTTACGGCGCTTTTGAAACAGGAAAATAACCATCGACTTATTGTCACTTCCGCTACCTTAGAGGGAGAGAAACTGACTCATTACTTACAGGCTAAACGTCTTCGCTCTGAAGGTCGTTGTTTCCCTGTTTCAGTCACCTATCGAAGTGCTGATAGCCGTTATCTTCCAAACAAAAAAGGCTGTGAGAATGATGTCGTTCGAGCAGTTAAAGAAGCGTTGGAGGATGAAGAAGGCGATATTCTGGTATTCCTTCCTGGTCGTAAAGAAATCACTCAATGCGCCCAGATGCTGCAAAGCCTGGAAAGTGTATTGGTGGTAAAGCTACACGCTTCTGTGAGTGATGAAGAACGCAATCGAGCCTTGACCATTCAAAATCAACGAAAAGTTGTACTTGCGACCAATGTGGCTGAAACGTCACTGACCATTCCCAACATTCGAGTTGTGATTGATAGTGGTTTGGAGCGAAGAACCGTACAGCGAAACGGGCGCACCGCATTAACGCTAAGCAACATTTCCAAGGCCAGCGCAGCACAGCGTATGGGACGAGCAGGTCGCGTTGCGCAGGGGACCTGTATAAGACTGTACGGAGAACATGCGCCTTTAGAGTTAATAACGCCCCCCGAGCTGCACCGAGAAGAATTAGTTGAGCCGATGTTAGCCGCCGCTTGTTGTGGATTCCGTCTAGCAGAGTTGCCGTTTCTCGATAGGATCCCAGACAAATCATTAAACCTGGCGTTTGACACCTTAAAAGCCATGCAAGCGGTAGATGACCAAGGTGAGGTCACTGAGCATGGCAGAAAAGTGTATCCCTTGCCGATTGATGCCTTGTTTGCTGACTTAGTGACTCGTATTCAAACCCGAGCTGAAAAAGAAGCCATGATCGATTTAGCTGCCGCGCTTTCGATTCCAGCTCAGCTATATCAATTGCAAAGTGGTGAAGCGGCAGAAGCGTTGGCGAAAGAAGAGCTTTGGGGATGTGATGCTTCTCTGATGATTCGTTTAGTTCGCGGTGACCAATTACCAGGAATTTCAGTAGATGCAAATGTGCTGGAAGAAGCGCAAGGACTGGCTAAACAAATGCGGGAGCTGTTTGAGTTACCACAACTGGAAGTTGCATCGAGATACAGGCGCGATTCTCTCTGTCATGCAATCGCAGAGCTTCACCCTGAACTGCTATTTGTACGCAGAGCACGTCGCCGAGATGCATTGGGGAACGGCATGATGGAGATGGTGACAGGACGTAATAGCCGTTTCCCTGACAACGAAGAAGCCGCGTTAGTGTTGGATAGCCATAGTGTGCCCGGCAGAGGTGTAAAGCAGACACTCAATCTTGCTTCGGTGATGATGCCAGTTCCATTATCGCTCATTAAAGACCTTAGCTTGGGAGAGTGGCAACAAGGCGAAACCAATTATGAAAAAGAATCACCACGGGCAACCATGAGCCTAGTGTACGCTGGTCGGACCGTCGTAACAGAATATCAGCAGTTGCAAGGGGACGTTGCCATTCAATCTATCGTAGAAATGATCGAAGATGAAACCTTAATGCCGGGGTTTGCACCATTAAGAAAACAGCAGATCCGACATTGGAAGCTGTATAACTCACTTGGACTCAATCAACAAACGATAGATATTGCGGCTATGGAATCACTAACGCTTTCTGGTTGGCTAACTGAGCAACTTCAAACGCTGGGTGTTGCATCCGTTGAAGACATGGCGCTCTTCGATGCTGATGATTTGCCTTTCGCAGGTGTTCCAGAATGGGAATACGAGGATTTTGCTCAAAAATTCCCGCTAAAATTATTGCTTGCTGAACTCAAGCTGGATGTTGAGTACTTCGCCAGTCGCAAGCTGGTCCATGTTATATACAGTGAAGGAAGCCGAAAAGGCGATCCAAAGCGTTGGGAACTGCCACGTTGGTCAGGTTGGAAAGTACAATATAAAAAAGCCAGTCGCGTTATCGATGTGAAATAATAACGATTTGGTATTTTCGTAATACACTACCATTCTTTATGTGAATGCATATTGGTCAGGCATTTATATTTTAAATATCTATGTAGTTGTTTCTTTTTAATTTGAAATATTAATCAATTGATTGCGCATGTAGATAAAGCTGTACATCACATGTTACAAGGCTGGTTTTAATATTTCCTTTTGACTATAAATTAGGGCATAAAAGACTATTCTCTTATATCCCATTGCTATATCAAAATAGTTGGACGATAGTTGGTATATCTCATTTCGAGTGTCGGAGCATAGAGTGGATCAACATAAAAAAACGTGCATTGAATTCGACTACACCACTTTTTTAGGGGTAACCGCCAGTAAGAGGTGGACCTTCCTAGAAGCGTTTGCCACTATCGCCCCCATTTTTGGTCTGATGTGGAAAAAGAACCTTGCAGAACTTAGGGAACCAGAAGATCGGTTGTGGGACGCAGCCTTAAAGTCGATGTCTTCTCGTCATAGTGACGAGTCGAATCTGGTCGAGTTAACTCGCCTGGCAAAAGGTGAGGGGATCGATGAACTGCGTATTGTCATGCCATATTCGTTAGACTTAAAACAGATTGAATATATTGAATCTCGAAGCCATTTGAAAGTGGACACAACAGAGCAAGATATTCTAAATATCAAGCTATAGGTCTACCTCTACCGCTTTTACAAGGTTAGAGTTAGATTAGAGTGGTCACTCACTGGGATTGAGTTATCACTTTCCTAATAGTCGCTATTTGGTCATTCATACCTACCATCCAATCGAAATAACTCATTCAATATCAAGATTGTCGGAATCACGCTAATTATTGCTTAACTTGATTTAACCGTAGGCCAAAAAAAGCCCGCATTGATGCGAGCTTCTTGTATTAGAAAAGTTCAGTATGGGTATCGAATGATTTAGTCGATTAACCCGTACTCTTTGCTAAGAATGTCAATGATCTCGGCTTTTGGATTTTCGCTTAGCGTGATTGGCTTGCCAGTGATTTTTTCAGCAATTCCAATGTAAGTCTTGGAAATGTCCATCAATGACTCAACTGGTAGTTCATTGTCACGAGCCAGTGCTTCACGCTCAGGCATACGCTCTTTGTTCAGCAAAATATCTGGGTCAGGGAAGTGGTTCAACAGGAACTGACGGAAACCTTCTTTTGAGTTCTCAACGATATTACCTGCTTGATACTCTTTTGCATCCCAAATACGTGAAGAATCTGGCGTGCCAACTTCATCCATGTAAATCAGTTTTTCGTTGCCTGCTGCATCGTGAACGTAACCGAACTCAAACTTCGTATCGACAAAGATTTGATCAATGGCTTCTAGCGCATTGCTAATTACATTAAAGCCTTCTTTTAATAGCTTTTCGTAAAGTGCAATATCGTCTGCACTAGAGAAGTTAAATGCTTCGAAGTTATCGACGATGTTCTGACGTGTGATGTTCACGTCGTCTGCTTCTGGTACGCCCGGAATGCCAGTTAAAATGCCTTTTGTAGAAGGCGTCATCAATAACTCTGGAAGTGCTTTGTCTTTCTCTAAACCTTCAGGAAGCTCAATACCACAGAACTCGCGCTCACCATTTGCGTAGGCGCGCCACATAGAACCTGTGATGTACTTACGGCAAATCGCTTCGATTTTAACTGGTTTTGCTTTCTGTACGATCCAAACAAACGGGTGAGGAATATCTAAGATGTGGCTATCAGCCAAGCCGTTGTCTTGAAATAGCTTGAACCAGTGGTTTGAGATCGCGTTTAACGCGGCACCTTTACCAGGCACACCTTTCAGACCGCCTTCTCCATGCCAAATGCAATCAAAAGCAGAAATACGGTCGCTGATCACCATGATCGCCAGAGGCGCGTCTGGAGCGACATCGTATCCTTTTTCTTTGATCAGGCGGGCGCTGTCTTCTTCAGTTAACCAGTAAACTGAACGAACTTTACCGCTGTGAACGGGTTTGTGAGTGCGAATTGGCAGGTCGTCATTGACGGCAAGTACTTGATTAGCAAGGCTCATTGCGACATTCCTATCATCTTAATCAAACGTCATAAAGAGAAGATATTCAGCCAAAGTAAGTCGCTGAATAAATCGAATGTGGGCATCATACCAGAACTATTTTAACTCGCCAGAGAAAAAGCAAACGTTTGCCTTATTTATTAATTCTCTAAGTCGCAGGTAAAAAATGCCCCCTTTAAAAGGAGGCGAGGTGCAGGGTGGATAACGTCGAACTTGTTAGTGATACTGGTTTACTCTGCCTTCGACGAAAAAGACTTCACACTGATAACGCAGGCCAATGTCTCGCAACATGGATTGATTCATCGGTGCGATGTCATTTGATGCGACCACCGCACTGGCGTTACCTGAACGGATCGCTTTAACCACAATTTCGACCTCAGAAAGCTGTTGGGATGGCTTCATCTGAATAACGTTTTTACAACAAATATTGGAAGCAGTGAGCTGATCAAAGTTGGGACGAGGGCACTCGGAAGTAAATAAGATCCATTGCTTCTGCTGAGACAGAACAGCCAATTTAGAAAGAAGCTGATCAGATACGTCCATAGGCTGAGTAGCTTGTGCCAGTACATTGTAACGAGAGTATGTTTGAGTTTGACCGTATAACTGCATCTTACTGTTCCTTTATACATGCTGTATGTGTATACAGTAGTTTGTTTTATGGAACTGATCAACTGGTTTTTATGCTTATAGTGGCATCCTGTATTTGTCTTTTTGTTAGGCTTTTTTTAAGGTATTGAAAATAAAGGAGTAATGTTTTTACTGATATGTTTGATACGACTTGTAAAGTGTGAAGTGATTAACAGTGCTAGCTTTGTATTGAGGTAAGAAACTACTGTATATACAGTGGCTGTGGTCGGTTTATACAGTACTTTCAGGGTGTTCGCCGGGAGTTTAAAGGGCTATTGAGAAGGGCAGATAACAAAAAAGCGCCTTGGAGGCGCCTTTAGAAATCAGTTCTGTTGAATTGAGTTATTTCAGCTTGCACGTTGAGTCATACGCTCACGCATTTTCATTTCACCTTGGTTAAATAGGCGGACATCGATTTTGGCCATATCGTAACAAGATTTGCATGAGTGATGATGCTTACCATCTAAATAGTCATGACGTGTAGTAAGAGCTGGTTTTTTACACCAATCACAGGTGCCTTCTTCAGTGAACATTGATTTTTCTCCCCACCTAGAAAAATTAGAGTCTTTAGGTGTTATTTTTCGCAGCACATTATGACACAAACAAGTGGGAAAGGTTAAATGTCTGTTAATTGTTTTGAGAAGGAAATCGATTGCAGCTCCCTGTTTGTGGGATCTGAAAGGTTGTGGCTTCTAATGAATATTGAAAATTCACGCTTTTGTAACATTTTGTGTAATTATTCTAAAAGCTTGATTAAGACGTTTCATCTCTGCTTCACCTCCTTGAGCATCGGGATGGTAAAGCTTGGATAATTGACGATAACGTAGTTTTACGGCTTGAGCTTGTGGAATCGAATTTGGCGTGTAACCAAACACAGCACAGGCAATGGTCAGATCATGGGGAGCGGATTCAGATTTGACTTTCTTAAACTCTCTAAATACCTGCTCCAACTGGCGTTTTAATTGCTTATTGGTGAATTCCAACTCTTTCACTTGCACATCCAGTTGTCGGGTTCGATTTTCTTCATCAACCAATTGAAGTTTGCGCTTCTGCTGTTGTTTTCTATACCCAAACCAACCGGCGCTCAGCATCAACCCACAGAACCCAATAGCAAGAAACGGCTCGGTGCTAAACCCTTTAGTTTGGTTTATGCCGTCTGATTGCATTGGTTGCGCTTCAGCGGATCTTTGGTCCAACTCAGTCATTGCCGATACTTGTTTGGCTCTTAACTGATTAAAACGTTGCTCTAGGAAATGGTTATACGCGGTTTCTGCATCTTTGTTTTGCTTTGCAGAAAGTTGATACCATGCTTCGATTAAATCATCGGTGGTGATGTTTTTCTGGTGCTTTTCCAAGAAACTGGCAAGGGCGTAGCCACTATCGGTTGGATCACTCAGAGCAATGGAACTCAGCCAGTAGGCGGCTTGAGGGTTGGATACTAACCCCGTTAATCCCTGAGTAAAATCTTCCGCTAACTGTTTTTGCGCGGGTAGGTAACCTTGGTTTGCGGATTGTTCTAACCAGTAGCGAACTTCTTCTGGCGACGTTGAGTCTGTCTTCGTTGCCAGTTGTTGTGCCAGTTCAAATTGCTCTTCCGCTAATGAAGGGGAGTGAGAGGCTAATACGAGGCCTGAGAGGCAAGTACTGAAGATAAAAATAAAGGTGGTTCTGAAAGACATTGATTTGTCAGGCCTAGAAGTCGTTTCTAGGCCTGCTCCGGTAATTATCCGTAATTACCTAATGGTGCTATCAAATCACTTCAGAGGCAAGATTTGGATTTCAACGCGACGGTTACAAGCGCGACCTTCAGTTGTCTGATTTGAACAAAGTGGGTTACGTTCACCATAGCCGCGTGCAATTGCACGTCCAGCTGCCACATTTTGCTGTATCAGGAACTGACGTACCGATTCTGCACGGTTTTCAGATAGTGACTGGTTGTGTGACTCACTGCCTGTGCTGTCGGTGTAGCCGTCAATCACAAGGCTGGTATCTGGGTATTCAACCAGGATGCGAGCAACTCCACGAAGTGTGTTGTGGATGCCGTAATCCAGTTGGTATGAATCTGACGCAAAACCAATACCGTTTTCCATACGAAGCAGCAGTTGGTTTTCACCAACACGTTGAACTTGTACACCAGAATTCAGTAATTCTTGACGTAGTGCCGCTTCTTGTTTGTCAAAGTAGTAACCCACGCCAGCACCGGTTGCACCACCAGCGGCTGCACCAATCAAAGCTCGTTGACGACGCTCTTTAGCATTGTCACCCGTTGCTAGCCCGATTGCTGCACCAGCGACGGCACCCGTTATAGCGCCTAAAGTCGTGGAATTGGTTTCGTATTCACCTGTAGTGGCGTTTTGACGTTGAGTGGCTTGACAGCCTGTAAGAGCAAGTACTAAGGCAAGTGCAATAGACAGCTTTTTCAAGGGAAAATCTCCGTATAAAAGTGAGGCGAAATGCTGCTTTATATACCCAAATGACTTCAAGATGCAGGATTCAGAGCGTTGTCACTGATACTAGTTCAAGGCCTACTCTCAAAGAAAGAACATGCAGCGGAATAGCAAGCTCTTTCCAAGTTATTTGACGCAGAAATTGTGTCAGTGACACGCTCCCAAAGGGCGAGTTGTCTTGACTCACAGCCTTTGTTAACGATTTTTGATTTAGAACCACTAGATCTTCAAATCGTTGCCGCGTCTGAGAGCCAAGTCATTCTCGCTGAACCAAGCATCTCGAGGTTATTTGGGTATAAGATTAGACATAAATTATTAAGCAGTCATTGTCGAGTTTTGTTAGGTGAAAGTAAGATGGAACCAGAAAATTGTAAGAATTGTCTTACTCAGGCCAAATAAGCACCACGTATTTACTACACAGTTAAAATATTTGGCCCACTTAAAGAATTGGGGAGACTACTCTGAGTGATTATCCAGCATTTTCCTTGCTTGTTCACCGCCCACCCCGCGGTTTACAGACACTTTTCGGCCCTTCTTCAAACCAACTTCATAGTCTGCAGTGAGGTTTTTCATCGCTTCTTTAAGTTGTTTCTTGAAGGTTTCGCGATCAATGTTTTTGAATTCTTTGTCGATGTAATCATTGATTTTGTTGGCTGACTCTTCGTCAGGGGAGATCACTGGTAGCTTTTCAATCGCACCTTCAACCCAACCTGAGACAAACGAGTTCACGCGGCGTGTCACTTCCATTGAAGAAGTACCACTACCCGCAAAACTGTTGCGGAATTGGCCTGTGCTTTCGTTCATTTCGCGATAGATAATATCAAACGCGAAGGCGGCGAAAATCGCACGGTCGGCTTCGCCAATAAACTCCACGCGTTTAAGCCCTTTATGATTCAACAAAACCGCTTCAACGCCAAATTTGGTGTTGATGCCACGAATCACGCGCAAGATGGTAGAACTTATGTTCGCGGGTAGCAGATGGGAAGATTGTGTTTTTCCCATTTTGATGAACTCAATGTCATCTTTGTCCAGACCATACTTCATCATCAGGCGGTGCGCCATCTTGATGGCGTTAGCGGCCTCATTGACGTTGGCAGAGTTTCCCAGTTCTAAACACTTGGCGATTTTTTTCAGGGCTTTTTGTTTATCCATCGACAACCAATTACGAGAGCAGAAAATTTATGAAGTCAGATATATTACCTTTTTTGACATAAAAACGAAATACAATGCGCCGGTTAAAGAAGCAAAGCGCCCCGACGTAAGCCGAGGCTGAGTTTTTAGGTGACACTAAAAAGGTTGGATTTCACTGACATTGGCTTAAGACCGATGAAATCGGCAGGAACTATAAGCCAAGCTGGTTTAACAAGTCGATGGCATCATCAGTCGCTTGTGATTGCTGAGTTTCTTTTTCTGCCATTTTTTTACGGGTGGCTTCTAGAATATCATCTGGATTTTCGTCTTCAGCGATTTCAAATTCTTCAAGCTGAATGAATTCGGTCTTATCCATGGCCAGTTCGAGATAAAAAATATTGTTGTTGGCGGTCGAGAAAGTGACACGGCGAGCCTGAGGGCGATCAAGGTTGGTGTCCACTTGTAAGATCACTTGTTTATTGAGTGACAGCATTTTGGGCTGATTTTGCGTGATGTTGGTTTGCAGCTCTTTACGGATTTTATTGGTAAAGTCACCGACTAGCTGATTCATCAGCTCACCGAGTACGTCGGCAACTTCATCGGACGTATGTGAAATGGCGAGTTCTTCTTCCGGCATCCCCATGTTGCGCATGTAGTTGGTGTATACCTCAAGTGCTGCTTTGGCTGTAAAGTTAATGACAACTAAGCCGGTAAATCCGCCATCAAACAGGACAAAACAACCAAAATCAGGCTTAAGACTGGTTTTGTGAATCTTTTGCACCATGGCGGAATAGTTTACTTGAGAAGAAGTGGCTGAGGTAAGCACGCCAGAAACTGACTGGCAAAGTTTTAGAAGGATATCTTCCGTGGTTACTACTTTATTTTTTTTCATTCTGAAAGCTCATTGAGAAAGGCTATTTCTCTTTCAATGTAAGGCATTAATAGTCAAGAAATAAAGCATAAGTTTCAATATTGTATTGAGATTCTGATTTAATCGCTTTTTCAAATGTTGTAAAGTGATCAAACCCGAATAAAATCACTCCACTCTGACTCTATTGTCTGGCTCGAGACTCTATCGAGAACCAGCTTGAGGATTGAGTATTATAATTAGATAACCCGCAGCTGATAGGATCAGCGTCGTAGGGGCAGGAAGCAAATGTTACCAAGATTACACTCGCAAACTGACGTCGACCCTCTTGTTCTGATTTTTTTAAAAGAGCTTGAACAAGCTGGATTCACCGGCGATATAGAAAGCCAATATTCAAGCCGACTCGCGGTTTCCACTGACAACAGTGTGTACCAACAGTTACCTCAGGCTGTTGTTCACCCAAGAACGACGCAAGATGTTGCGCTTATTGGTAAACTGAGCAATAAAGAAAAGTATGAGCGAATCACGTTCTCACCTCGCGGCGGTGGTACTGGCACTAATGGGCAGTCCCTGACAAAAGGGATTGTGGTTGATTTGTCTCGCCACATGAACAACGTGCTTGAAATTAACGAGGAAGAAGGCTGGGTGCGCGTTCAAACTGGTGTGATAAAAGACCAGTTAAATGATGCAGTACGCCCTTATGGTTATTTTTTCTCACCTGACTTATCCACCAGTAATCGCGCCACTATCGGCGGCATGGTCAACACTGACGCCTCTGGTCAGGGATCACTAAAATATGGCAAAACGTCCGATCACGTCCTGTCGTTACAAGCCGTGTTTGCCGATGGCTCGATTTTAGAATCAGACTTGTCTCATGGTTTGCCAGAAGAGGGCGAGTTTGCAGCAACCGCACTGAATGTCACCGAATCCGTATGTCGTGAAAAGCGTCAGCAAATTAATGACAAATTTCCGCCATTAAACCGTTTCTTAACCGGTTACGATCTGAAAAATGCACTGAACGAAGAGGATGATAGTTTTGATATCACCCGCGTATTGTGTGGTGCAGAGGGATCACTTGCCTTCATTACGGAAGCGAAATTAAACCTGACTCGTATTCCTAAAGTGCGTACCTTGGTCAACGTTAAATACAATACATTTGACTCCGCTTTACGTAATGCGCCACTGATGGTGCAAGCGAATGCAATGTCGGTAGAAACGGTTGACTCAAAAGTTCTTAACCTAGCGAAACAAGATATTGTTTGGCATACGGTCAGCGATCTCATCACGGATGTACCAGACAAAGAGATGCTTGGTATCAACATGGTGGAATACGCAGGCGAGGATGCTGAGGAGATCGCCTCTCAAGTCGCGGCGTTAACCGCCAAACTTGATACCATGCTCGAAACAGAAGAAGCGGGCATTATTGGCTATCAGGTGTGTAATGATGTGGCGAGCATTGGCCGCATTTACAACATGCGTAAAAAAGCGGTAGGTCTGCTGGGTGCGGCTAAAGGTCGTGCTAAACCGGTACCGTTTGCTGAAGATACGTGTGTTCCACCAGAAAACTTAGCCGATTTTATTGCCGAGTTCCGTGAGCTGCTTGACGGCAAGTCGCTTAATTACGGTATGTTTGGCCATGTTGATGCGGGCGTACTGCACGTTCGTCCTGCTTTGGATCTGTGCGATCCTCAGCAAGAAGCGCTGATGCATGAACTTTCAGATGAAGTGGTTAAGCTGGTGGCGAAATACGGCGGCTTGATGTGGGGAGAACACGGTAAAGGTTTCCGCTCAGAATACGGGCCGGAATTCTTTGGTGAAGAGCTATTTACCGAGCTTCGACGTGTGAAAGCGGCGTTTGACCCTCACAACAAGATGAACCCGGGGAAAATCTGTACGCCGTTAGACAGTGATGCAGAGTTAGTGAAAGTAACTGACACCAAACGTGGTTACTTTGATCGTCAGATTGATGTTCAGGTTCGCGACAGCTTCAAGCAAGCGATGGAGTGTAACGGTAATGGCCTGTGTTTTAACTACGACACCAGCTCACCAATGTGTCCATCGATGAAAGTCACGGCTGATCGTCGTCACTCTCCGAAAGGTCGGGCCGGATTAGTCCGCGAATGGTTGCGTCAGTTGACGGAACAAGGTATCGATATTCTCGACCTTGAAAAACAAGCGCTGGAAAGCAAAGCTTCGATCAAAACCATGATCGATCGTGTTCGCCATTCAATTAACCGTCGTCACGAATATGACTTCTCACATGAAGTTTATGAGGCGATGAATGGCTGTCTGGCTTGTAAAGCGTGTGCCAGCCAGTGTCCGATTAAAGTGGATGTACCAAGCTTCCGTTCTCGCTTTCTAAACATCTATCACTCTCGCTACCAACGCCCGGCTAAAGATTACTTGGTGGCGAATATTGAAACCATGCTACCGCTGATGGCGAAAGCACCAAGCGTTGTAAACAGTGTTATCAAGCAATCTTGGGTGAAAAGCTTAACCGCATCGACAGTGGGTTACGTGGATGCGCCTTTGCTGTCTGTGCCGACTTTGCACAAGCGTATTGAGTCTCTGACTACCGCTTATGACCTTAATGCCTTATCGAAGTTATCTTCGGAACAGAAGAGTAAACACGTTCTGATTGTTCAAGACCCGTTTACCAGCTATTACGATGCCGACGTTGTAGAAGATTTTGTTAAGCTGACCAGAAAGCTGGGAATGAATCCGGTTCTGTTGCCATTTAAACCAAATGGTAAAGCTCAGCATATCAAAGGCTTTTTACGCCAGTTCTCCGAAACAGCGACGGATACCGCGAAGTTTTTATCTCTGGTTGCCGATTTGGGCATTCCGATGGTTGGTGTTGACCCTGCGTTGGTGCTTTGTTACCGAGACGAATACAACGAAGTTCTGGGCGATAAGCGCGGTGAATTTGATGTGCTGACTGCTCACGAGTGGCTCTATCCAAGACTGGAGAATTTCGCTGCGGTAGAGTCCGCGCAACAAGAACCCTGGTATCTGTTTGCCCACTGTACAGAAAAAACCAAAATGCCAAATGCCGAAAAAGAGTGGGGGGCGATTTTTGCTCACTTTGGTGCGGTACTAAATACCGTACCGGTTGGTTGCTGTGGTATGGCGGGTACTTTTGGTCACGAAGTGGATAAGTTGGAAATGTCGAGAGATATTTACAATCTAAGCTGGAAGCCAAACTTAGATAAGTTGGATAACGAGCGATGTCTCATTACGGGCTACTCTTGTCGAAGCCAGGTCAAACGCTTTGAAGGAACCAAGCCGAAGCATCCGGTTCAGGCGTTGCTGACCCTTATTTAATCACTTCAATGAAGAATAAGCCCAGTTCTGCTGGGCTTTTTATTGACTCATTAACTTGAGACTTCATAGGATTTGAACCTTGAGAAAACTTGAACTTAGAGTGCCGCCAGTCGCGGTATTTTTGCTGGTGGTTTTGCTTATGTATTGGCTGAAAGGACTCACGCCAAACTTTATGATCACCGTGCCTTTTGTCGAATTTGTTGTCGCAATTCTAACCCTTTTATCGGGCTTCATTGGTATTGCTGGACTTTATGAATTCCGCAAACTAAAGACGACCGTCAATCCAGTTAAGCCAGAGTTTGCCACAACGGTTGTGAGTACTGGTGTCTTCGCTTATACCCGTAACCCGATGTATGTTGCTTTGTTGCTGCTTATTATCGCGTTAGGGTTGTGGTGGCAGCATCTTAGTGTAATCCTCTGCGGTGCGCTATTTATCTCTTACATGAATCGCTACCAAATAAAACCTGAAGAGCACGTGTTAGAAAGGCTGTTTGGTGAAGACTACCTGAAATACAAAAACCGGGTTCGCCGCTGGGTATAGCTGCTGATCTTTTCTCTATGACAGAAGGCCATTTCTATTTGATTTAAATAGCTCCAGGTGGTCTTTTGACAAAGTCTTCTACCACGAAATCAATCAGCGCCCGGACTTTCCGCGGTATTACGTTTCCTTCTAAATACACCGCATTAATCGGGTGTGTATTCATGCTGTATTCGTCTAGCAGTTTGACTAGCTTTCCGCTCTCAAGATCATGTTGTAAAACAAAATCTGGACAAATAGCTATCCCACGCCCATCTATCGCCCAGTCTTTTGCGATGCGGGCGCTATTCACCATCAGGTTCCTCTCAGGTATGACGGCGGTTTCTTCTTTAGCGCGATAAAATTGCCACTTGTTATGGCCTCTCCGGTTGGTATCAATAATACAAAAGTGATCGTTCAAATCCAGAGGCGTAGTTGGTGTTCCTCGTAGTTTCAGGTATTCAGGTGAGGCGACGACACAACTGGTTATTTCACCAAGCTTTCTTACTTTCAACGTTGCCGTGTCTGGCATCCCTATACGAAATGCTAAATCAATGCCCTCTGTGGCTAAGTCTACGTAGGAGTCACTCAAACGGAGATCGATGGAGAGCTGTGGATGCAGGGCTGAAAAGCGGCTCAGTAAGCCAGTGATGTAGATTTCGCCGAACGTTAATGGTGCGGACACACGCAGTACACCAGTTAATCCTTTGGACTCTTCAGATATTGCGCCAAGAAGGTCATCGAGTTCGTCTAACAGAGTAGGGGCTCGAGCAAGCAACGCCTGGCCTGTGGGCGTAAGGCCTACCTTGCGAGTGGTTCTCTGTAATAACTGCGCACCAATCCTTTCCTCCAATTGAGCCACATATTTAGAGGTGATCCGGTTCGATACGCCGAGCCTTTGTGCTGCTTCAGTAAAAGAGCCGGTCTGTGCAGTCGCCACAAACGCTTTTAAGCCAAAAACCAGGTCCATCTTAATACTCCAATATTAGGAACGTTTTGTTGAATATCATTCTACATAATCGTCATTGTATTGAAAGTGTGCAGAGTACATAATTTCCTCATACCAAGTTAAGCACGCCATGATGTGGCACTGAAAAATAAGGGAAAAGCGATGAGCGTTATGTCCTCACTTCAAAAGCTGAAAAACAGATTTAAAGCTTCGCCAAGAATGCCGGTGGTATTTCTTGGTCACGGTTCCCCAATGAACGTCATTGAGGATAATGAATTCACACGTAGCTGGGTGGAACTGGGACGCACACTGCCAAGGCCTCAGGCAATACTGGTGGTTTCCGCACACTGGATGACACAGGGCAGTACGCTGGTCGATGTTTCCGCATTACCTCGTACTATTCATGATTTTTACGGTTTCCCAGATGCGTTATATGAGAAGCAATATCCGGCGAAAGGGCACCCACAGCTAGCGAATGAAGTTGCGGCTTTATTATCGGATCATCATGTTCACACGGATGATACCTGGGGACTGGACCACGGTGCATGGTCGGTACTGAATTCGTTGTTTCCGGCTGCAGATGTTCCGGTATTTCAACTATCTATTGATATTACCAAAGACATGAACTGGCACTTAAGCATCGGTAAAAAACTATCTGAATTACGTGACCGAGGGGTGTTGATTCTTGGCTCGGGCAATATTGTTCACAACTTAAGAGCTTTGCAGTTTGATGGAAAACCACACGACTGGGCGATTGAGTTTGATCAGTTTGTCGCTGAGAAGCTGAATAACCGTGACTTTAAATCATTAGCCGATGTCGCTTCTATGGGGAGCTTAATGCGTATGGCTAACCCGACACTCGAACATTACGCTCCTGCATTGACGATCGCGGGTGCATCGAATCTGAAAGAGGAACTGGTTTATACCTCGCAAGGAGTCGAGTTAGGTTCAATCTCAATGCGTTCATTCGTTTTCAGCGGCGCTTGATTCGGGGGAGGAGCAGAGTATGTTAGTGAAGGGCAAATGGAGAAAAATCTGGGAAGCGTTGTGAAAAGCGGCAACGCCTTGTGGGTCGTTACCGCTGAAGGTATGTGCTTAGGAGCTTGAGGCAGTGTTTAGGCTGCCTCAATGAACTTTGCTAAGAATGCGTCCTTACGCGCGTGGAAACGCTGAACCAGATCGTCGACCGCTTCTTGGTCGTAAGGTTTTAAACCACTTGCAACCATACGCTTGATACCATTGCCGACAACTTCACCATCTTCTTTGAAGGCAAAATTCAACGTCACAACACCACGTTTGCCTTCTACGTCGAATGTTGCGCCAGTAAATTCTACTTCTGGATGGGTTAGGTCCAGACGAGAAAACTCAACTTCCATACTTTCGTAAATCACTAATGGACGTTGGCAGTTGATCATCATTTGTTGCTCTTCCATAAGAGGAACCATGATGTGCGGGAAGTTCATGCCAGAAAACTGAACGTAATTTGTCACTACGTGCTCGATAAATGCGGCGTCGTGATTAGTTTCCCCTTCACGAGACATATGCAAATATTCTTTGCCAGCCTCATCAACCACAGCACTTTCTTTCTCACACTTATTCTCGATATGAAGCGCAACGCCGTTATTCACCATACCAGAGAAGTTAAAACGCATTTTTTGGCTAATGCCTTCTTTGCTCAGAAGTACGGCAAACAGTAGATCGCCTGGAACACAGAAGCGTTTGTTGTCTTCATCGTGGATTGGGTTGTAATCACCAGCTACGCGTTTAGCAAAGTGACTTGCCTGCTCGCGAGTGAACTGAAACTGGTGCTCATTGTTAGAAAAATAAGGTGTTAGAAACATAATTTTTACGTAGTAACCAAAACTGTAAGGGATTATATGCGAAACACTGACGGGCAATGGTCCATCCAGTGACATTTTAACTTATCTTAATGACCATGTAGTCATTGAAAGATAAATGGTTAATAACGCATACTTGATTCACTTTCAAACTTACCAACCTCATCGTTCCGTGCTTATGATATGACGGTATTTGGGTGTGAAGTTGTATGATAAAAGTATAGACATAAAAAAGCCCCATGTTTTAGATGTAATATCAATCGCTTAACGATTTTATCTGAGTCATTCCAGCGAGCTCTAGCGAGACTAGGAATCTAATCGCAGCGCGGTGAGCAGTTAATGAAATATTTCGGCCATAAAGTGCTCAGAAATTAGATCCTGAATCACACTCCTTCGTCGTTGTTCAGGATGACTGGAGGCTTAAAGACGCCGTTAGCAGCTAAGCGAACGGCATTACATGTTTTAGATAGAGCTTTTGAATACTGCATTAGTGTCAGAAGCTTAAATAATAACTCCTGCTACTTCTCTGCCATTGCATTGGCAATGTCCCAACACAAACGGGCGGCTAAGCGTGCCGTTTGACTGTCGACATCATAATTTGGGTTGTACTCTGCGATATCGGCCAGCATCAACTTGTTTTTACAATGAAGAATGCGCTCTAAGAATGGCGCAATCGTATCGTAACTCACGCCACGAGCAGCTGGCGCACTCACACCAGGAGCCGTTGCTGCTGGAAATACGTCCAGATCAATCGTGAGATACAGGTAGTCACAATCGTCGATAAAGTGTTGCAGTTGTGTCAAATGGTAGTTGTGGTTCAGGTAACTAAGCTGATGATCTTCCACGTACCATACGTTCAAGTCGTCGGCTTTCTGGAATAGAGCCTGAGTGTTGCTGCTGCGACTGACACCCAAGCAGGCATAGTGGAAAGCCCAGTCATTGCGTTGGCAAAAGTGATGAATTTGATTGAATGGCGTACCAGAGCTTGGTTTCACGTCGGCTATCGGGCTTTCAAAAGCACGTAGATCGAAGTGTGCATCGAAATTGACAATGCCAATTTTCGGCTTTTTATCTGGATGATGTGACTTAAAGTACTCTGCAATTCCCGCGAACGATGCCCATGCGATCTCGTGTCCACCACCCAGAACAATAACCGGGGTGTGGGGCAGTGCTTGAGAAATTGTATTGGCACAACGCGCCTGGCTTTCTTCCAATAAATCGTCCTCACAAACCACTGTACCGAGATCATAAATTGGCGCATCTTTGTGCCAAGCGAGATTCGCCAGAGCGCGACGGATTAAGTCTGGCGATTTCCTCGCTCCTACGCGGCCCTTGTTTCTGGCTACACCCGCATCGGTTGCGAAGCCTAATATTGAGACACCATGCGGTTGTTTTTCCAGTTCGTTGACTGACTGATGTTGGACGACATGGTGGATACGTTGACCGAGTTTTCCGTCTTCCGCATCATGACGGCCTTGCCAATGAAATAGTGGGTTATGTAAGTCTGGATGAGACATATTACAGGCCTCCATGTGCAATGTACTCACCATTTACTATACGACCTACCAGACGTTTTGCACCGACTTGATAACTCAGATCGGCTGGATGGTCGATATCCCAAACCGAGAAGTCAGCATCAAAGCCAACTTTGATCACTCCTCGGGAACCTTCGTAACCTAATGCTTTTGCTGCATGTTGAGTTGCGCCTCGCAGTGCTTCCTGCGGTGTCAGACGGAATAGGGTGCATGCCATATTCATCATCAGGGTCATATCGGAAAATGGCGAGGTGCCTGGGTTAACGTCGGTTGCGATCGCCATCGGTACTTGGTGCTTTCTCAGCAACTCGATTGGTGGCAGTTGCGTTTCACGCAAGAAATAAAACGCACCTGGCAGTAAGGTTGCGATGGTGTTGGATTTAGAAAGCGCGACAACACCTTCTTCATCAAGGAACTCAATATGATCGGCAGAAAGACCATTATATTGTGCGGTAAGCGCGGTACCACCGAGGTTAGAGAGCTGTTCTGTATGGCCCTTTACTTTTAAGCCGTGTTGTTTTGCCGTGGCAAACACTTTTTCTGTTTGCGCTAAGTTGAAGCCGATAGACTCGCAAAAAACATCGACGCTGGTGGCGAGTTTTTCTTCTGCGACAAGAGGGATGATGTCCTGACAAATATGTTCAATATAGTCGTCAGCGCGACCAGCAAACTCTGGAGGTAACGCATGGGCGGCAAGCAACGTTGTCGTTACCTTCACCTTTCGTTCTTGCTCTAGTGCTTTTGCGGCACGTAGCATTTTGAGCTCGTCATTGAGCGTTAACCCGTAGCCTGATTTCACTTCTACCGAAGTCACACCACTGGCTAGCAAGCCGTCTAAACGTGGCAGTGCAAGTTCAACTAACTGCGCTTCGGTTGCGGCTCGTGTTGCTTTTACGGTAGAGAGAATACCACCACCTTGTTGAGCAATCTCTTGATATGGCACCCCGTTTAAACGCATCTCGAACTCATTGGCACGATTTCCGGCATAAATAAGGTGAGTATGGCAATCAATCAAACCCGGCATCATTAGCTTGCCTTGTAGATCGAGACTTTGCGGGTAGTGTTTAGGATCTAGCTGTGACTCGATTTTAGGGTCGTCTTCACCACGTGAACAAGTACTGATGGCGACGATTTTCCCCGATTGAATACCGACACGCGCAGGTGATGTAGGCAGATATCCTGCTTCCCCTTGCGTCATAGTGACCAGACGCGCATTTTCAATCAGCAAATCCATTTTTGTATCCTATTTGGTTGGTAGCAGTAAATGTATATACAAATGTGTATAACAAGAAAGTATCGATGACAAGGTTGATGTTGTAAAGGTGTGATCGAAGAGTAGGGGGATTGTTATTCCCACTCGATTAAATGAGCACTTTAGAACTCAGTTTGTACTTGTTGCCTGGATGGTAGAGCAAGGCAGTACTGACGAGTTTATCTTGGCTCCAGGTTCTGCGGTTTAATAGCAGGCAGGGCTCGTTAGCTTGCATTTTTAAATCAAGCTTTATGCGGCTATCCGGAATGATAGCTTCAACGGTATGCTCGATGGCACTGAGCGGGCAGTTATCGGACAAAAACTGGTTTGGCGTGATATCAGTGAAGTCTTGGTCCAGGTAACTTGGCGCATATTGGCTATTGACCCAGCGCAGTTCTAACTGGATTGGAGTGCTGTCCTCGTAGTGGATAATTTCACTATAGAATACGGTCGTCCCAAGCATAACCCCAAGCTTAGTGGCGATAGTCGCATCGGCTTTTATCGCGATCTGTTTCAGCACCTTGCTGCGATATTGACGGCCGCGTTCACTGACTTCCTGAGCAATGTTGCGGATGTCTAACAGTGGTGACTCCGATTTCTCAACGGGATCACAGACAAATGTGCCGAGTCGCGGTCGGCGCTGAAGTTTGCCTTCGTTAACGAGATCTCGAATCGCTTTGTTTACCGTCATCCTACTGACATCAAATTGTTCGGTTAACTCGAACTCGGTTGCGATGCGTTGTCCGGTCATCCACTCTCCGGTTTCAATTTTATCCAGGATAAATTGCTTAATTTGTATGTAGAGTGGTACAGACATCGTGACTTTCCTTTAATTGACTATACAAATAGTGCTCAATTTAAGTGAGAATAGCAAATGATTCTCTCAAACTTGCGTCGAAAGGGCAGGTTTTGCAGCAACTTTTCGTCATCTGACGTGATGTCTCGTGTAGGCACAGCGCTGCTATTTTTACTGAATAAGGGAAATAGCCCGTATTCTTGTTGTCTATAGCTTGAAGCGCACCAAGCAATTGTGTAAACAGATGGTAACCACAATAAAAATGACAAAGTCGTAAGGGAAGAAATGTTTAAAAAGTTAAAAGCATCATTAGGAATTGGCTCGGCAAAAGTGGATACCATTTTGGATGAGATGAGTGTTTACCAAGGTTCGACTCTTACGGGCCATGTCCACATTATTGGTGGCGATGTTGAACAGCGGATAGATGCCATCACCATCAAACTGAATACGGAAATGAAAGTAGAAGTGGATGACAGCGTCAGATACGAGACGTTTACGCTTGATCAGTTAAAAGCCGTTGACCCCTTCGTGATTCAAGCTAATCAAGAGAAGCAAGTACCGTTTCAATTGAAGCTAGATGATGAAACACCAATCACACTGGTCAACGCATTAAAAAATCAGTGCCATGTTTGGTTAGAAACAACCTTAGACATTGACTTCGCCATGGACCCTCGCGACCGTGACTATATTGAAGTTAAACCGTTGCCAGTAGCATCGAGAGTGATTCAGGCTATTGAGCAAGCGGGCTTTACGATGGTGAAAGCGGATGTAGAAAAAGGCTTTTTACGTGGAGGCTCTTTCTCTTCTCGCTCAGGTATCTATCAGGAATTGGAGTTCCGTAATAGTGGCTTCATCTCTTCGAAAGAAATTGAACTTTCCTTCATTCTTGAAGGGCAGGTCGTGCACTGTTTAGCGGAAATTGACCGTTCACTCAGCTTATCTGGTGATCAGTATCGTTCGTTTACTTTGCCTATCAATGCAACCGATGCCCAAGTGGCAGCAGCCATTGAACCTACTTTAAGCTTATAGCTTAATTAACTACCTGAATCTTGTTTAAATGATTAACGACAGATTCCTAAACTGGCAGTCGTTTGTCGACGATGGATGAAGATTGCATGACAGCGTAAATCGTTCTTTGCATTCTATTTGTGAGCTAGGTACAATCTGCTGTTCCGATAATGGTCCGGTATTCGTGTTACTGAGAGACCTTTGTCGACTCTCAACTATTTTCCAACAAATAGCTTCTAAATTTGAATAACATGTGTTGCTTGGTATGCAACACCACTGTAAAGGACATAGCATGCCTATTATTACTCTTCCTGACGGCAGTCAGCGCCAATTTGACAACCCAGTATCTACAATGGAAGTTGCGCAATCGATCGGTCCTGGTCTTGCTAAAGCAACTATCGCTGGTCGTGTTAACGGTAATCGTGTTGATGCGTGTGATCTAATCGAAGAAGACGCAAGCCTTGAGATCATCACAGCAAAAGATGAGGTAGACGGTCTGGAGATCGTTCGTCACTCATGCGCTCACCTTCTTGGTCACGCTCTGAAACAGCTTTACCCACAAGCTAAAATGGCGATTGGTCCAACTATCGACAGCGGCTTCTACTACGATATCGACTTAGATGAGTCTCTAACGCAAGAAGATCTTGAGAAGATTGAAAAGCGTATGAAAGAGCTTGCGAAAACCAAGTACGAAGTGGTTAAGAAAAAAGTAAGCTGGCAGGAAGCGCGTGATACATTTGAATCACGTGGCGAACCATATAAAGTGGAAATCCTAGACGAAAACGTATCTCGTGATGATCGTCCAGGTCTTTACCACCATGAAGAATACATCGACATGTGTCGTGGTCCTCACGTTCCGAACATGGGCTTCTGTCAACATTTTACTTTACTAAATGTTGCAGGTGCATACTGGCGTGGTAACAGCGACAACAAAATGCTTCAGCGTATTTACGGTACGGCTTTCCACGATAAGAAAGCACTTAAGGCTCACCTGACTCGCCTAGAAGAAGCGGCGAAGCGTGACCACCGTAAAATTGGTAAGCATTTAGACCTATTCCACATGCAGCAAGAAGCACCGGGTATGGTGTTCTGGCATCACAATGGTTGGTCTATCTTCCGTGATCTAGAAGTATTCATCCGCGCTAAGCTAAATGAATACGGTTACCAAGAAGTAAAAGGTCCTCTAATGATGGATCGTGTTCTTTGGGAACGCTCTGGTCACTGGGACAAATACGCAGAGGCGATGTTCACGACTTCTTCAGAGAACCGTGAATACGCTATTAAGCCAATGAACTGCCCGGGTCACGTACAGATCTTTAACCAAGGTCTAAAGTCGTACCGTGATCTACCGTTACGTATGGCAGAGTTCGGCTCATGTCACCGTAACGAACCATCAGGCGCACTACACGGCATCATGCGTGTACGTGGCTTTACTCAGGATGACGCTCACATCTTCTGTACAGAGAGCCAAATCCAAGAGGAAGTAACCAGCTGTATTAAGATGGTTTACGATACGTACCAAACATTTGGTTTCGACAACATCGTCGTGAAACTGTCTACTCGTCCAGAAAAACGTGTAGGTTCGGATGAAATCTGGGATCAATCTGAAGAAGCATTGAAACTGTCTCTAGAATCAATGGAAATTCCATATGAGATTCAAGAAGGCGAGGGTGCATTCTACGGTCCTAAGATTGAATTCACGCTATACGACTGTCTAGATCGTGCATGGCAGTGTGGTACGGTTCAGTTAGACTTCAACCTACCTGGTCGCTTAGGTGCAACTTATGTAGGTGAAAACAACGAACGTCTAGTTCCGGTAATGATTCACCGTGCAATTCTAGGTTCTCTAGAACGTTTCATCGGTATCCTTATCGAAGAATATGCTGGTTTCTTCCCAACTTGGTTGGCACCAGAACAGGCTGTTCTTATGAATATTACTGATAAACAGTCAGATTATGTTCAAGAAGTAGTACAAAAATTACAAAAAAGTGGAATTAGAGCTAAAGCGGACTTGAGAAATGAGAAGATTGGCTTTAAAATCCGCGAACACACTTTGAAGCGTGTACCGTATATGCTTGTCGTTGGTGACCAAGAAATGGAAGCTGGCGAAATCGCAGTACGTACTCGTAAAGGTAAAGATCTCGGTAAATTTAAGGTGGATGATTTTATCTCTTACATCCAAGACGAGATTTCAAGCCGTAAGCTCAATCTGGAGGAATAAGCTATTAAAGGCGGAAGACGCGGCCAACAGCCGGTAAAACAAAACCCACACCGTTTAAACGGTGAAATTCGTGGCGTTCGTGAAGTTCGACTAACAGGCGCTGACGGTGAATCAGTTGGTGTTGTATCGATCCAAGAAGCGATTGCTGCTGCTGAAGAAGCAGGTATGGATCTTGTTGAGATTAGTCCTAACGCTGAGCCGCCAGTTTGTCGTGTGATGGACTACGGTAAATTCCTCTTTGAGAAGAGCAAGGCTGCGAAAGAGCAGAAGAAGAAGCAAAAGCAGATTCAGATCAAGGAAGTAAAATTCCGACCTGGAACTGATATTGGAGACTACCAGGTAAAACTACGCAACCTGGTGCGTTTCCTAGAAGAAGGCAACAAGGTGAAGGTAACAATTCGCTTCCGTGGCCGTGAGATGGCACACCAAGACATCGGTGTCGACGTTCTAAACCGCTTGAAAGAAGATACTGCAGAACTAGCTGTAGTTGAATCCTTCCCTAGCCGTATTGAAGGTCGTCAGATGATCATGGTGCTAGCCCCTAAAAAGAAGTAATTAACGGCTCATAAAGTAATTTAAACCTAGCCGATTCCCTTTGAATAGAAGGTTAGCGGTTGGGTTTTGTTCGCCCTAATTACATTGTTTATTAAACTACTACAATGCGGAGTTATTCATCATGCCTAAGATGAAAACCAACAAAGGTGCTGCTAAGCGTTTCAAGAAAACTGCTGGTGGCTTTAAATACAAGCACGCTACAAAACGTCACATCCTGACTAAGCGTACTACTAAGAACAAGCGTCAACTACGTCCAAACGCAATTCTTCCTAAGTGTGAAGTTGCGGGCATCGTACGTTGTCTACCATACGCTTAATTCTTTTTAGTTTATCAATCGTTTAGTTTAGGAGAAGCATAATGCCTCGCGTAAAACGTGGTGTACAAGCTCGTGCACGTCATAAGAAAGTTCTAAAACAAGCTAAAGGTTACTACGGTGCACGTTCACGTGTTTACCGCGTAGCTTTCCAAGCAGTTACTAAAGCTGGTCAATACGCTTACCGTGACCGTCGCAACAAGAAACGTCAATTCCGTCAACTATGGATTGCACGTATCAACGCGGCATCTCGTCAAAATGGTCTATCTTACAGCCGTTTCATCAACGGTCTTAAGAAAGCATCTATCGAGATCGACCGTAAGATCCTTGCGGACATCGCAGTATTCGACAAATCTGCATTTGCAGTTCTAGTTGAAAAAGCGAAAGCTGCTCTTTAATTAGCAGTTTAGGTTTAAGAAAAGGAGAGCATTCGCTCTCCTTTTTTATTGCCTCTACAATTAAAATCCTTCTATTTGTTTCAATTCCCTTATCTCCACTTTTTACAGCGATCAAGCCTCCGTAGTTAAAACCTATACGGCCTTCTAAACCTGCTTACTCAGTGCTTATCATGGAAGGTTAATTCAACTCGCTGCTGGTTTTACCATAGCCCACGTTTTTAATGTCATAAAGTGGGATAGGCAAGATATTTCCCTGTCTAATAAACTGTATTTTACTGCATGCTAAATGAATATATATTCGATTTGTTGCGTTGATTTTTTAAGTCCAACATTCTGAATTGGTGCGACTTTGTTGGTGGAACATACTGATGTTTTTAATGCTTATATTGTAACTATCTAAATAAACGTCTAATTTACTTGTTTTTATTGTCAATGAAAACTGTAAGGCACAATGAAATCAACAGCAGTTTTTATTTTTCATTTGTCATGTGAATGTAAAGATCGGTATATTAATTCATATTTTTATGATAATAATATGAACTATTGACCAGCCGAGTGGTTCTAAGTTGTGACAGGTTTTGTACAGCTGTAACTTTGCCAAAAGGAATCGTAGATGAGAGATTTGACTCCCGAGTATTTGCTAGCCGCTTTAAGACAAGCGATTAAGACAAAAGGGCTAACATATCGAGAGCTATCTGAAAAAATGGGCATGCCGTTGTCCACTTTTAAAAGACACTTAACCAGTACCAACCTGGCTTTAGATAAATTACTCGAATACTGCCGAGCGATTGATTGCACGTTAGATGAGCTGCAAAAGTTAGCCGACCAGCTTCAAGGTGAAGATGAAGACTACTTTAGCCGCACTCAAGATGAAGTGTTCTTCCAGTTCCCACACCTTTACGATTTCTATCGTGAGCTGAGAATGTTACGTGGTAAAGATGGCTACTCAATTTTAAAGAAAAAGTATGAGCTGTCTAAACAGAGTATGTCCGATTATCTCAAAGCGCTGGAGCTGTTGGATCTTGTCTATGTTGATGAAGAGAATAATATTACGCTTCATGGTCCGCTTTTCTACAGCTACGCTGAAAACTCGAAGCTCAACGATAAATACACAGAAATTATTAAAAAGCAGGCCACTGCGGCTGAAAACTGTGTTCGTGTTGCTTTGGCAAGGATGAAGATTACAGAAGAACAGCTTTTGCAGCTTGAAGAACTCGTCGCCAAGACAGTGCTTGATTTTCACTCAAAGAATGTTGTCGCTGAGAACTATAACGTCTCAGATTTCACCAATATCGTCGTGCTAGCTGGACCGCATCAGCCCGTCACATTCTCTGATGGCATTACTGAGACAAACACGCACTTTATTGATGATATTCGTTATGCCATTGCATCAGCAGGTGAAAAGCCAAGCTTATCTATCTAGCTTCCATTGACTAGCTTACATTCATTATTTTGCTTATCAGTATCGCTACTATTTCTTAAACCATTGGATGTTTGAAATAAGCATTGGCTAGAAATGGTAGTGGTATCTAGCCCGCTCTTCGCGATAACTTTTCCGTATGTTTTACCAGCAGTACCTGTTGCTCTGTATGAAAACCACGGCTTCTCGAGGTTTTGTTTTCGGTAAATAATTCAGTTCAATCAGCCTCAAATGAATCACAACAATGCTTTTTTTGCGTTTTTGTGTTCTTTTTATTCAATAACCCCTTCTTTTCGTAATTCAATTTGGCATTGGTGTCTGGTTTGGCTACTATGTACAGCTATCAAAAAACCAATCACTCCCTTATGGACACTACCAGCAGGTAGATGAGGAAACGATGCAACATCTAGAAGAGATCATTGCTAGCGCGAGCACTGCAATTGAAGCTGCCGAATCGCTAGTCGCACTTGATGAAGTGCGTGTTCAGTATCTAGGTAAGAAAGGTGAGCTAACTGCTCAGCTTCAAAGCCTAGGCAAACTACCACCAGAAGAGCGCCGTGAAGCTGGTCAAGAGATCAACAAAGCGAAAGGTGCCGTTCAGCAAGCAATCGCTGCTCGTAAAGACGCACTACAACGTGCAGAGCTTGAAGCGAAACTCGCCGCTGAAACTATCGACGTAACCCTGCCAGGTCGTCGTATTGAAAACGGTGGTTTACACCCAGTTACTCGTACCGTTGAGCGTATTGAGAAGTTCTTTGGCGAACTTGGTTTTAACACTGAGTCTGGTCCAGAAATCGAAGATGCTTTCCATAACTTTGATGCACTTAACATTGCCGCTGATCACCCAGCGCGTACTGATCACGATACTTTCTTCTTCAACCCAGATTTGATGCTTCGTACTCATACGTCAGGCGTACAGATCCGTACGATGGAAAATGGTAAACCACCATTCCGTTTCATCGCTCCGGGCCGTGTATACCGTAACGACTACGACCAAACGCATACGCCAATGTTCCACCAGGTGGAAGGTATGCTGGTTGATGAGAACGTGAACTTCGCTCAACTGAAAGGCATTCTGCACGATTTCCTATGTAACTTCTTCGAAGAGGAAGTTGAAGTACGTTTCCGTCCATCTTACTTCCCGTTCACTGAGCCTTCAGCAGAAGTAGACGTGAAAGGCAAAAACGGTAAATGGTTAGAAGTACTAGGCTGCGGTATGGTTCACCCGAACGTACTACGTAGCGTAGGCATCGATCCTGAAAAATACTCTGGTTTCGCATTTGGTATGGGTGTTGAGCGTCTAACAATGCTTCGTTACGGCGTGAACGACCTACGTGCGTTCTTCGAGAACGATCTTCGTTTCCTAAAACAGTTCAAGTAATCCAGAGGGTTCATTAACATGAAATTCAGCGAATCATGGCTTCGTGAGTGGGTAAACCCTGCGGTTACTACTGACGAGCTAACTCACCAAATTACAATGGCCGGTCTTGAGGTAGACGACGTTCTTCCTGTAGCGGGTTCATTTACTGGCGTAAAAGTTGGTCACGTTGTGGAATGTGGTCAACACCCAGATGCAGACAAACTACGCGTCACTAAAATCGATGTGGGCGAAGAAGAACTTCTAGACATCGTTTGTGGTGCGCCTAACTGTCGTCAAGGTCTAAAAGTTGCAGTTGCAACGGTAGGCGCAGTGCTTCCTGGTGATTTCAAAATCAAGAAAGCAAAACTACGTGGTCAGCCATCTCACGGCATGCTTTGTTCATTCACTGAACTAGGTATCGACGTAGAATCAGACGGCATCATGGAACTGGCAGAAGACGCAGTTATCGGTACTGATTTCCGCGAATTCCTGGGTCTAAATGACGTAACGGTAGACGTAGACTTAACAGCAAACCGCGCTGACTGTTTCAGCATCCGTGGTATGGCTCGTGAAGTTGGCGTACTTAACCGTGCTGACGTTGCTGAGCCAGCAGTAGAAGCGGTTGCCGCTTCAATTGAAGACACAGTATCTATCGACGTAAAAGCGCCAGCAGCGTGTCCACGCTACATGGGCCGTGTAGTTAAGAACGTAAACGTTCAAGCTGAAACACCACTTTGGATGCAAGAGAAATTGCGTCGTTGTGGTATCCGCTCTATCGACCCTGTAGTAGACATCACGAACTACGTACTGCTTGAGCAAGGCCAACCAATGCACGCGTTTGACCTGGCGAAGATCGAAGGCGGCATCGTTGTTCGTCTGGCTGAGCAAGGTGAAAAGCTAACGCTTCTTGACGGTAGCGAAGCAGAACTAAACGCAGATACTTTAGTTGTAGCTGACCACAACAAAGCACTCGCTATTGCTGGTATCTTTGGTGGCGAAGATTCTGGTGTAACATCAGAAACTAAAGACGTGCTACTTGAGTGTGCATTCTTTGCACCTGACCACATCCGTGGTCGCGCTCGTAGCTACGGTCTGCACACAGATTCTTCAATGCGTTTTGAACGTGGTGTGGATTACGCACTGCAAGTAAGTGCAATGGAGCGTGCAACTCAGCTTCTGGTTGAAATCTGTGGCGGTGAAGTCGCACCTGTTGTTTCAGTAGAATCTGAAGCTGATCTACCTAAGCCAAACCAAGTAGCACTACGTCGTACTAAACTGGACAACCTACTGGGTCACCACATTGCAGATAGCGATGTAGTAGAAATCCTAGAGCGTCTTGGCCTGACGGTAGAAGCGACAGAAGAAGGCTGGGTTGCAGTAGCACCAACATGGCGTTTTGATATCGCTATTGAGCAGGATCTGATTGAAGAAGTGGGTCGTATCTACGGTTACGACAACATTCCTAACCAGCATCCGGCGGCAGCGCTTAAGATGCACAATCACGTTGAAGCGGATCTTCCACTTAAACGCGTGCGTGATCTTCTTGTTGACCGTGGTTACCACGAAGCAATTACTTACAGCTTCGTTGAGCCTGAGCAACAAAAACTGGTTGTTCCGGGTGTTGAGCCGCTAGTGCTTCCAAACCCAATTTCAGCAGATATGTCAGCAATGCGTCTTGGCCTCATCCAAGGTCTGTTGAACACGGTTGTTCACAACCAGAAACGTCAACAGCCACGCGTTCGTCTATTTGAATACGGTCTGCGTTTCATCCCATGTGAATCTGCTGAAAACGGTATGCGCCAAGAGCCTATGCTAGCAGGTGTTATCGCTGGTACTCGTAGCGAAGAGCACTGGGACATCGAAACTAACACAGTTGATTTCTTTGATCTTAAAGGTGATCTAGAAGCGATTCTTGAGCTATCTGCAAATGAAAAAGCGTACTCTTTCGCAGCACTGTCACCTGAAAGCAAAAAAGCTAACCCAGCACTTCACCCAGGCCAATCTGCGGCAATCATCGTAGATGGCAAAGAAGTCGGTGTAATAGGTACGGTTCACCCAGAGCTTGAGCGCAAGTTTGGTCTAAATGGCCGTACTATCGTATTTGAAATCGAATGGTCTGCAATCAACTCGAAAGTGATTCCAGAAGCGGTTCAGCTTTCTAAGTTCCCATCAAACCGTCGCGATATCGCGCTAGTGGTTGATGACGCAATTGCTTCAGGTGACATTGTTAATGCTTGTCTAGAGCAGGGCGGTGAGTTCCTGAAAGATGCGAAACTGTTCGACGTGTACGTAGGTAAAGGCGTTGAAGAAGGCAAGAAGAGCCTTGCAATCGCTCTGACTCTACAGTCTGTAGAGCGTACGTTAGAAGATGCAGACATCGCGGGTGCGGTAGACGCTATCGTTGCTCACGTATCTGAGAAGTTTGGTGCGACTCTGCGTGACTAAGCGTATCGAGATTCTTCTCTAATTAGAGAGTCTAAAAACCCTGTCAACTTGACAGGGTTTTTTTATACTCCAAGTTAATGGTTGAAGAATTCACACCCATTATCTTTAGGGAACGTTCCATTTTATAGGTGGTTTTTAGTCGTTTTTAGCCAGTTAAAAGCCAGTGTTTGATTTGAAAATAAGATCTACCTCAATTATGAGTGCTTAAAATACAAGGTAAACTAGGAAATTAAAGGCGGGTGTGCTAATTTGCAAACGTTCCCAATTTTAAATGTTTAGGTAAACTGATGTCCATAACACCAATTCTTTCTCTTTGTGGAGGTATTGAAAATATCTCTCGCACACTGCTTACAGAAAAAGATCTTATGATAGAAGTCCGGAATATCGATCTGGTTCAGGATTCCGCTCTGATCGAAAAGCGAGAAGAGGTTCAGGGGGAGACTCAGTTAACATTCTCCCGACCAACTGGGTTAAGCACTGAAGCGTTGCTTGAAGTGGGAGAGGCTATTTCTGCACAGCAATCTAAACATTTTTCTGCTTTACAAGACCCTGTTGAGTGCGAATATCGTCCATCCTGGCATATCTCCCCACCTCAGGGGTTGCTCAACGACCCAAATGGGTTCATTTATCATAACGGTGAATACCATCTTTTCTATCAGTGGTACCCATACAGTTGTGAACATAAAGATAAACACTGGGTACACTTGACCAGCCAGGATCTGGTTAATTGGGAGTGGCAATCTGTTGCTCTGACGCCTTCTCTTTGGTGTGACAGCCATGGTGTATTTTCTGGACACGCGCTGAGTCAGGGTGAAGAGTTGATGTTGTTCTACACGGGCAACACCCGTATAGGGCAAGAGCGGGACCGACAGACCACCCAATGTTTGGCGACTTCCCGTGACGGGGTGAGCTTTACTAAGTATGGCCCGGTTATTGACGCTCTGCCGCCTAATGTCACGCCTCATATTCGAGATCCGAAAGTCGTCAGACACAATGATAAGTGGCTAATGCTGCTCGGTGCACAGACAACCGAGCTGAAAGGGCGCCTGGCTATTTACCAGTCTGAAGATCTGTACCAATGGGAGTTCGTTGGTTTGTTTGGTGAAGAGATGGGTGATTTTGGCTATATGTGGGAATGCCCGGATTTGTTTACTCTGGATGAACAGATGTATGTGGTGATTGGGCCGCAAGGCATACCATCTTTCTCGGAATACAATACCATTCCTCATCATAACGGTATTGTGAAAGCGCACTGGAGCGGAGAAAACGGTCTGAAACTGGGGGATTTTCAACATTTAGACTTCGGTTTCGATTTTTACGCCCCACAAAGTATGCAAACTCCAGATGGCAGACGAGTCATGTGCGGCTGGATGGGGTTGCCGGATGAAGTTGACCAGCCAAGCAGAGATAATGGCTGGGTACATCAGCTTACTGCGATGAGAGAGCTGACTTATCGAGATGGTACTCTATACCAGTGGCCTATTGCGGAGATGGAATCTCTTATTGAGTCTTCTTCTGAGATCAATATTGATGCAAATGGGCTGGATATTGGAACTAAGTCCTTCGATCTGACGGTTACGTTAGATTGGGGCGATGAACTGAATCTATTTGAAAACTCCGTGCAGAAATTCGTATTACGAGCGGATGAAGAAAACCGATGTCTAATAATGGACCGTTCACAAACACTTAATCGTGCCCAAGATACGATTCGTGAGCTGCCATTGGCGAGTGAACGTATTGAACTTCGTATTCTTGCCGATAATTCTTCGATTGAAGTCTTTGTAAACGGCGGTGCTGCGGTTATGACATCGCGTATATTTACCGATCAAGATGCAACCAGAATATCCGTCAGTGGCCAGGTTACCAATGCGACATTACACCGGTTCAGAGCAGCGAAAGCGCCATTTCAGCAACGATAAAACGCCAGTTATAAAAATCCCCGCCACAAAAGTGAGCGGGGATTTTTAATTTTGTCATTACTATTAAATGTAAGCGAGCAGCGCTTCCTGAGTCGGCAAAGCCGTCATTGCGCCTTTTTGAGTTGTGGCAAGCGCACCGCAACCATTCGCCCAATTTACCGCGGCGTGAATGGTCTCTTTGTTCGCCCATTCTGATTGTTGCGCCAATTTCGCCAGTAAACCGCCGACAAATGCATCTCCTGCACCTGTTGTATCTACCGGTTTCACCGCTTGCCCTGCAATCAATTCTTGCTCTCCTTCAAATACGGTTAGTGCACCTTTTGCTCCTTGAGTGATCAACACGAGCGTATTATTGAAACACTTAATCGCGTCTAAACCTTGTTCTAAAGAGCCGGTATCGGTTAAGAAAAGCAGCTCGTCGTCTGAAAACTTAACAACATCTGCCAGTTCTACCGCTTGGCGCACGACCGGTTTAAGTTGCTCTGGATCGGCCCATACCTCTTCGCGAAGATTAGGATCAAAGCTAACAAAACCGCCTGCCTCTTTAATGTCTCGCATTGCTTTTAATGTACTGCTTCGGCTTGGCTCATTCGCCAGAGCTATCGAACATACATGCAGCCAGTCTCCCTTTGTGAAAGAAGGAATGTCTGTAGGAAGCAAGAACTGATCAGCACTTGGTTTGACCATAAAGGTAAAGCTACGCTCGCCAGAATCATCCAAATCAACAATGACAGTAGACGTTCGTTGTGCCTCGTCAAGCAACATAAAATCGGTATTTACGGATTCATTGGTCAACGTTTCTTTCATAAAGCGACCCAAAGGATCAAGCCCCACACGGCCAAAAAATGCAGCCGTGCCGCCCAATCGAGCGATTGCTACCGCAACATTGGCAGGGGCGCCCCCAGGACATTTCAGATACGTGGAATCGGAGTCCGGAATCAAGTCAACGACCGCATCACCAGTCACCCAAATTGTGCTCATAACTTATACC
Organism: Vibrio sp. STUT-A11; assembly: GCF_026000435.1. Classification (NCBI taxonomy): domain Bacteria; kingdom Pseudomonadati; phylum Pseudomonadota; class Gammaproteobacteria; order Vibrionales; family Vibrionaceae; genus Vibrio; species Vibrio sp. STUT-A11. The sequence goes on along the minus strand of NZ_AP026763.1, from coordinate 2,005,269 downwards.
TTAAAACAGCTTAAATTCACTGAGAGTATTTTTAGCTAAAACGATTTAGCTAATCAATAAAAATAATCTTGTCAGAAGCAGAAATGCCGCTGATTGTGATCTACGCCGCGAGTCGACAATGCAGCCTTGGTCCCAAGATACTAAAAGTGATGGTTTTCGACGTTTTCATCGGTATGATGACCGCCGATGTGGTGAATCCAAATAGCCAGAGCGAAACTCATCTCGGAAGGGTAAGGTGAAGAAGAAAAAACTAAAGTTAGCAGATATCGCTGAGCTCGCCGGAGTTTCAAAGTCCACCGTTAGCTTTGTCCTCAATGGTCATGCAAAGAAACATCGCATTAATGAAGAGACCGTAAAGCGTGTTCAAGCTGTGGTAGAGGAGCACAATTACGCTCCGAGCTTATACGCTCGCGCTCTAAAGGCAAATCGTACCTACACGCTGGGCCTTGTTATTCCTGATTTGGCCAATATGGGCTTTGCTACAACGGCGAAGTTTTTGGAGAAGTTGGCGCGTAGCCATGGTTACCAGCTTTTGATTGCCTCTTCGGAAGATAATCCAGAACAAGAAAAAGCGGCAGTTAAGAGCCTGTTGGAACGACAAGTTGATGTGTTAATGGTCGCAACGGCGATGACTGAAGACACCTTCTATCGCAAAGTCACCGAGCAAACACCCGTGTTGGTGTTCGACCGTATTTTCGACGCCACTTCGTTAACGACGATAAAAACGGATGCTTATAACGCGACCAAGCAACTGGTAGAAAAACTGTGTCAGCAAGCGGAAGAATGTGCTTATTTAGGCGGACAGTTAGAACTCTCACCGAGTAAAGATCGTTTCTCTGGTTATCAGGCCGCTTTGCAAGCCGCTGGAGTGGAGTTGAATACGGAGTTAGTAAAACACAAAGATTATCAACCTGAATCCGGTTACGCCATGATTGAGGAAATCCACCAGAATATTGGGCGTTTGCCAACACGACTATTTGTCGCTTCTTATTCGATTCTCGAAGGTGTTTTGCGTTACCTGACTGAGCATAAGTTATTGGATGCTGATGTGAAAATAGCAACGTTCGATAACTCAGCGATTTTAGATTGCTTACCGATCAACATTGACTCTATCGAACAAGATTGCGAGCTCATTGCTAAAACCTTGTTTGAGCAAGCGACGGCATCGATAGGTTCACCCGATCGTAAAGCCGAGCATCTGATTCTTCCTGCGAAACTACACTATCGTTGAGCTAGCTAATCTCAGCGCTAAGAGAGCGACAACGTATAAGAGAGGAGAAGGGGCAGGGTCAAGACACTAAAAAAGTTGCCAAATAACACCATCGAAGCGACTTTCATCGGTTCTATATTGAGTCTCTCTGCAAACAAATAGTTCATTACCGCAGGTGGTAACATGGTGAAAAGTACCATCATCTGCAACTGCATCGTGGGTAACGGAATAAACCAATAGATAAGTGCAAAGGCAACCGCACCTGTGGTCAGCGATTGTACCGTACATATCACGCCAACTTTTAGACCATCCAAACGCAAGTTGCACATTTGTGCGCCGAGAGAGAGCAACATTACCGGTACCGCGGCCTGACCTAATAATGCTGTCGCTTCATAAAGCGGTGCCCAGGCGCCAATCCCTGATAAGTTCAGGCCCAGCGCGAGTGAAGCCGATAAAAAGATTGGCATTTTTATGATCTGTTTTAGTGGGTTGCCATTGCTCAATAGCATCATTCCCACACTAATATGTAGACAAGCCGACACAACAAACAGCAAAACCGCCGAAGAAAGGGCGATATCGCCAAACGTATAAGTAAACAAAGGTATGGCTAGATTACCGCTGTTACGAAACATGTGCGGTGGTGCCCATGCTTTAAAGGTCAACCCACTTATTTTACAAACTGGAATCATGATCAATCCTGGTACCAAGACCGCAATCACGGCGGCAAAAAGTAGAGGGCCTTGAGCATTGTCCAGTGGCATGCTAACCAGAGAGGAGAAAACTAGCGCAGGGGTAAAGACATCAATGTTGATTCGATTGATTGGGCGAAAATCCGGCTTTATATGCCGACCGACTAAATAGCCGACGCCGACAAGAGCGAAGACGGGAAAAAGAATATTGATGACTTGATTAATCATGACCGCACTTTAATTAATGGTAAAATATGTGATTGTTTCGTTAAGTAATGAATCTAGGTTCACACTAACAACCTTTGATTACTGAGTCATCGTAAAACAGTGAGAATCTTGGCGTTTATCAAGCTTTCTAAACGTAAAATTACTGGTAAGTGGTCATACTTCTTAGCGGATGTTTATGTACCTAGTTACTTACAAATCAATGAAATACCGACAAGTTCTATGTCAGGTGTTTGTAAAATAGCCCATACCTGATAAATTTATTAAATGGTTTTTTATTTCAAAATTTAACAGATTATTGGTTTAATTGACTGGTTGAGTTTTGTATTTAAGAACTCTCTAAATAAAAAATGTTAAAATGTTGGTATTTAACAATAATTTGTACAGCCATATTCCATTTATTCGCAAAGAAAAAAGTTGGCGAAAATCATAAGCTTGTCATACACTTCCTGATGTAACCCCGATATGTTCTTGAATTGGTAGGGTAAAACTGCTCTGGCGCTACACTAGGTAGCATTGTTTAACATAGCTTTGAGGAAAGTTTTATGGCGCTCACAAAAGCCGAATTGGCAGAAAACCTGTTTGATAAACTGGGATTTAGTAAACGGGACGCCAAGGAAACGGTGGAAGTGTTCTTTGAAGAAATTCGCAAGGCACTAGAAAGTGGCGAACAGGTAAAACTGTCAGGTTTTGGTAATTTTGATCTTCGTGACAAGAATGAACGGCCTGGTCGTAACCCGAAAACTGGTGAAGATATTCCAATTACTGCTCGACGTGTCGTGACTTTCCGCCCGGGTCAGAAATTAAAAGCTCGCGTAGAAAATCTCAGAAAAGAACAGTAAATAAACCCAATAGATCACGCTTGCTCGTAATCTATTGTTGTACGTGCATTTTAGTGTCGACACGCAAAAGAAAACCACCGCATTGCGGTGGTTTGTTATTTTCAGAGAAGCAAATTTTTATGCCGCTTCTAAGTGAGTTGTTAAGTATGGTTGCCATGCGTGCTGGTACAAGTTCTTAGCTTGGCTGCGCATACTTCTGACCGTCGCCGTTTCAAACTCAGTTAGAGGGCGTTTTTCTGCCATTGCTTGACGTTCAAGCTTTTGGATTTTTTCATAAAGGTCATGCTCTGGGCCACTTTTCACATCGGCAATGGCTTTCAAGTGTAGTTGGACCTCTGCAATGAGGTTTGTTTTCGGCAAACGAACCAGTAAGTTTAAATCTCGGTAACCCGAAGGCCCCGGCTTTTTGAATCTGTTTTTCACTTTAACGATCGTTGTTTCGCGTTCTAGTGTTTCATAGATAGAGACCAAACTTGCCACATCTTCCGCAACTATCGTCGCACGTGCTAGATCGGTAATGCGTTCAACCTTACCATCCAGTTCGTAAGCAATTTTTTCCTCTGCACGTTGTTTAGATTTTACGCCAGCGAAGTGAGGTTGGGCGTCGTTGAGAAGGGCGGTACTTTTACAGATGGTTTCAAGTTCGAATTGAGCTTGGTGTGCTTTGGAGTAAAGAATATCAAAATCAGAATATGGCTGAGTTGGGTTTGAGTCGATAGTTCGAATACCATATAAGCCGCTTAGGCTGTGTTTGAATAGTTTTGAACAAACCTCGTTTTGACTTGCAGAACGATTCTGTTCACTACTTGTTGGCGCAATAGGCATCGCGGCGAATGCAGGTGCACGGCTTAGTACCAAAAGCATCAATGCTGTTGTACGTAAAAATAAGCTCATTCACTCTCCTTAACTTGCTTGCACTTAGAAAATGGGGACAAAGAAGTCGCTAAGATTTGCAAATCAGGTTGTTATTCATAAATGGGGATCTTTTGAAATATTCCAAGGTTAACTCTCATGTTTACAGTGGAATTATGCGTTAGATCACTATTTACATTTTCATTGTTCTGTTAATTCAACGTCAGTATCATTTCGTATATCGTGAATGCATCGTAGCATTTGAGGATTAACGAAAGATGAACGCCATAGACAAATTCGAAAAAATCATTAGTCTTACTCCACAAAACGTAATTCAGCCGATAAGTAGAAAATAAAATGAGAGACCCAGAGTTTTGGCACAATAAGTGGGCCAGCAACAAAATCGGATTCCATTTGGAAGATGTAAACCCATTGCTGCCTCAGCATTGGCATCACACAAGCCCTAAGCGCGAAGACACCGTATTGGTTCCACTTTGTGGTAAGTCGGAAGACCTTGCATGGTTGGCGACCAAACATGATGAAGTTATTGGTGTTGAATTAAGTCAAATTGCGGTACGTGCATTCTTTGCTGAGCATTTTTATACGCCGATGGTCACGCCGCTAAATGGAATGCATGAGCTGTATCAGTTTGACGAGCTTTCTATTTACACTGGTGACTTTTTTACCGCACCGGTTTCTCAGGTTGATATCGTTTACGACCGAGCAGCATTGGTTGCATTGCCGCAAGAAATGAGAGAAGAATACGCTGATCGTTTAAAACAGCTGCTTAAACCGGGTGGTCGTATTCTGCTTGTTACACTCAATTACCCTCAGCAAGAAATGGCGGGACCTCCATTTAGCGTACCAGTGAATGAAATCGAACAGTTATTCTCGGGCTACAAAGTGACTTGCCTGAACGTGGACGAAGCGGATGAAAATCACCCGAAAATTGCTAAGCAAGGCTTAAGTCGTTTTTCTGAAGAAGTGTATTTGATTGAAGCGTCTTAAATATTGATCTTAGGATAATGGCGCACCGCTATTTTAGCTAATGCTCATCGCTTAACGGCCATCATAATCGGGTCATTCCAGCGAGCCATAGCGAGACTAGGAATCTATTATCAGCGAGCTAAAACAATATAGGAATTATTTTGGCGACAGAGTGCTCGGATAGAAGATTCTGAATCATGCTCCTTCGTCGCTGTCCAGAATGACGGATGATAATACCGTTCGCTGTTAAACGAACGGTATTAAGCTGATATAGCTGCGCTTTTTTGCTATTTCAGGCCGTCACAAAGGACTTAGTAAACGATGTTTACCTTCGATGCATTTGCTACCGCATCTTGAACGGACTCTTCTGTGCTGTTTCGACGAGTCACAACAACACCCAAGCGGCGGCGACCGTCGATTTCTGGCTTACCAAATAGACGAACTTGCGTTTGTGGCTGCGTTAAAGCGTCAGCTAAATTATCAAAACGAATGTTGGTAGAAGTACCCTGACCAAGAATGACTGCTGATGCAGAAGGGCCGTACTGGACAATGTTGTTGATTGGCATGCCGGTAAATGCACGAACGTGAAGTGCAAACTCAGACATTTCCTGAGAAATCAGGGTGACCAATCCTGTGTCGTGTGGGCGAGGCGAAACCTCGTTGAAGATCACTTGGTCACCTTTCACAAACAACTCTACACCGAAAATGCCATAGCCACCTAATGCATTGACGACTTTTTCCGCTGCATATTGCGCGGCTTTTACTGCATTTTCTGACATTGCTTGAGGCTGCCATGACTCGCGGTAGTCACCATCTTCTTGACGGTGACCGATTGGTGCGCAGAAGTGTACGCCATCAACCGCACGAACGGTTAGTAAGGTTATCTCGTAATCAAAGTCGATAAAGCCTTCAACAATGACACGACCAGCACCAGTGCGGCCACCTTCTTGAGCGTAGTTCCATGCTTTTTCAATATCAGCTTCTGATTTAATGACACTCTGGCCTTTACCAGACGAGCTCATCACTGGCTTAACGACGCAAGGGGTGCCGACGAACTCGACGGCTGCTTTAAAGTCATCGTAGTTGTCTGCAAATCGGTAAGGGGAGGTAGTAAGCTCAAGCTCTTCAGCAGCTAAACGACGAATACCTTCACGGTTCATCGTAAGTTTAGTTGCCTTAGCCGTTGGAACGACATTCAGACCTTTTGCTTCAAGCTCGACTAGCTTCTCGGTTGCAATAGCTTCAATTTCAGGAACAACATAAGCGGGTTGCTCTTTATTGATGATTTCTTCTAATGCTTGACCATCCAGCATATCAAGCACATAGCTGCGGTGAGCGACTTGCATTGCAGGTGCATTCGCATAACGGTCACAAGCAATGACTTCCAGGCCCAGACGTTGACATTCAATTGCGACTTCTTTACCAAGCTCGCCAGAGCCTAAAAGTAATACACGAGTAGCATTTGCGCTGGTTGCAGTACCGAACATATCGTTCCCTTACAAAATAAAGTGATGAGACAGAATTTGCAGGGGATCATACTGAATTTTTACCGTAAAGCAAACGTTTGCGTGTGGTTTTTTGCTAATAAAAAAGCTCTACATCATGTAGAGCTTTCAGCGACATCATTATGTAAATTACACGTTAACGAAACTTAGTGGAATGTCGGGATTCAACGCTTCTAACGTTGATTGCGTATCAGCAAGATGACTGATCTTACCTTCTGAATTCTCCACTAAAGCGGCCGCTTTGATGTTATCAAAGGTTTCACCCGCCAGTAGTACCTGAATCAAAGCAACTTGAAGAGGAGGAAGGCTAGGGTTAAACGCCGCATTCTCTGCATAAGCGCCTTGGAAAACGCGACCATCAGCAAGCTCTAACGCCAAGCCACTGAGGTTATTAGTGTAAGGGGCATGGCTCATGTTCATCGCATCGACGGCTTTTAGAATTAGCACATCGTTATCTTCACATTCGAATTGATGCTTAACTTCAGCCATTAAGCCAGATTTGATACCCAAATCGGCCGGGCCAAATGCTTCAGGCAGATATTCATGTAACGATTTTTCTTCACGCTCTGGCAATTGGACTTTTAACTCTTTCGCTGTAGACAGCTCGTTCATGAACTGACGACAGTGGCCACAAGGACTAAAGTTAATCGTGATGTCTTTAACACCGCGTTCGCCCTTCATCCAGGCGTGGCTGATTGCAGATTGTTCTGCGTGAACAGTTTGACCAAGTTGAACACCAAGGAACTCCATGTTTGCGCCGAAGTAGAGACGGCCTGAAAGCCCGCGAACAATGGCACCAACATAAAACTCAGAAATAGGCGCGTAAGAATAAGCAGCGGCAAAAGGAAGCAGAGCAACACGCAGCTCTTTGTCAGATAGAGCGGTAGCAGACAGTAACTGCTCAAACTGCTGTACTGAAAGAGTAGCATCAAAATCGTCGGCTAAAATGATAGGAGCAAGTTGGTTTGAAAGTGCTTCTGGTGCGCTTGCTAGCGCTTGTTCAATGCGACTTTTCATGTTGAATCCTTGTTATTGCATGGACAGTTATTCTATGCAAAGTGGAGAAACGTACCGTGCTTTAGATCACATTAAATGATGTAACTAAAATTCACGTTACATATTTAGAGTGAGGTCACACATGTATTCGATTGCACAGGCGTTGAATGTTACTTCGATCTCTTAAATATATTAACTCACACTCATATCGACAAGTAATGGGTAGTTGAGAGTCGCTTCTATTTATTCCACAAGAGGTTGCCTAGGTTGTGAATGGACTTCAATCTTTAGAAGGAGAGTAGGAGAGAATAGAGGATGACCTGCCCAGATAATAGGCAGGCCGAAAAGCATTTCTTATTGATATAACCAGACAGCTAGTGCAAAAAAGCTCGGAGCCAGAACCGACGTAATAATACCGCACAACACTAATGCCAAAGACGAGAATGCTGCGTCTGCTGGTTGTTTCTCAACACACGTCGCAGTACCCAGTGCGTGGGACACCGTACCCATGGTTAAACCGCGGGCAATAGGATGTTTAATCCCAATCAGGTTGTAGATAGGGTAAGCCACAATCGCACCCAATAAGCCAACCAGAAGTACTAAAATCGCTGCAACTGCCGCTTCACCACCAAGATGGCTGGAGATTTCCATCGCAATAGGGGTGGTCACTGATTTACCAACCAAGCTCGCGATCAAACTTAACTCGGTGTGAAAAGCGACGGCGATGAGAGTTGCCGTCATCATCGACATAACACTGCCCAGAACACAAGCGAAGGTAATGATGCGCCAGTTTGCTCTGATCTGAGGAAGCTGCTCATATAACGGGTAAGCTAGCGCCACAACGGCTGGTTGTAGCAGGAAACTAAACACTTCGTTGTCGGCGTAGTAAGTGTCAAACGGCACGTTCAAGTAGGTCAACAACGGAATAATGACCGCAATACAAATAAGCAGTGGGTTAACAATTGGGTGGTTCGCTTTAATCGCAATCTGACGTGCAACAAGGAAAACAACAATAGTGAGTAAAATCCACATATTAGTGTTTCTCCTTTAGCAAATAATCCAGCAGCCATGCGAGACTCACCAGCACAATCAATGTGCCGCCGACCGCACTGGCAAGAATGGGTAGTGCGTTGGCGAAAAGCATGTCGAAGTGATCCATCAGGCCAACACTAACTGGAACGAACAATAAGATCATGTAGCGAATAAACAGAGTTGCGCCAGTTTTCACCCACTCAACTTTGACAAGTCCGGTTGCCATAGAAAGGAACAACAGGATCATGCCGATAACACTGCCTGGGACGGAAGTGTCAGTAAATCTTTGAATAGTAACTCCAATCCCAAGTGCTCCCATGATGAGAAAGAGGGAAACGAGCAATTGGGTCAGTTGTAATAATCGATTTTTTATCATTTTGGCAGCATATAAAAACGACAAGTGCACCATACGGTGCCCTTGTTTAAGTAAGAAATTAAGAGGCTAGGCTCTCGACGTAACGATAAACGGATTTTAATAGTGCTATTTTCTTTTCGTCACTTTCATGTTCGTGAACTAAGTTTTCTAAATTCAGCATATACTCTTCGATTTGGCTTTCAAACACTTCACGGCAGTGCTGTGCCCAACGTCTTTGTTCCTGTTCGTCTAGCGTGCCAGGGAAGTTTCGAGCACGGTAACGGAACAACAGTGGTTTAATGCGTTTGTCATCGAATTCAATATCGAGCGCCGCCAAATTGTTCGGATCGGTTTCACGAATAATATCCATTGCAGCGCGATCCGCAGGTGAGAAGAACCCATCGTAAAGCTGAGTATCCACATCATCACTTTTTTCAAATGTACGCTCAACAGAAAACAGGCTGATCAGTTTTTCACGAATCTCTGGATGCTGACGTAACAAAGCCAGGTTGTTCAAACACTGTTGACGGTCAATACCGATAGACTCTGCGTTTTCAGCGGTCAGCGTCTTCGCAGGTGCCAGAATTGGGCACTTATTCAAGTGAACAAGTTTAACTGGCACAGGCAGCAAATCACCGAGATCTTCTCGCTTGGTGTACAACCTTTCGTGCAGCTCTTCTGCAGACAGCTCTAGGATTGGTTGTGGATCTTTGGCTAAATCAATCGTGATAACGGCGTTGTTGTTTGTCGGATGCCAGGCAACAGGCACAATCCAGCTGGTGTACTGACACTCGCGTCCTAACATGCCAGAAACGTGCATCAGAGGCGTCATGTTGACGATATCAACCAATTCATTGAGCTTACGTTTTTGACGCATTGAGAAGAAGTAATCAAACAACTTAGGCTGAGCAGCTTTCACTTTCTTCGCCATCTCAATCGTTGCGATAACGTCAGCCATGGCATCGTGCGCATTGCTGTGTTCAATACCATTTTTAACAGACAGATGCTCGAGTTTGAAGCTGGTAAACCCATCTTCATTTTCTGGCCACTCAACGCCTTCTGGTCGAAGGGCATGACAAGCGCGCAGCACATCAAGTAAATCCCAGCGCGAATTGCCGTTCTGCCAACTCCACGCATACGGATCTATAAAGTTGCGGTAACAGGTGTAACGCGTGACTTCATCATCAAAACGAATACTGTTGTAACCCAAACTGGTGGTATTTGGCTTAGACAACTCGGCATGAATTTTGGCAATGAACTCAGGCTCAGGCAGGCCTTCCTGAACCGCCTTTTGCGGAGTAATCCCGGTAATCAATGCTGCTTCAGGAGAAGGAAGGTAATCAGCAGGTGGCTGGCAATACATCACTAAAGGCTCGCCGATGATATTGAAATTTTCATCTGTGCGAACACCAGCGAATTGACTCGGACGATCTTTTGCAGGGTTTGTACCCCAAGTTTCGTAGTCAAAGAAGAAGAAGGTCGGCTGTTCTGAATTATTCATAGGATTCTTTTTTTGTTCGTTGTTCTTCAAAACTATCCTTGTTTATCAGTCGATTAGCGTTGTTCATTGTGCTATCTTTTCATTAGGTTTTTATGGATTTTACGCGTTTCACATTTGCACTTGCGTCCAAATATGTGTCCAAATTTTGTAAGTGCTGCGTCCTAATTTTTAAGGTAGACAACTTGAGTATTACAGACAAGCAGCTAAAGGCTATTACAAAGCTAAGCGAATATAGCGGCCCGGCAGAACTGAACGACGGTGAAGGTTTAGTAGCGAAGATATCGCCCAAAGCAAACATCACTTTCCAATACCGCTGCAGGTTTAATGGCAAAAACAAACGCATCCGTATAGGCAAGTATCCGATAACCACCCTCAAGAATGCAAGGCAAATCCATAAAAGGATGCTTGAGCTTAAAGAAGAGGGGAGAAACCCAGAGATTGCCCTTACTGGTGATACTGACTTTCTCACCCTAAAAGATTGTTTGGATTATTGGTTTGAGCACAAAGTCTCGACTCAAAAAGAGGGGACGCAGACACTCTACCGTTCAGTGGCGAACAACTACTTTTACAATGCCTTTCCTGATGTCGATGTAGAGAAGATCTCTGCACGAGAATGGATGTGTTGGTTCGATGAAATCGCTAAGAAGAACCCAAAGACGGCCAACTCAGCGTTTTCCAAAATGCGCGCTTGTCTTAACTTCTGTAAATCCAAGTTCCTTATCGATGGGACGCACTTTGAAAAGATCAGACAACAAGATGTCGGTCAGTCGGCCAAAGCCGGTGACCGAGTGTTATCGCTCCCTGAACTTGCCAAAGTTTGGATAGCCATAGAACGCAGCAAAGCAGGAACAACGACCAAGAACCTGCACCTTATAACAATGTTATGGGGTAACCGATTATCAGAGCTTCGCTTGGCCAAGCGTGAACATTTCGATATGGTCAACGACATTTGGACGGTACCACCAGAACTAAGCAAAATGGGTAACACCATTCGCAGACCCATCCCTAAACACATCAAACCGATGCTAGAAAGGTTGATGAACATCTATGATGAATACCTTTTCCCTGGTGCATCCCTTCATAAACCCATCACTATATCCGCAGCAAACCGCTACATAAGAAGGTTACGCGATAACCTGAACCTACCTCACTGGCGAACTCACGACTTCCGCCGCAGTATTTCTACCACTTGTTCAGAACTGGGCACCATGCCACACGTAACCGAAAAAATGCTCGGGCATGAGCTGGTAGGCGTAATGGCAATCTACAACAAGCACGACTGGCTATCAGACCAAAAAGAAGCATACGAGAAGTTCGCAGAAGCGTTGTTTGCCCAAGTGCAAAAAGAACTGGAACATGAAAAAGTTGCTGTGACCTAGTATGCTTATTGCTGACCAATTAGTAGGATAGATCACTAACTCGCTGATTATGCTTTGAAGCTCTTAATAAAAGGCGGCATGATAATGGAAGAAAATACGGCTCCGAGCCACTTAATAAGCGTTAGGTATTTGGAGGATCTATGTTTGATCCCAAGCAAATAATTGACTGGGTAAAGTTGTCAGGTAAACAGGCATTTATACTGAGTGTCATTACAAGTATTTTGCTGTTTTCTAACGATGAAGTTCTAGGAAAACTTGGTGTTTCAGAGGCAATTGGTTCGTGGCAAATTTGGATTGGTTTAGTATGGTTAGTTTCAGTTGCTATTTTAGCAGCGGAGATAGTTTTCCCTGTTTACGGCTTTGTAGCACAGCGTGTTACTTGGTACTTTAATCTCAAGGGTTACCAAAAAAGGCTTCATCAACTGACAGTGGGTGAGAAAGAAGTTTTATTACAGTATATAAATCAAAATACGCGAACTATCTCTTTAAATTACTCGGATGGTGTAGCCAACGAACTCGAGTCAGCTCGGATTATTCGCAGAGCTTCCAACTTGGCACATTATCACGATGTTTTTCCTTTTAATATCCAGCCTTGGGCATGGGATTATTTGTCAAAGCATCCTGAGCTCCTTCATTAAAATACCTAACAAGGCGCTTAAGTCGGACTGCAAACCTGTGGCGGTTTTGGTTCAATTTGGGAATGTGATTACCGTGGTTAATTTGGGTTTGGTGCTGTTTGCAGCCACTTAGCTTAGCGTTAAATTATTATTAGATATTGGTGAAAAATGACTGATAACAAAAACGAAAAAAACATATTTGTGTTAGAAGAGATTTTTCCTGATGCATCAGGGCTCTTTTCTGCAAAATATAAAAAACTTAACGAGTGTTATGATAATGCGCTTATTGTTTTTGATACAAATGTGCTTCTTCTACCTTACTCTATGAGAAACGAGAGTCTAAGCTTACTCAAAGACTTGTATAAAAGTCTTATCGATAGTGAGCGTTTATTTATACCTAATCGAGTGGCTAGAGAATTTGCTAACAATCGTAATAAAAAACTAGGCGAAATTTATAATTCGGTATTGAGCCAGAAAAAGGGGAAAACTAAGAATGAGTTAAAATACCCTATACTAGAGAGTTTAGATGAAAAACAAGAGCTTGATAAAAAATATGAGAAATTATTAGAAGCCGAGAAAGAGTTTTATTCTTCCATCAGCAAATTGGCAAGCACAATAAGGTCATGGGAATGGGGGGATCCAGTTAGCTCTATGTACTCAGAGTTATTTGAAGAAAAAGTGTTTATTGATCATGAAAAAAGTAATGATGAATTAGTTGCAGAGCTTGAACGACGCTTTAAGTTGCAGATTCCACCTGGTTATAAAGATGCAAAGAAAGATGACGGTGGAGTTGGTGACCTAGCAATTTGGCTTTCACTTACAAAATTAGGTCGTGACAAAGTAAAAGATATAATTTTTGTAACTGAAGATGTGAAACCGGATTGGTGGAATCAGTCTAACGGAAGTGAATTCCTACCTAGGTTTGAGCTAATCGACGAATTCAGAAGAGATACAGACGGATGTACTCTTCACATTGTGCGATTGTCGAAATTACTTGAGTTGTTTAGTGTTCAAAAAGAACTCATTCAAGAAACAGTAAATGCAGAAAAATGGCGTAAGGCTTTCCTGAAGAATTTTCTTGAAACTGCTAGAAAGGTGCAAGAAAAGCGCAAAGAAACTACCTACAGTAACTGGAGCAACGAGGAAGCACTAGTTGAAATGGAAATGTGGTTCTACTCGATTTATGCTGACCCTGCAGATGTATGTCCTTTTGAAAGTAGAGAGGGGGGATATCAATATATCTGGGGTGGTCCTTATGATGCAGAAGAAGAACTAATTTCAGAATTTGGTGGGTATGTGAAAGACTCAGTAATTGATAAGCTAGTTAGTAAACTCAATGATGTGTGTTCGGAATGGTCCGGATGTCCCGAAGAGCCAGATCCGGACGACTACGATGATTACGAGGAATATTCATAATTTAACAAACTGTTCAAGAGAGATTCGTAACGCGTGGTATTTCTAATATGCGTCGATTTTAGTGGGTAAGGCGGCTTGTGTATTGTGGTATTACATTACTTAACAAATCGTGGATATTCTTAATTTACTAAGGAGTAAGCGTGAGCGCTGAAAAGTTGATTTTGAGTAGTGGTAGTGAACATATACTCTTGTCAATGAGCCCTGACTGGCCATCAATATTAGTTACTGGATTAATTGGTCTAGGAAGCATTTTGACTTCAATTGCGGTCGTAAAAATCAGTCGCAGAAACCAACAAAGTCAAAGCAAAGAAAAAGTAGCAGAACTACGGCAGCAATGGCTAGCAGAACTACGTGAAAATATGTCTAAATTCGTATCAATTGCTCACATTGTTGCGGTCCGTAGTAAAGTGGCGAAAGATTATCATTTGACAGGTGAGGCGGGCGAACACTATCAGGACTTGTTCTTCTATAAAACTAAAATTATCTTGATGTTGGATACCAACAAAGAATATACACTCATACTTAAGAGTCTCATCAATGACGTAATTGATAATATGGGGAAGCCTGAGCTAGAAACTGTTGCCGATACTAGTGTTTTTTGTCAGGCGTTAGAGGAGCAGTGTCAGAAAGTACTTGAAAAAGCTTGGTTGGACATAAAAGAAGATTTGGCATCATAAAAATAGAGAACTTTTCAAGAGTGAATCGCAACGCATGTTACTCTTACAATGCGTTGCTCACCTTAAGCAGGGACTATATTGTAATAATTTTTACGCCTAGGTTATGTGCCTTATTCATCTTTTCGGTAATCTCATAACGCCCCGTATTGCCCATGAACAAGAACGAAGTGTGTTTGTTTACAGAACCGCCCACGATGGCCCCTTTACTTTCAAGTAGAGCTTTAGCTTCCGAGCGTGGGAGTGGTAGAGTTCCTGTAATAGCTACTTTCAAACCGTCGATATTTAGTGTGTCTAATACTTCATTTATAGAAGCAAACTCACGCTCAATTTCGTCTAAACAGATTTCTTTATTAACTTCTTTTGGTTTGATTTTACCTGAATAAAACTCGTCCATTTTTTGAGCGATATAAGGAAAATCTTGCAGCTCTAACGTTTCACCATCGGACATGAAAATCGTCCATTCAGCACTAACGTAGCGAATATCCCCGTGGCGACAATCAATCGCACGAATAGATATTCCATTTCTAGACAATGCAAGGGGAATCACTTCTCTTGGCCCTTGATCTGAATGAGGATTATCAACAGTTATCGCATCGCCGGACTTAATTCCTAAGAGTTCAAAAACAGTCATCTCTTGCATCTATCACCCCTCAATCAACATGTTTAAAAATTCGAGTTGATTTAGGGTGTGAACCGTTGATGAGTTGTTAACTAAATCCAGTTCCTTATAAGTGACGCTACCGTAGAACATTTCATTTTTTGCTTCGTCCCAACCCATAGGTGAAGCAAACGTCACTTGGACTGCTCGTTTCCCACATCGAGAATCAATTAAGTCTCCTTCTTGAAAGGAGATAATGCAACCTTGGCTCCAAAGGTTAACAATCGTCTTATTTCTTTTTCGCTCTATGAGGCGTAGGTCGAGAGCTTCTCTGAAACCATAACCAACCTTAAAGCACCAATGATCGTTGTTTAAAGAGCCTTGTTTAGTATCGTTATCCCACGTTATGGCTGGGACAACAAAGGGAACATGTTTATCTTCATCCAAACGTTGGAAGCTGGATTTCCCTGTTTGGATTCGAGTTTCTATGATGTGTTGGATAGCTTTTACACCAGACCCATAGAATTGTTGTACTACACCCATTTTTATTCCATTAGTTTTATAGCAAATAGTGGAATTTAATTTATGACAAAATGTAAGGGAATAAAATAGTTACGTGTACTGTTTAGTGATTACAGTCTTATTTTCTTAGAAAGAATGGGAAAGAACCGATCTTGATCAACATTAGCTAACTTTAAACCCGCCTTCATGCTCGACCCATTCCATCACCGCTGCGCGTATCCAACGCAGCGGTGATTTGCTAATTGGCTCTGGGAAGTTGCGGTTCTTACGCCATGCGATAATGGTGGTTCGTTTCTTATTGAAGAAATCTAATACCTCTTGGTGGCACATGATCTTGTTGGAAGATTCTGGGTAACGCTCTGCGTCATAGACAGGCTTTTCTGTTTGTTTCGCTGACTCACGGACGAAAGCAGGAGCAGAGTAGGTGAAGTTCATTGGTGATTGGTTAAAGTCAGAGTAGTTCATTGCACACAGTTCCTTAATTCCAGTAATGGTTGGCCGTTAGTTAGTTCTGGCGAATGCCTAAATAGACAGTCATTTTCTTGCCGTTGATTTCAATCTCTCCAAGGTCGACTTCGTTGACTGCGTAATCACTCAGCGCGGTTTCATCTACCATGTCGTCAAATTCTTCCTTGGCCTTAACTGCCACTTGGTCTGCTTTCATTGTCTTTCTCCGAAGGTTGATAAATACGAACTCGATTAGCGGTGTGCCAGCAAGTCGCGTCACCTTTAAACAAACCGCCTTCGCTTAGCTTTGCGCATCCTTCTGGGAGCTGTTCTCCGCACTTACTGCATTTGCCCAATTGCGTTTGAATCACTGGAATTTCGCTATAAACACGGTGGATCAGTGACTGTAGTGCTTCTTCCTGTGTATAGGGTTCAGCAGGGTAGGCGAAGAACTGACAGATTTTCTCTAGCTTCGCCTGCTCCTGAGGGGTTATTATTTAGTAACTACGAGAGTTAACTGGAATCGCTTGGTTAATACGCAACAGATTCATTATATCGAGAGGTTGGCCTGAGGCGTTTTCAATGCGCATACTTCTCTGGCTCTCGACAAGCCGTTTATATAGGTAGACGATCGCACCTACGCCTGATGAATCAAGAAACTGAACTTTGCTGAAGTCAATTTCTATTTCTCGAGTTGATGGCTCAGCTAAAATCTCATCAATGTGTGGCTGCGCCTGGCGGCTACCGTCTGCGTCAAGGTTCCCGTTGATCACCCATGTCACGATAGTGTCGTTTGTATCAATTTTACGAAGTTCCATAATCGTATCTCCTGCTAGTGTTTACAGCAGGATAGCAGGTAATGTGCCAAAATTTATTTGTCTAAATATCAAAGGGTTAGGTGGTATGTCTACTTCACCACTATCAAAAATAGATTAGCCAGCTAAACCTATTGGTATTACATCGATAGAAAGCCAACCAATCGGCTTTCTCGCATATGGCATTGATAATATCGATGCCGTGGCCATAGCCGGAGTGGCAGTCGGGGTCGATGTCATTCGAAACCACCAGTCGATCATACTTTAATTCTATTGCCACACTATTGGCGCTATAACTAAAGGCGTTTCTTAACACATTTTGTATCACGACATGGGCCAGTATTTTATTCACCGATTTTGAATTGAGACTGTATTGAACCGACAGTATGTCAGTCTTGCCTGTTCTTAACTGTTGTAAGCAGTAATCCAGACTTTCTTGTAACGACAACAATTCTACCTGCTCGGTTTTGGACTCTCGGCTAATAGAAAGAAAAGTACGAATTAATGCCTGCATATCTTTATTTGCACTTTCAATTCTACTCAACGCTGGCTGCGCTTTAGCAAGATCCGGTGAGTAGGCGATGACTTCCAATGCCCCCTGTATAATAGTGACTGGCGTTCTTAGCTCATGGCTGGCAAACCGGGTAAAGTTGTGCTCTCGCTCGACGAATGCTCGTATTCGCTGAAATGCGTTAGTAAAACTCCGACTCAACTGACCTAGCTCATCTTGCCGGTCCAACACGACAGGAGGTGAATCAGGGCTGGCACATTCAATATTTTTCTGCAGAGTGGTGATGGGCTTAACAATAATCCGGGTGATGTAAAGACTGGCAATAAGTCCTATGCCCATTAACGCCATTACGCCGATAACAACATAGTATTTGAGCCTACTCTGATAAAGGCTTCGCTCTAGATCTTTCTCAGGGAAATAGAGCAGATAAAGCAAACCATCAGAAAAGGGAGAACTGACCACTTGCACGTGCACTTTAGGGTGTTCAATTTCGAATACCCCTTGTTCTGTTAAGCCTGACAAATAAAGTGGTAAGCCTTTATCCGACCCCACAAAGCTGGAAAACATCGGAGAATTAACTTTGACCAGGCGACCTTTTTTGATGGAATCATCTAATAAGAAGCGCATTTGCTGATTCAACTTTTGATTGACCAGGCTGTCTGTGTGCAGTTGCGCGTTAACCCAAGCCATTAGTAAAAGGCTAAGGGTTAATAATAAGACCAGCCCCATAATCAAAGCGAAAACCCGGTTATAAAGCCGTTTGTGAAAAAACTGACTAGTTAATCTCATTGAGGCGATAACCCTTTCCTCGTACGGTTTCCAGCAATCCTTCAGGGAGAACCTTTCTCAGCCGATAAATATGTGTTCTCAGAACACTACTATCGATGGTCTCGCCATGCCAAAGTTCATATTCAAGATCTTGTTTATGCACGACGCGGGGAGCGGACAGCAGTAAGGTTTTTAATAGTTTGAACAGCAATGGGTCCAGCTTTAGCCGATTGTTTTGAAAGAAAGCTTGTTCTGTTTCGGTGGAAAGGGTTAAACCGGAAAAAGTGATCTCGTGACTTCTGCCACCTTTGGATCTTAATGTTAGCGCCTCGAGCCTTGCCAGTAACTCCTGCATAGCAAATGGTTTGACTAAGTAATCATCGCCACCTGCTGCGAAACCAGCCAGTTTATCTTCCAACGTATCGCAAGCGGTGAGGAATAAGATAGGCAGGTGTTCACGACCTTGCTCCCGTATTTTCCTGCACGTAGATAGCCCATCTAAGCCAGGCATCATAATATCCAAGATCATCACGTCGAATTGGTTCTCGGATAATAACTCGAGAGCTGCTTGTCCTGTGTAAGAGAAATCTACCGAGTGTCCCATTATTTCAAGATATTCACCAATATTCGCCGCGATTTGAATACTGTCTTCGACGATTAATACGCGCATCCATCTCCTCCGAAGATCAAATGATATTCATTGTAAAAGGCTACCTGAGGGATCAACCAACAGGTAGCCTAATATCGGTTAGTTAACAACAATCTCCCGGCCTGTACGACCTGTGCTGGCTATTGATCGTATTTTCACGCCGTCTTTCACTGTTGGCTTATTCGAGCGATCGTAGTTTTGCCAGTTGGTGCCATTTACCGAGTATTGAACGGTAACGCCAGGGAATGTGCTATTAATTGACAACTTTCCGCTGTTATCGATTTTCGCGCCAGGTACCGGAAGGCGATAGGCCACACCTGCCGCATCCAGCTTCGCAAACTCTTTATAACCCAGAGTATTAGCAAATACGGTCCAGTCGTTATCACGATTTGCTATCCGCTTACCCATATGGTCGGTGCCTTTATATCCAGAGGTATTGGTTCGATACGCTTTTCTAGCATCGTACTCCAGTTCCCAGTCTGCTTTCGACCATGCTCGCTCTGCAATGCCTAAAATGCGAGGGAAAACACGGTGATCCAACTGTTCATCAGTACGAACCATTTCTGTCCATACGTGGCCTTGCATGCCTTTAAAGCGCTTACCATCCTGAAGGGCTACTGTGCTGGCAGGGATTTCGAATGGGTTATTGTCTCTGTCCGTCATGGTTTCGGCGTTGGCTGGTAAGTTCTCCGGCATAAAATTAAAGACTTTTTGCGTATCGGTATAACGTCCTGCCCAATAATTCCCCGGTTCTCTTGGGTCGGCTTCGTATGGGTGGTCAAAGTAGGTGACCTCAGGCAATGACAAGATAACGTTATAACCCGCATTGGCGAGGGAGTGGGCTTCATTTGCACCACCCCAGAATAGGGCAGACCAGGTATAGGCTGAGGCGTCACCAGCAAGTTTGGTTGGGTCCATATAACTGCCATGTTTTAAGCCGTCATTCCATGCGGCGAGGTTTAGTTGTTTGGCTTCCAGGATATGACTGATCCGTTCAATGAAATACCCACCAAGGTCGGCCACGTTATCGATATTATTGGTCGGATCGACAAACAGTGCACGACAAACAGGAGAATCAACCCAAGCCCCGTGGGTTTCATCTGCCCCGATATGATAGTCAACCAGAGGTTGGCCCGCATCTTTATGTTGTTTGGCTATCTCAGAAATGACTTTATCCATGAAGACAAAGCTCGATTCCATACAAGGGTTGATCGTATTGTCAGTATAGTTTTGAACGGAGAAATATTTTGAGCCATCATGCCTGTCAGTAAGCAGATACATTTCAGCCGCATCCATATCACCAAGTTCAGCATATTTATTGTAACGTGCTTCCATTGATTTTACGGCAGCTCGAGCATGGCCCGGCATATCCATAGATGGGATAACCTGAATATTCCGTGCTGAAGCGAAAGCTAAGATTTCCGCATAATCGTCAACGCTGTAGTAGCCGGAGCCAGAGGTTGATATATCTGGTCCAGATCCAACTTGTGGTAACAGACATTGACGTTCACTTAAATCATGGCAACGTTGCGCGCCAACCTCGGTGAGCTCTGGCAAGCCCGGGATCTCCAGACGCCAACCTTCGTCGTCTGCGAGATGGAAGTGAAATTTATTCATTTTATAAGCGGCCATTTGATCCAAAATTTTCATGATCTCAGCTTTTGATTTGAAGTTACGGGCTACATCTATATGCATACCTCGGTGCTCAAATCGTGGTGCATCATAATCAATGGTGATTTCATCGATAGTCGGACTGCCAACTTTGATGAGTGCTGCTAATGACTGCACACCATAAAATGCGCCTGCTGGATCAGCCCCAACGACCCGGACTTCTTTTGGTGTCACCTTCAGGGTATAGGCTTCCTGCTTTGTCTTTCCTTTAAATGCCTTGTGTTTAGGGTCGACAGAAATTACAACTGGAATACCTTTATTCGGGGTGACGCCAAGCTGGCTAAAGCGGTGTTCGAGCGCGTCTAGCTGGCCAGCCGTCAGGCTATCTTCTTCTATTTTCAAATTTAGCCCGGAGCTGATGTTAACACTGCTGTTATGCACCTTTATATCGATAGGGGAAGGGATGATTTTGGCAGAGACGGATGATAAGCCAAGATCTTTTACCGTAAGGTTTCTTTCATATCGTGTTCCAGCGGTTGCCATGATGCTGCTGTCTTCTGGGTAACGTTGCCACATGTTGGCATCTTCGGGTGCGGTACTGATCAAATCCAGGTAACCGGACAAGTCGGCTAAGCCATCCCTTTCCTGCGGAATAGTATTTGGAATAACTCGAGCTTCAGCTCCTTGTGCTGCCACGTAGTAGCGAGGCATGTAGTCAGAATCGACGATTTTCCAGTGCTCGGCGTCAAACTGAATAGCGACGGAACCACCTGGTTTCAGACCTTTAAATTTGCTGGTTGGTACGATTCGATGAAGATCGCCATTCACGTGCGTAATTTCGAATAAATCTGATTTTGTATCCAAAATACGGCGAAGGTTGGAGAAGTAGATTTCCCAGTCTCCACTAATCTCTTTTTTGCCTTTATTTGTGAGGGTGATCTCAGCGCGATAGCAATATCCTCCGGGACATTTCGCCTTGGTATCAGCTGGTTGATGCTCAATTGATGCGATGTGAACTTCAAGCGAAGATGCGACAGTATCGATTACCGATTGTATTACTTCTGTCTTTTGTTGATTTTGTTCTGAAGAATAAGCATTACCTGCCAAAAGAGACAGTGAAACTGCAGTAGCAACGGCACTAATATTTACATTCATGTGGAATACCTTAAACGTCGTATAACCTTATTATTTAAAAACCACCAAATCGGAGTCACTATTCGCGTGTTCAAAAACCATCCCGCTTGCTCAAGACCATTCTTTAGATATTGATAAATGATATGCTTGTATGGTCATATAAAAAGTAAGTACAAACAAGAGCATAGTTTCTTAGCGACCCATAACCTGATCGCATCCTTTTAAATTCCATCGCCTGATACAACAAATGTTCAGTCGATGTTGTCAGCACATACGTGCTTGCTTGAAAATAAGACTACGGTGATCAAGGTGGTGGGAATGTCAAAAAGCTCGTCCTTTATGGATGATTTATCTCAGTCTGTGGGGAATGCGACGGACTTCAAATATTTCCAATTACTAAATGATTATGTAATTAAAAATAAATATTTGATTTTATCATTTAAATCATCTGTTGTTATTCGGAGTTATCACTTTTTTAACCCGGTCGAATATTTGGAATTTTGTAGTAGTGATTTTCTAATAACTTACTAGCATGTCTTTTATTTCAGGTTGCTAAAGATGTTTAGAAATGAATAAATCACAGTTTGAGTATTGGTCAAAAACGCGAACCAAAGGTTTTCTCCAATATGTATTATTTAATAGCATCTCTATTTTATTCGTCGTCTTCGCTATTCGTTTTATCGTGCATTCTATAAATAGTGATGAAGTGTCAATGATAGACTTTATTTTCGAACAATCACTCGAGATGGTAGTCATTCTTTTAGTTCTACCCTTTTCATTTTGGTGCTCATGGATCATCCAAGAGGCACGATATGAAAAAGAAAAAAAGTGAGGTGTAGTGTTACCCACCACGATGGAAAAAGAAATTCAGTAATACATAACCAATATCTCAAAACAGCGATCTACCACTAATGATACATTGCTTGATTGATCTGTGTCAGGTTGTGAACAATTCGTAAATTTATAATTCCTCAATATCGCAAATCAAAATGTGTTGAGAATTATGCAGTATACCCTCCATGAGTACCTAGATATCGACCGCATACAAACATTACAAAACAACTTCAGTCAGTCAATGGAAATAGCATTGGTTGTTGTTGATGCCTATGGGGAACCGGTAACTAAACCTAGTGGCTTTTGTGATTACTGTGCTCGATCTAGAAAAGATCCACAAAAGCAAAAGCGATGTTACGAGAGTGATGATGCTGGTGGTCGTGTCGCGATGCAAACTGGCAAACCTGTTGTTTATCGCTGCTATTGTGGTTTTGTAGAGTGTGCTGTTCCAATTATGGTCAACGGCCACTATCTGGGCGCGATGATTTCAGGTCAAGTCAGGGTTGAAGACTGTGACAAAAGCACAATACCGTATATTTTAGAGAACAACAAAGTTTGGGAAGATAATGCTGAATTGACTGCGTTGTATGATAAATCAAAAAAGATGGGTTACGAGAGGTTTGTATCGACAGCAAATACCTTATTCGATGTGGCATCTTATTTGGTAGAACAAGCACACTCAAGAATCGTACAAGATGAGTTACATTACAAAGAGTTAGAGCTCAAGAATGAACTACAAAAAAGTATGGAAATGGAAAGAGCGCTTCGTGAAGCCGAGTTTAAAGCGCTTTCTTATCAGGTAAGGCCACACTTTTTGTTTAATGTACTCAATACTATTGGCCGCTTAGCTTATTTGGAGGAAGCTCAAAGAACAGAGGCTATGCTGCATAATTTCTCAGATATGATGAGATATTTGTTAAGGAAAAGTTCTCGTGGTGTAATAACAATAGGTCAGGAAATAAACTACGTTAAAAACTATATGTCGATTCAAGAAGTAAGGATGGGCGATCGATTTGAGTACTCCTGCGATATTCCTGAAAAATATTCAAATATCCCATGCCCTTTCTTGACACTCCAACCATTGGTGGAGAATTTCTTTAACTATGTTGTTGAGCCAAGAGATACGGTTAGTCGCCTTGAAATTGTCGCGTTTGATGATGGTGAAGATGTGTTTATTGAGCTGCAGGATAACGGCGATGGGATTAGTGATACTAAAATAGAAGAAATTGTCACCGGAGAGAAAAATTCAAACAATGGCAGCATAGGTATCTATAACATAATAAATAGATCTCAAATGTTATATGGCGATAGATATAGGCTTAAAATGTCTAGCCCAAATAAGCCAATGCAAGGAACGAAGATTACACTAAGATTCCCAATGGTCGATAAATAAAAGAGAGATTTCATGTATAATATAATAATAGTCGAAGATGAACTTATTGAGATGGAGTCCATTGAGAGAATTGTATTACAATGTGTCAACAATGCCTTTATTCATAAAGCATCAACAGGTAAAAAAGCAATTGAATTAATTGATGATGTTAAGAATATAGATATGATGCTCGTTGATATAAATATTCCTCTTCCAAATGGCAAGGAGGTCATTGAGTATTTAAGATCTAAACATAAAGAAGCTAAAGTTATTGTTACGACAGCGAATGATGATTTTGACATGCTGCATAATATGTTCCATTTGCAGATTCAAGATTACTTGTTGAAACCTGTTCGACAAAAAATTCTAGTTGATACAATTCAAAAGGCATTAGGATTCGATGAAGATATCATTAAAAAGTCTAAAGAAATAAAGGTTTCTATAGAGAGTATTATTGAACAGAAAAATTACGCTATTTGGAATGATTTTGTATTAAATATAATGAATAAAAGTTACTTAAAAAATAAAGAAGGTGTTGATGATAGAGACAATGTTAAACACTTCATCGATACACTATGTACCTATCTTGACTCTCTAAGTGATGATTATTCATCCAGTTGTTCAAAATTATACGCATTATCAGAAGAGGTAAGCCGCTCTGGGTTAAGAGAAGATCTATACCCTAAACTTGTTTTTTCTTTATTTAAAGTTGGTGGTATTATTTTTACCAACTCACTTAAAAAACTGCCATCTAGTATTGATTTTATAAACAGAGCCAAATTCCATATTGAAAAAGACATATTTCAAAATATTACTTTGGATGAAATTGCAGAAAAAACATTCGTCAGTTCTTGCTATTTAAGTAGAGCATTTAAAAAGAACGAGAGTATTGGGTTTTCTAACTATATAACAAAAAGAAAACTCACAATTGCAAGTTCATTATTAAAATACAGTAACCTGAAAATAAATAAAATATCTTTAGAACTTGCATGGAAAGACTCGAACTATTTTTGTCGAATCTTTAAAAAAGAGATTGGCATATCTCCTTCTGATTACCGAGAAGCATAGTAGACTTGAAGGATGAACATGGAGTTAATCGCATTATCTTGCTCTTGGAGGGAGAGGTTATAACAAAATAGTCCACTACACGGGCAAGAAAGTTTATTTATCTATCTATATTATCAATATAAATGAATGATAGTGTGAAAGTATAGATGATGGAAAGCTACCTATTTAGTTCTGAGTCCGTTTCGGAAGGTCACCCTGATAAATTAGCTGATCAGGTCTCTGATGCGATTCTAGATGCTTTTTTACTCCAAGATCCTTTTGCAAAAGTCGCATGTGAATGCTTGATAAAGTCAGGCGTGGTTATTGTTGCCGGCGAGATAAACTCATCGGCTACGCTTGATGTGGAATCTATTGTTCGAAGTACCATAATAAGCTGTGGGTACAATAACTCTTTAGCTGGATTCGATGGGAATACCTGTGGCGTTATCAACTTACTTGGCGTTCAATCTAGCAATATAGCAGAGGGGATTCGAAGCTCTAATTTTCCAGAATTAGGTGCGGGTGACCAAGGCATCACATTTGGCTATGCTTGCAATGAAACATCAGAGTTAATGCCTGCTACGATTAGCTATTCACACAAATTAATGAAAAGACAAGCCGTATTAAGAAAGGAAAATATTTTGCCTTTTCTACTTCCCGATGCGAAAGCTCAAATTACGCTTGAATACAATCACAATAGAATACAGCAAGCCCATACCATTTTAGTTTCAACACAACATTCACCCTCTATCTCTTTAAAAGATCTGCGCGAGGCTGTAATTGAAGAAATTATTAAACCAGTTATTCCGACTGCTTGGATAACACCTAAGACTCAATTCTTAGTTAACCCAGCTGGAGAGTTTCTTATTGGAGGTCCAACTGCAGATTGCGGCCTTACTGGTAGAAAAATCATTGTTGATACTTATGGTGGCGCGGCTTGTCATGGCGGCGGAGCGTTCTCAGGCAAAGATCCGTCAAAAGTTGATCGTTCTGCTGCGTATATGGCGAGGTATATTGCCAAAAACCTGGTTGCGGCAGAGCTAGTTAAAAAATGTGAAATCCAGCTTGCGTGGGCGATTGGTATTTCTGAACCCATTTCAATGAAAATAAACACCTTTGGTACAGAAACCGTACCAATTTCTCGACTATATCAGCTCGTTAACGAACATTTTAATCTTCGCGTGTATGAAATGATTCAGCACTTAAATTTACTGGTTCCTCGATATCGTAAAACGGCGTGCTATGGCCACTTTGGCCGAGACGATTTCCCTTGGGAGGATACGACGATATCAGAACGATTACGAAGTAGAACATAAATAACTTCAGCCGATTAAATCTAATTCAATATTAAGGAGAAAGGTATGTCTATGTCTGGCCAAAGCTTAGGCTTAATAGAAACGATAGGCTTAGCGACGGCAATCGAAGCTGCAGATGCTGCTATTAAATCAGCAAACGTCGAGCTACTAGGTTATGAAGCCGCCAAAGGTAATGGCATGCACACGGTAAAACTTGTTGGTGATGTCGGCGCAGTCAAAGCCGCTGTTGATGCGGGTGTTGCGGCTGCGTCGCGTATCGGGGAGGTGTATGCGTATAAGGTATTGGCCCGAACTGCAGAAGGGTTAGAATCTGTTATTACTGCTAGTGAAAATGTTGGTACAAAAGTCCAGGAAGCGGAGCAAGTGCGAGCAGAGCAAGAGGTCGTCGTAAAAGAAAAACCATCAGTAGAACCTGAGGAGGTGAAGTCTGTATCGTCAGAAAGTGCTGCTAAAGCGGAAACAGAAAATCAAAGCGTTGCGGTAACGACGCCTCAAGAGGCAGAAGCGGCGACAGCAAAAAAAGTAACTAAAACTATAACACCGACGGCAAACAAAGCTGCGACTACAAGTAACAGAACTAAATCAAGAACAAGCCGTCGTACTGCATCCAATTAAATCCTCCTCCTTTTATATCTTGTAAAACCACCCCATGAACATATTATCTTTGTGATTGGGGTGAGTCATATTAACTTTCAAAATTAAAGTTTCAAAAGTCCGATATTTTAAATGCGAGTGTAGTTTGCCTATATTCCAAAGCCCGTATTACGTTCAAATACCTATCTAAAATACCCCCGAAAACACGCTAACTGTAATTGCTATTCTGTGTAGTTTTCCGCTGTCGAATGAGACAGGTAAATGACAAGTCGGAAAGGGTAGGTATCATAGGGAAATATTTGAGTGTGCCCAAGTCTTTATGAATGAGATTTATAGTAAAAACACAGTTCAAAACTTGGGCATTATAGGAAAGATGCTAATTATCAATGTTTGTGATTATCAATGTTTAGATATTTCAACTAGCGGACTCTGATTCTGTATTTTGTACTTCACTCGATGGTTTAGCTACATATTGGTCGATCAAATAGCGATAACCAGCACCACCAATACATGCACCGATAAGAGGAGCGACAATTGGGACGATCAGATAAGGGATATCTCGTGCGCCAGTGAGTGTCATTTCACCCCATCCAGCAAAGAAAGTGAACAGTCTAGGTCCAAAGTCACGAGCAGGGTTCATGGCGAAGCCTGTTAGTGGTGCGGCAGCTGCACCAATGACGGCTACTAGAATACCGATCAACAATGGTGCTAAAGCGCCTTTTGGTACGCCGTTACCGTCATCAGTCAATGACAATATCAATGACATTAATGTGGCCGTAAGGATTATTTCAACTATTGCAGCATGAAACACAGAGATAGAAGGGTGAGGAAAAGTGGTAAAAATACCTGCTAGTGCGAGACTTTCTTGAGAACCTCTCACGATATTATGTGCAGCCTCATAGTCCGAAAATAAATTTTGGTAAATGAAGTAACAAACGGTAGCACCGAAAAATGCACCGGCTGTTTGGGCAATGATATATGGAAGGACTTTCCTTTTTTCAAAACTTGCAAATAAGAATAAACCAAGCGTCACAGCTGGATTTAAATGCGCCCCGGATATTCCCGCAGTTAAATAAACGGCCAAGGCAATGCCTAAGCCCCAAACAATCGCGATTTCCCATAGACCAAAATCAGCACCAGCCAGAATTGTCGCACATAAACATCCCGCACCAAAGAATATAAATAATCCAGTGCCAAAGAACTCAGCAATGCACTGGCCTCTTAGTTTTTTATCCATAATTAAACCTTAATTTGTAAATTAGTAGGTAGGGTATTACCAAACATTTGTGTTTGAATTATCACCAATTCAGTATATCTATGGCTAGGAGTAAAATATTGTCTATTTATGGTTTTTTATATGAATAATTTGTTCTTTACTCTTATCGTTCGCTAACTTTTTACAACGCTATATTTTTTTGTCTTTCTACTACTTTGGACAGCAAAATTGTCCTAGATATAGTCAAGTTCTTATAAGTGTAGTTATATCGATGGGTGTTAAATTAAAAATAACTCAAAGCTCAATGGAAAGTGAGAATTTAATGACTCGTCGATTTTTTTCCGTACCTGATGTGTACTTTGGTACAAATGCTATTTCGTCTTTAGATCGTTTAAATGATAAAAAAGTCGCTATTGTGACGGACGCTTTTATGGTTTCTTCGGGTAAGGCTCGTTCACTTATTAAAGCCATGCCTTATGCGACGGTTTCAGTGTTTGGTGAGGTGAAGCCAGACCCAAACACAACTGTTGTGATTGCTGGTGTACAGCAGCTTAAGTCATTTCAGCCTGATGTCATCATTGCTTTAGGTGGCGGTTCTTCGTTAGACGCAGCGAAGGGCATAAAAGTGACGTTAGAAGAGCTTTACCAAGGCAATAAAATTGAACTGATTGCGATTCCAACGACCAGTGGGTCGGGTTCTGAAGTAACTTCGTATGCGGTTATTTCAGATGCGTCCAGTGGTAAAAAATATCCGCTTGTTTCTTCTGATCTATTACCTGATGCCGCCATATTAGATCCAGAGTTAGTGTTAAGTGTTCCTCGTCCAGTTGCTGTTGATACCGGTATGGACGTTTTAACTCATGCAATTGAGGCGGTCGTTTCTACTGATGCGAATGACTTTAGTGATGCACTTGCTGAAAAGGCCATTCAATTAGTGGCGACTTATTTACCGCAGGTCGTTGAGAATGAGACGGCTATTGAGCCTCGGGAACATATGCACAATGCATCGTGCATGGCTGGTATGGCATTCAATGCATCAGGACTAGGCTTAGTTCATGGAATGGCGCATGCTTTGGGAGGCGTTTTACATATCTCGCACGGCAAGATTAACGCTATGTTATTGCCTTTAATTATCGACTTCAACGCTGAAGCGGGTGATTCAGACATTCAGCATAAATACCATAAGTGTGGACGTTTAATGAATATCGATGTCGACATTCCGTCATTAGCACCCAAAGAACTATCGGCGGCTATTCGTGATTTAAACCGACAGTTTCAAATTCCTTCATCCTTAACCGAGCTTGGCAAAAATCGATATGAAATAGAGAACGTAAGACAGACAATTATTGAAGCAACATTGGCAGATGCTTGCACGGCAACTAATCCTAGAAAGCCTTCAGAAAGTGACATTGATAAGTTGCTCACAAAAATAATTGGTTGATCTGGATCGTTTTGTCACAGCTGATTTTTGTTCGCAAAAAAGTCCTTATTAAAGGCAAACAATATGGCTGATTACAAATTATTGTAAGGCTAAGAAAGTTTCTTGTAAGAATGGTAAATCTATTATGGACGCAATTAGGGAACAGGCAGAATTAATTACTCAGCAAATAATGAAAGAGTTATTTGGACAATCGGCTACTCAATCTCCGAACCAGAATGTGGCAGCGCATAATATAAGTAATCAATTAGTTGTACCTGTTGGTATTTCAAATCGACATGTCCATTTGAGCAGAGAAGATATGGATGCGCTGTTTGGTGTTGGTTCAGAACTTACTCGTTTTAAAGCGGTGAAGCAACCAGGGCAATATGCCGCTGAAGAAGTGGTCACGCTAAAAGGTCCTAAAGGTGAACTCCAACGTGTTCGAGTACTTGGCCCATTGCGCAGTGAAACACAGGTAGAAATTTCTATTGCCGATGGTTTTGCGCTGGGTGTGAGAGCGCCCGTGAGAATGTCAGGTGATCTAGAAAGCTCACCGAGCATCGAACTTATTGGTCCAAGAGGAAAGGTTATTAAGGATCATGGCGTGATCGTAGCTTGGCGACACATCCATATTTCTCCACAAGATGCCGAATCCTTCGGTCTCAAAGACGGCATGGACATCGATGTTGAAACTCAAGGAGATCGTGCCGGAATTCTGCGTAACGTTGTGGTTCGCGTGAGCAACGATGCAGTGATGGAAATGCATATTGACGTTGAAGAAGCGAATGCATTTGGCCTGAAAAATAACGATTGTGTAACGCGCTACCTAGTAGGATAAGCCATGTCTGATTCAACTTCTTACAAACGACTAAAAAAGCTCGCCAAACTGGTCAAGGACGAAAAATGTTTGAAGAAAAAGGGGCCATTTAAAGTCGGTGTTGATCTTGGCACTGCGAATATTGCGATCGTGGTTGTCGATAGCAACAATAACCCGGTAGCAGGAGCGAGTTATCCATCCAAAGTTGTCAAAGATGGCATAGTGGTGGATTACATCACCGCAACTCAAGTGGTTTCGATGTTAAAGCAGAAGGTTGAACAAGGGCTAGGCTGCACATTAGAAAAAGCCGCTACAGCCATTCCTCCTGGTGTCTCTGAAGGCAGCGTAAAAGTCATTGTGAATGTGGTTGAATCTGCAGGGTTTATTGTAACCAATGTCGTCGATGAGCCGGTGGCAGCCGCTTGTGCTTTAAATCTGGAAAGCGGAGCGGTGGTCGATGTCGGTGGTGGTACGACGGGGATGAGTATTTTAGATAAAGGTGATGTCATTTTCAGTGCTGATGAACCGACGGGTGGCTCTCATATGACATTAGTTTTATCGGGTGCGATGGGGCTTGAATATGATGAAGCCGAAACAATGAAGAAAGACTCACAGCATGAACAACAAGTATTTTCTGTCGTGCGGCCTGTGGTAGAAAAAATGGCGAGTTTGGTTTCGTTATGGTTACAGACCAACACTGCCGATTGTTTATGGCTCGTTGGTGGCGCAACCAGCTTCAGTCAATTTTCAGAAGTGTTTACAAAAGTGACTGGTATTGAGTCTCTCTCCGTTCCTGAGCCATTGCTGGTTACTCCGTTAGGGATAGCAATGAAAGCGACGGAGTAAGGCGTTATGGAGATGAAAGACTTAACCGTCATGATCAGTCAGATTGTTGATGACATTCTAGAGAAAAAACGCCAACGCGCCAAAGTGATTCGAGTGATTTTAACTGGTAGTGAAAAGGAATCATTGCTCGATACGCTCAACTGCATTAAAGCACTATATCGTTCAGGTTATGGTATTGCTGTAACGCTTTCCCATTCCGCTAATAACTCAGTTATCAAATCTGTATTTTTACGTTGGCAGCAAGAAGGGGATATTGAGTTCTCGATGGACTCATATTTACCTGATGAATTATCAGACGATTATTATGGTCTCTTTTTTCCGGCCATATCAATGAACAGCTTAACGAAGCTGGCGTTATGTATTCGAGATAACTTAGCAACGAGTTGGGCTTTTCACGCTTTATTAAATCGAAAGCCGATAACCGCAACATTAAATCATGAATATCAAACCATAATGGAAAATGCAGCAAGTCCATTAATTGAGCAGTTTTCAACTTATTTAAATAAGGTAGAAGATTATGGCTTCCGTTTTATTGGCAAGCCTAATGTGTCTTCTCTTGCGAATTACTCATTAATAACGCTAAAAGACGTAAAGTTACTGCCAGAACACCAAGCTTTACTCATTGAAAAAAATACGATCATTACGCCGTCAGCTAAAGAAGAAATTGCCCGTCGTCGTATCTTTATTGAAAGAATCAATTAAGGGGAAAACATTATGTATTTAGCAAAAGTCACCGGAGCGATTGTATCAACCACTAAACATGAATCATTGAACGGCAATAAGTTGCTCATGGTCACGCGTTTAGATGAACAAAACCACCCAACCAGCGAAACGGAAATTGCCATTGACTGTGTCGGTGCCGGTAATAGTGACATTGTTGTCGTAACGACAGGAAGCTCCGCCCGTAATAGCAGTACGCACTCTAATTCTGTTACCGATGCAGCCATTGTTGGCATCGTTGATTCTTTAGAGCAGTAAGCGTGTGAAGTGTGTCGAGTGAGGACCAAATATGAGTAATACATTTTCAGAGAGTCAGAGCACCCAAGCAATAACACTCGGTGACGGTGGCAAAAATACTCACCTGAGTTTGCAGGATATCATGCGACTCGGGCAATTTGCCTTTCAGGCAGCAGAAAGAGTAGGCATTGATATTGTTTTCAGCTTTGTCGATCAGGTTGGGGCAGAGCGGTATTTCTTTGTCATGGATGATGCGCTTCTGATTAGCCATGAGTTGGCAACACAAAAGGCCTGGACAGCGGTTGCATTAAAGACGCCTACATCAGATTTGGCTGAGAAAATATTGCCAGGCCAAAGTTTATACGGATTACAAAATACGCCCAAAGCATGTTGTATCGGAGGTGGGGTGCCAATCTGGAAAGACACTCAGCTACTTGGTGCCATCGGTATTAGTGGCGGAACCGTAGAACAAGATTGTGCTATTGCTCAGGTAGCGATTTCACTTTTCACTCGATAATTAGCCGTGAGCTAATAAAAAATTACAGTATTTCATCCCCCATTGTTTTTCAAAATTTATTCGCTCTTGAGGTAATCATGTCGTCAGAATCTCGTGTTTTAGTTATTAATTGTGGCTCATCTTCGATGAAATTCTCTGTTTTACCAACAGGAAATGATGAGCCTGTTTTGTCGGGTATTGCAGAAAAGTTAGGCTTGTCCGATGCGTTTATTTCAATCAAAGATTCTGAAGGAAACAAGACGCTCTTTGAATTACAACAAGGTACTCATGCCGCGGCACTAGAAAAACTATTTGCAACGATGACGAGCTTAGAACTAATGGACTCGTTATGCGCCATCGGTCACCGAGTTGCGCACGGTGGTAGCGAATTTAGTGACTCTGCTCTTGTTACAAATGAGGTCATTGAGCAAATAAACCAGTTGTCTGAACTGGCTCCGCTGCATAACCCAGCAAACCTGGTTGGGATTAAAACAGCGATGTCGCTATTGCCGAATATTCCAAATATCGCGGTATTTGATACCGCTTTTCACCAAACGATGCCAGAAGATGCGTATACCTACGCGATTCCTCTTGAACTTAGAGACGAGCATAAAGTGAGGCGTTATGGCTTCCATGGTACCTCTCATCGTTTCATTGCCTTAGAAACTGTTAAGCGTCTGGAACTTGATGCAAATAATCACGGCATCATAGTCGCGCATCTTGGTAATGGTTCCTCTGTTTGTGCGGTTAAAAACGGCAAAAGTGTTGATACATCAATGGGAATGACACCACTGGAAGGCCTAGCGATGGGCACGCGCTGCGGTGATTTGGACTTTGGTGCGGCGGTTTATATCGCGAATCGTACCGAACAATCACTGGATTCTGTGTATAGCTTAACCAATAGCCAGTCTGGTTTATTGGGGGTTTCTGGTCTTTCAAGTGACTGTCGTGAGTTGGAGCAGGCCCGCTTAGAAGGTAACGAACGAGCAGCGTTAGCCATAGATGTTCTCGTTCACCGTTTAGCGCGTCATATCGGTGGTCATTTAGCGTCGTTAGATCGTATTGATGCCTTGGTATTTACTGGTGGTATTGGTGAAAACTCAGTGTTGATCAGAGAGCTGACGATACAAAAACTCGCGGTATTTGGTTTTAAATTAGATAAAGAGAAAAACGCGTCAACAACAAGAGGTAAATGGGGCGTTGTATCGACACAAGACTCACCTGCGATTGTTGTTTTGCCAACCAATGAAGAAAAAATGATTGCGCAAGATGCTGCAGACTTAGCCAAGCAACAGGTAAAAGAAACGGTCAAAAAAATTGCTTAATCGTTGAGGCAATATGATGAAAGAACAACACACTATCAGCCAGTCGTATCTAGACCAGTATGATAAAAATACCATTGTTGAAAGAGTAAAAAATGCAGCGGTTGTCGGTGCCGGTGGCGCAGGCTTCCCTACCTATGTAAAACTGCAATCTGAGGCGGAAATTTTCCTCGTCAATGCGGCAGAATGCGAACCGATGCTAAAAGTGGATCAACAGTTGATGGTCGTAAAAGCGGCTGACATGATCCGTGGACTCAGTTATGCGATGAAAGCCACAGGGGCCAAAGAGGGCGTGATCGCATTAAAAGCCAAATATCAAAAGGCGATTGAGGCATTAACCCCTTTATTAACACCGAATATGCGTATCCATATTCTCAAAGATGTTTATCCAGCGGGTGATGAAGTCATTACCATTTGGATGGCAACTGGTCGTCGTGTTCCGCCTGCACAGTTACCGATAACGGTCGGCGTGATTGTCAATAATGTACAAACCCTGATTAACGTATGCCACGCGGTAGAGCATGAACAAGGTGTTTTCGAGCGTACACTTACGATTAATGGTTGTGTGCAAAATCCAATGACCATCACTGTCCCTTTAGGCATCCGTTTTCAAGAACTGCTCGATTACGCAGGAGGGGCAACCGTTGATGAGTTTGCGGTGATTAACGGTGGGCCAATGATGGGCGCATTAGTTGAAGATTTAAATCAATGCGTGACGAAAACGACCGGGGCACTTTTAGTTCTGCCGCGTGATCACATTTTAATTCAGCGTCGTCTGAAAACGGATGAGCAAATTCTTAATATGGCGAAGATGGTCTGTGAGCAGTGTTCACTCTGTACCGAGTTGTGTCCGCGTCACTTAATTGGCCATGAAATCGCCCCAAATCTGGTGATCAGAGCAACGAATTATAAGGATTTGTCCAAGCCATCCACCTTCTTATCTGCATTAACGTGTTCAGAGTGCAGCTTGTGTGAGGGTTATGCCTGTCCGGTCAATATTTCTCCGATGCGAGTGAACAAAATATTGAAGCAGCAATTGCGTGCTCAGGGCGCTCGATATAGTGGAGAACTCAGAGACGCCGATCCGATGGCAGAATACCGTCTCGTGCCAACGTCGCGCTTAGTTTCTCGCCTGAATTTAACACCGTATTACCAAGATGCACCGATGCTTCCGTTTGACTTCCCTTACGAGCAAGTCAAGGTCGCGATTAGCCAACATATTGGTGCCGCAGGTCATCCGATTGTAACGGTTGGCGATAAAGTGGAAGCCGGGCAAAAGCTTGTCGAAGCGAAGCCTGATGCCTTGAGTTTAGGTGTACACGCAAGTTGCAGTGGCACCGTAAGTTCGGTTGACGCTCAATATATTACGATTCAAAGGGGTAGATGATGAAAGATACCATTGGTTTACTTGAACTGAGCAGCATTGCAAAAGGCGTCGAAGTCACAGATAGCATGTTAAAAAGTGCGAGTGTAGAAGTGTTGAGTTCGAAAACGATTTGCCCTGGTAAGTATATTGTCATGATTACCGGTGATGTGGGTGCTGTTCAACAAGCGATCGATCATGGTGAAATGTTAGCAGGGCACTTAAAGGTGGACAGCTTTATTTTACCTAAAATTGATCCTAGTATTTTACCCGCCATTTCAGGAGTAACACCTGTTGAAGCAAAAGGCTCGGTCGGGGTTGTCGAAACCTTTAGTGTCGCAGCCTGTATTGCAGCGGCAGATGAAGCAATGAAAGCGGCAAATGTGACCTTAGTTCGAGTGCATATGGCATTTGGCATTGGTGGTAAGTGTTATTTTGTTGTCAATGGCGACATTGGCGATGTTAATAATGCCGTCAAAGTCGGCTGTAAGAGCGCCGGAGATAAAGGGCTACTGGTACATAGTATGGTGGTGGCTAAGCCACATCCAGATATGTGGCAGCACCTTATTTAAGGTTGTT
Source organism: Vibrio sp. STUT-A11 (assembly GCF_026000435.1). Lineage (NCBI taxonomy): Bacteria > Pseudomonadati > Pseudomonadota > Gammaproteobacteria > Vibrionales > Vibrionaceae > Vibrio > Vibrio sp. STUT-A11. The sequence goes on along the minus strand of NZ_AP026763.1, from coordinate 1,969,752 downwards.
ACTGCTGACTGTTACCGTTTTGTCTATTTTATTTTTCGTCTCAATGAGAACGGTAAAATATCATTGTTCTGTTATTTATTTTTGACTTTCGGTCACTCTGAATTAATCTCGCCATTATTAACAGGACAAATTTGTCCTGTTTTTTTATCGTCAGTAAATATTAAATCTAATTTTTATTGATAAGCGTAACCGTCGATCACCACTTTATTTCTCTTATTCCCCGTTACAACTGCGAAAAATCCAACTCATTCCATTATCTCATCTAACTCCTTCCTTTAATTAAAAGTTTAATGTGAGATAGATCGCTGTAAATTATTGCCTTTCTCTTCTTTGTTCAACAAAAGAATCCTCATTCGAGGCAAAACATTTTGTCTCAGTACTTTTACTATGAAATCGCTTAATGAATAAGGCAAAGCCTACACGCTCTTATAGGGATACTTTGCCAGAAAAGTCATCATTTAAAAAACTCGAGGTATTTATGCAACAAGAAGCTCTAGGTATGGTTGAAACAAAAGGTTTGGTTTCTGCAATTGAAGCTGCGGACACCATGGTTAAGTCAGCAAACGTAACACTAGTGGGCTACGAGAAAATTGGTTCAGGCCTAATCACAGTGATGGTTCGAGGTGATGTTGGTGCGGTCAAAGCGGCAACGGATGCTGGCTCTTCTGCTGCTAGCAAAGTAGGTGAACTTGTTTCTGTTCATGTTATTCCTCGCCCCCATACTGAAGTTGAAAAAATCTTGCCAAAAACAGTTCAGTAATAGAACGGAAGGAAATTGACGATGAAAGATAATTTTGTTGAACAGATCATTTCTGAGGTCATGAACAAACAACAGCCAGCGCAACAAGAACAAGCAGCACACGCAGTGGCACATGTCGCCAGCTGTGGTCTGACTGAATTTGTTGGAACCACTGACCTAGGTCGCACTATTGGTCTTGTTGTTGCTAGTGTTGATAGCCAGCTACATGAAGTGATGAACATCGATAAGAAATATCGCTCTATCGGTATCGTTGGTGCTCGTAATGGTGCCGGTCCTCATATTTTTGCGGCAGATGAAGCGGTAAAAGCAACCAATAGTGAAGTTGTTGCTGTCGAACTTGCTCGCGATACAGAAGGCGGCGGTGGTCATGGGTGCTTAATCATTTTCGGTGCTGATGATGTATCCGATGTACGTCGCGCTGTGGAAGTAACACTGTCTGAAATCAACCGCACTTTCGGTGATGTTTATGGCAACGTTGCAGGCCACCTAGAATTCCAATATACCGCGCGTGCAAGCTTCGCACTTAACAAAGCGTTTGGTGCGCCAATTGGCAAATCATTTGGTATGACTTGTGCGTCACCAGCAGCGATCGGCGTTGTTATTGCGGATGCTGCGGCGAAATCTGCTGTGATTGATCCAATCGGTTATTCAACTCCAGCCAAAGGCACTTGTTTTAGTAACGAAGTGACGTTTACGTTTGCCGGAGACTCAGGTGCCGTTCGTCAGGCAGTACTTACCGCTCGTGATGTGGGCCTACAGCTACTTGGTACTATGGACTCAGCGCCGCTTCAGTCATCTACAACTCCTTACATTTAAATTTCAAGCGATCCCTGAAATTCAATTTTGTTGTAAGGAGTAGGAAGAATGAATGAACAAGAAATTGCTCATGCCGTTGAAAATGTATTGAGCAAATATACAAACGTTACGGTGCAGAACGCAGAGCCAGTTTCATCCAGTTCCAACGCCAGTTTAGAGAGCATCGTTTCTCAAGCTTTGGCCGCTAATATGGTGAAACAACCAGAAACTCAAACTGCACCCGATTTAAACAGCAATATTGAGAATATCGTTTCTCAAATACTGGCTGAAAATCAGGCTAAGCCTCAGAGTGTTCAATGCCAGAGTGCTAATCATGGCTCGGCAGAATACTTAGGGTGTTTTGCGTCAATGGAAGAGGCGATCAGCGCAGCTTCACATGCTCAAGTCCAATACCGTCATTGTACCATGGGCGATCGCGCAGCCTTCGTCCAAGGTATTAGAGAAGTGTTCACTCAAGAGGATGTTCTTGAAAAAATCTCTCGCATGGCTGTCGAAGAAACGGGCATGGGCAATTACGCCGATAAGGTTACGAAAAACCGTATTGCAGCAACCAAAACACCAGGTACAGAAGATCTTGTCACTTCAGCATTAAGCGGTGATTCAGGCCTGACATTGACTGAATTTTCTGCTTACGGCGTGATCGGTTCAATCACACCAACGACGAACCCAACTGAGACCATTATTAACAACAGTATTGGTATGTTGGCAGCAGGGAACACGGTTGTTTACAGCCCACATCCACGTTCTCGTAACGTCTCACTCGTAGCTGTTGATCTGATCAATAGAAAACTGGCTGAACTCGGCGCTCCGGCAAACTTGGTGGTGACGGTTTTAGAGCCGTCGATTGATAACACAAACGCAATGATGAACGACCCTAGAGTCAATATGCTTGTTGCGACTGGTGGCCCGTCGATCGTGAAAACCGTGATGTCTACTGGTAAGAAAGCGATCGGTGCTGGTGCAGGTAACCCTCCAGCTGTGGTTGATGAGACCGCGAACATCGAAAAAGCAGCAAAAGACATTATTAACGGCTGTGCGTTCGACAATAACTTGCCGTGTATCGCTGAGAAAGAAGTCATTGTTGTCAATGAAGTCGCTGACTACTTGATTCATTGCATGAAGAAAAGTGGCGCTTATCTACTGTGTGACAAACAGAAGATTCAACAACTGCAATCGATGGTTCTGAACGAAAAGGGGACAGGCCCTAATACTTCTTTCGTCGGTAAAGGTGCTCGTTACATCCTGGATAAATTGAATATTCAAGTGAGCGACGATATTAAAGTGATTTTAATCGAAACAGAAAGAAATCACCCATTTGTTGTACATGAACTCATGATGCCGATTCTGCCCGTTGTTCGAGTTGAAAACGTAGATGAAGCGATAGACTTGGCAATTAAAGTGGAGCATGGCAACCGTCATACCGCAATCATGCACTCTACTAACGTTGAGAAACTAAGCAAAATGGCTCGTTCAATTCAAACCACAATTTTTGTGAAAAACGGTCCATCTTATTCAGGTATCGGTGTTGGTGGTGAAGGTCATACAACATTCACTATCGCAGGGCCAACGGGCGAAGGCATTACATCAGCTCGCTCTTTTGCCCGCTACCGTCGATGTGTCATGGTTGAAGCATTGAATATTCGTTAACTGATTGAATATTAATGTGACTAAGTTAAGAGATAGGCAATAGAACGATGAAAACACGCATAATTAACGCACCAGGGCCAGATACTCTTGCCATGCTCAAACGCCGTGTGTCCTCGGAATTTCGTCAGCGCTTGGGTCTGATCCGTATTGATGCGATTGGATTAATCATGTTGCCCATCCCTGATCTTTACTACTGTGCCGATTTGGCGAGTAAGTGTGCGGATGTCGCGGTGACGGAAATCACGGGTACATGCCCTCAGCACGTCACCGCACTTGCCGTCTTTGGGGAAGTTTCAGCGGTGAATGAAGCGATGCGCACTATTGAAGATGACTTGAGCAGCTTTTAATGGATTAACGATAAAGAAATAGGTGAAGGCATCAATGCGGAAAGCACATCCTTCAATATTGCGCAATTTCTTTCGTTTTTCGTTCACGAAGCAGTAGCAATATTTACCCAAATACAGAAATTGCCGCACGACAAAATAATTGAAGTCTGATCTCGTGATCTTACTGAATAATAATTACGGAGTAACATTATGTTAGAGAAAGGTTTTTCTAATCCAACTGATCGCGTTCTGCGCTTAAAACAAATGATTCTTGACGCTAAGCCGTACGTTGAATCTGAGCGTGCAGTTCTGGCAACTGAAGCTTATAAAGCGAATGAGCATCTTCCAGCGATCATGAGAAGAGCAAGAGTTGTTGAAAAGATTTTTACTGAACTACCTGTGACCATTCGTAAAGATGAATTGATTGTTGGTGCGGTAACGATTAACCCTCGTTCAACGGAAATTTGCCCTGAGTTCTCTTACGATTGGGTAGAAAAAGAATTCGAAACAATGGAACACCGCGTAGCGGATCCATTCATTATTGAGAAAAAGACCGCGCAAGAGCTACATGAAGCATTCAAATACTGGCCAGGTAAAACAACCAGTGAGCTTGCCGCATCTTACATGTCTGAAGAAACCCATGAAGCAATGGGTGCAGGCGTATTCAGCGTAGGTAACTACTTCTATGGTGGCGTTGGCCACGTCTGCGTCGATTACGGTAAAGTCTTGCGAGTTGGTTTCCGTGGCGTTATTGAGCAAGTCAAAGAAGCGTTATCTAAACTCGATCGCACAGAGCCAGATTTTATTAAAAAAGAACAGTTCTATCACGCGATCATCATCAGTTATGAAGCAGGGATTGTTTACGCACACCGTTATGCAGATGAAGCCGCGCGTCTAGCTCAAGTCGAATCTGATCCACAACGCAAACGCGAACTGGAACAAATCAGCCAAAACTGTCGTCGTGTACCTGAGCACGGTGCCACAACGTTCTGGGAAGCATGTCAAACCTTCTGGTTCCTGCAAAGCATGCTGCAAATTGAATCAAGCGGTCACTCTATCTCTCCAGGACGATTTGACCAATACATGTATCCATATTTAGAAGCAGACAAATCGATTGACCCAGTATTTGCTCAAGAGCTGGTGGATTGCTGTTGGATAAAACTCAACGACATCAACAAAACACGTGATGAAGTCTCAGCGCAGGCATTCGCCGGTTACGCGGTATTCCAAAACCTATGTGTTGGTGGTCAAACTTCAGAGGGTAAAGACGCAACGAACGCACTGAGCTACATGTGTATGGAAGCGACCGCGCATGTTCAGTTACCTGCCCCTTCGTTTTCTATTCGTGTATGGCAGGGTACACCGGACGAGTTCTTGTTCCGTGCCTGTGAAGTGGTTCGCCTTGGTCTTGGTGTTCCGGCAATGTATAACGATGAAGTTATCATCCCGTCACTACAAAACCGTGGCGTGTCGCTGGCTGATGCTCGTGATTACTGCATCATAGGTTGTGTAGAACCACAAGCACCACACCGTACTGAAGGTTGGCACGACGCTGCGTTCTTTAACCTGGCCAAGGTATTAGAAATCACGCTAAACAGCGGTCGAGCAGACAACAAACAAGTTGGCCCTGTGACCAAAGATATGACTCAGTTTACCGATATTGAAGACTTCTTTGATGCATTCACAGCGCAAGTTAAGTACTTCGTTCGCAAGTTGGTTGAAGCTTGTAATAGTGTCGATATCGCACACGCCGAACGTTGCCCGTTGCCTTTCCTTTCTGCCTTGGTTGACGACTGTATTGGTCGCGGTAAGTCATTGCAAGATGGCGGTGCAATTTATAACTATACAGGTCCTCAGGCGTTCGGTGTCGCAGATACGGGTGACTCTGTTTACGCCATGCAGAAGCAAGTCTTTGAAGAGCGCAAGTTGACAATGACAGAGCTTAAAGATGCGTTAGATGCAAACTTTGGCTATGCAGAAGGTGGTTGCGCACCAGCGGCTGGACGCATGTCATTAGATGAACAAGACGTCTACAACGTGGTTCAGCAGATTATTGCGCAAAAAGGATCGCTAAGCCCTGAAGCCATCAAAGAAGAAGTGCTTCGTCAGCTATCGAACGCATCTGCACAAGCTGCTCCAACGTCAGGTAACATTTCTCGTCACGAAGAAATTCGTCTTATCTTAGAGAGTACGCCTAGCTTCGGTAACGATATTGATGATGTCGACTATGTGGCTCGCCGTTGTGCATCTATTTACTGTGACGAAGTAGAGAAATACACCAATACTCGTGGTGGTCAGTTCCAGGCTGGTATCTACCCGGTATCCGCTAATGTTCTGTTTGGTAAGAATGTATCGGCACTGCCGGATGGTCGTTTAGCGACTAAGCCTTTGGCTGATGGTGTTTCTCCACGCCAAGGTAAAGATGTTTCTGGTCCAACGGCTGCGGCGAACTCAGTAGCGAAACTGGACCACTTCACCGCTTCAAACGGTACCTTGTACAACCAAAAATTCCTGCCTTCTTCATTGGCTGGTGAGAAAGGGTTACGTAACTTCAGCGGTTTGGTAAGAAACTACTTTGACCGTAAAGGTATGCATGTACAGTTTAACGTTATCGACCGTGAACGTTTACTCGATGCACAGAAAAAACCACACCTACACCAAGATCTGGTTGTTCGTGTTGCAGGTTACAGTGCTCAATTCGTGGTACTAGCGAAAGAAGTTCAGGACGACATTATTAGTCGTACAGAGCAGCAATTGTAATTTCTAAAAATAATAAATAGGCCGTGACGTAAGTAAGCGGCCTATTTTTATCAAAAATAACGAGAGACTGTCATGAATAAAGTCGATTACACTGCTGAAGGGGTCTTGTTTAATATACAGCGATATTCGTTACATGATGGACCAGGAATTCGAACCATTTCTTTTTTTAAAGGATGTCCACTTTCTTGTAAATGGTGTAGCAACCCTGAATCACAACAAGCTAAGCCAGAATTGATTTTTAAATCAAATGATTGTGTGAGCTGTGGTAAATGCATTGATGTTTGTAAAGCGGGGGCGATTTCTCGCTCAAACCCACATTTCATTGATCGTGAAAAATGCAATGAATGTGGTGCTTGTGTTGATGTTTGCCCTACTGGTGCGCTTGAAATCAAAGGAAAGCGAATGAGTGTTGAGCAAGTGTTGCTTGAACTCAAAAAAGACGAAAATTTATTTCGCAGAGCGGGTGGCGGGATTACTTTGTCAGGTGGTGAACCTTTAGCTCAGCCTGAATTTGCCCGAGAGTTACTTAAAGGGTGCAAAGAGAAAGGTTGGCATACTGCGATAGAAACTACTGGGCTGGGTTCAAAACAAGCCATTGAAGATGTTTTCCCTTGGATTGATTTAGCATTAGTCGATATTAAAGCCATTAATCCTCATGTTCATAAAGAGGGCACAGGTGTTGATAATCGAATCATTCTTGAAAACATCCTGCGTATTTCATTTATTACTAAAGTCGTGGTCCGTGTGCCTATTATTCCAGGGTTTAATGATAACGAAGAAGAAATCCAGGCGATTGGCGAATTCGCTCAACTCATGTCAAATGTCGATACCATTCATCTTCTTCCGTACCATAGTTTTGGTGAAAACAAATACTCTCTTTTAGGGCGTATTTACCCTATGCAAGATACGGCATCGAACCCTGATGAAAAAATCCAGCAACTCAAACGTAGAGTAGAATCCATGGGATTTGCCTGCCACATCGGTGGTTAATACGACGCTCAATCGGAGGAAGCAGGTTCGGTGGTTTCTCCGTATTCACCCTTTGAATTTTGTTTATATTAGCAAGATATAAAATACCATATTACGTGCTTCACACCTTAACAATGCATCAATAGACATAAGAAAGTTGATATAGCAAAGTAGGTTAGTTCAACAACACTCTAAAAAGGAAGTATAAATGTTTAGTCACGTTATGGTTGGCTCAAATGATGTCGATAAATCCAAACAATTTTATGATGCTATCTTGTCGGTGCTCGGTTACCAAGAAGGTGTCTTAGATGCTCACGGGCGTTGCTTCTATTTTCACCCTGAGGGGACTTTTGCTATTACTGCGCCAATCGACGGCGAAGCAGCAACGTCAGGAAACGGCATGACTATCGGCTTTAAAGTGGATAGCCCAGAGTTAGTCGAGTTATGGCATAAAGCTGGCCTGGAAAGTGGTGGCGTTGAGTGTGAAGATCCTCCAGGTGTAAGAACGGTGGGGCCGCGTGAGATGTACCTTGCTTACTTACGTGATCCTGCGGGTAATAAGCTTTGCGCTACCCATATCATGGCTTAGGTAATATCAGCTAAAAGTCAGTAAATTAATTGATATCCGCAACGTACATCATTTGGATCTGCGTTGCGTTTTTTATCTGGTCTAGCGAAGATATTGGACAGGGGGTAAGGGTTAAGCTGGTGAGATTAAAGTTCGGAACCTGCCATAACGCCTGGTTAACCAGGCTCCGAAAGCTGCTTAGTTTTGAGCGAATTTAACTCGGATTTTGTTTTTGGCTACGCTAGTGTGATGAAGGTTTTCAAGTGCATTTTTCGCTTCATCTTTATCTGGCATCTCAACGAATGCGAAGCCTTTAGATTGCCCAGTTTCTTGGTCTAATACTAGATTGCACTCAGTGACGGTGCCGTAGGCTGAAAAAAGAACACGAATTTCATGTTCGGTCGTGGTTCGCGCAAGATTGCGGACTAAAAGTTTCATATTGTTTCGCCTGTAGTAAGTTGTGACCATTGTCTCAGGTAAGTTCTGACAAACCAAGTAAAGAATTGTTGTCACTAAGGTAGAGCGAGCCTAAAAGCGTGTTTGCTGTGCAGTTTATTTATAAATTAGCCATTCTTAATCAATGCTAGCGTAAATATTCCTTATAAAGTTCCGAAAGTCATATTAGATTTAAGGTATCATGCACAATTGACGAAATTGTAGTTACTCATGAATATACCGATTAAAAATACCTCTCCTGAAGCACCGTCTTGCTCAAACTGCAAAGCGTGTTGCTGCCGCCTCGAAGTGATGATCATTTCCGATACAGGTGTTCCAGAGCAATTCATTTCCCGCGACCAGTATGGTGGTGAAACCATGATGAGGCTTGATGATGGTTGGTGTGCGGCTTTAGACAGAGAAACGTACATGTGCTCAATATATGAAAACCGTCCCTGGATATGTCGCGAGTTCGAAATGGGGTCTTATGAGTGTATTGATGAGAGAGTAAAGTTTCTATAGGTTAGTTATTCCTTGATGATGCCGTGTTTTTGCGATGGGGCATCGTTCGAATCGTCACAACTCAATAAGCTCGCGTACTTTATTTACTCTCTCCAACTGCTGTTAATCGTCAATCATTTTGTTCAGAATTTGAATACATTGATGGGTAACATCTTGGCTATTTCCACTTACATGCGCAGTGACAATCGCGCCTTCTTTTAAAATGCAAATGGCATTTAGCAACGTACTCTCCGTACTTTTTAGATGACTGGCGATGATTTGTCGGACTTCTTCTTTGTGATGCCCACAGAAACGTGCGATCTCACTATTCAAATCACTGAATTCTGCCGAAGTATTGATAAAAAAGCAGCCTCTAAACTTTCCTAACGCAGGTTCTTGACTATTGAACCAACTCGCAAGCGCTGAAAATAACTTATCTATTACTTCTTTGTCTGATTTAGCCCCGAACAGTTTTTGATCCAGCCAGTTAGAAAACGTGTCGTGCCTTTGTTGCAAAGCAGCCAGTACTAACGCTTCTTTACTTGCAAAGTGGGTGTAAAGCGTGCGCTTAGCCACGCCAGAGACACTCAAAATTTCATTGATGCCAATAGTGTTAATTCCGTTGGCATAAAAAAGCGATAACGCGGTATCCACTAATAACTGACGTTTTTTACTCATAAGGCTCCTCCTGTAAAAGTAGTTTGACAAAAGTAGACCGATTTGTCTATTTTAGTTTGGTAGACAATTTGGTCTACTTTCATTAGGGGAATAGTATGAAGAATTTTGGTTTATCTGTTATCGCAGGCATTGGGGCATTTCTGGCAATAGGGTTACTTTCATTTTTTGATTCCACAATGAGTGATGTAGCGCTGCTTATGGCACCTTTTGGAGCGACGGCTGTACTGGTTTTTGGCGTACCCGAGAGTCCGTTGGCGCAGCCTAAAAATGTCATATTTGGGCATGTAATTACTGCATTTGTAGGAGTGTTTTTTACTCAATATATTGGTGTTTCACCTCTGACTCTGGCACTGGCTACTGGTATTGCAGTGAGTCTGATGCTAGTGACGAAAACCACGCATCCGCCAGCAGGGGCAAATCCGTTGTTGATTATGTTATCTGGGCAAGGGTGGGCTTTTATCATCACGCCAGTTTTGGTCGGTGCGGTCCTCATTGTTCTTGTAGGGAAAAGTATGCAAGGCTTGCTTAAACAGTGGGCAAAAAGTTAAAGTGCTAGCAGGGAGTTATGCGCATGGAGGCACAATGAATATCCAGAAATTTATCGATAACAAAGGAAGATAAATGAAGACAGTAGGCATGTTAGGTGGAATGAGTTGGGAATCCACCGCCAGTTATTACAAAGCACTGAATGAAGGCGTTAAGTCAAGGTTAGGTGGCTTACACTCAGCAAAGATCTGCTTATACAGTGTCGACTTCGATGAAATAGAAAAACTCCAGCATCAAGGGAAATGGTCAGAAACCGCTTTGATCCTTGCCGAAGCAGCGAGGTCAGTAGAACGTGGTGGCGCAGATTTTTTAATGATATGCACGAACACAATGCATAAAGTTGTACCAGAAATTGAGTCGCAGATATCTATACCAATTTTACATATTGCGGATGCGACCGCAGAGAGCCTGGTTCAAGACGGTGTCACCAAAGTTGGTCTGTTGGGAACGCGTTTTACAATGGAGCAAGATTTCTACAAGGGCAGGATCTCAGAGAAATTTGGCATAGACGTGGTTGTTCCTACTGCCGATGAGCAAACCGTCGTTCACGATATTATTTATCAAGAGCTTTGCCTGGGTGAAATAAAAAGCGAGTCCCGAGACCGTTACTTGAAAATCATTGCCAATTTACACGCTCAGGGCGCCCAAGCGGTGATTCTGGGATGTACTGAAATTGCATTATTAGTCAAGCAAAGTGACACATCGGTCCCTTTGTATGACACCACGGAAATCCATGCAGCGCACGGCGTTGAATGGGCATTAGGTAATTAAAAGAAGTTAGTATGGAAATCATTACTGGGAACAGCTCAGAGATCATTAAAAAAGCACAAGCTATTCGTTATCAGGTGTTTACTGTTGAGCAGCAGATACCGAGAGAGTTAGACCTAGATGGATTAGATGAAGGTTCCATTCATGCATTGGTAGAGGATAAGGACGCTTTAGTTGCAACGGCACGTTTAACGATAAAAGAAGGCGGCTCTTCCGTTATGGCCAGAGTCGCGGTAACAGAACCTTATCGAGGAATGGGAATCGCGTCTAAAGTTGTCCAAGCGCTAATGGATTACGCTCGAAATGATGGGGTAAGCTGTATCGAAATTCACGCTCATGGTTATTTACGAAATTACTATGAGAAATTTGGTTTTGAGTTTATTCGAGAGGTTGAAATTGTTGGTGAACATCAGCTCATCGAAATGCAGTATCGCATAGAAACTAGAGAGTAGCGGTCTAAACATGATTTGCCACTCATGGCGCGTTGTGCATCTATTTGAACTGTGATTCGTAGCGACTTTTTTACTTCACTTGAAACGGATTTAACCTTAGGAGGGTGTTTTGCTTGATTTGATTAAAAAAGTGCTGCTCATCAACTTGATTGCCGCATTAACTGTGTTTGTTCTATCGAAGTTTTTCCCTTTCTTTGCCACAACACAACTGGTCGATTTTTTGTTTTTTGTCGTCATCGTAATTTGGGTCTTGGCAAAGCTTATGTGGGAGCCGAGTGTAGACAGTAAAGCATCCAGACTCGCCAATCCCAGAACGGATAAAGTCTACAAAATGGTCAAAGAGCATGATTTTGACAAAGAACAACAATTGCATCGTCGACTTAACTATCAAACAGGGCTAGTGTTGTTTATCGCAGGCTTACCAGCATTCGTGACTTGTTTGGTGCTGCAGTTTCTTTGATGATGAATTGTGTATTTAGTTTTGGCTCAACGAAAAATATTTTAAGCCTGCTCTGTTTAAATAAGTAAAGATAATAAAACTAATTTCGTAAGTTGGTATGAAAGAGAAATGGAATCGAAAAATATCAAAAATGTTGTTTTTGATATCGGAAATGTGGTTGTTCGCTGGGCGCCACTAGAAATCGTCAGGTTAACGTTTGGAAACGTGGAATCTCCTGAAGAAAAAGTAAAAAGTATCTTTCAGTCAGACACTTGGTTAGATCTGAACAAAGGCATTATTTCTGAAAGTGAAGCAAAACTTCAATATCAACAACTTCTTGGTTTCTCTGAGCTTGATTGCGAGCGATTGTTTTATTATGTGAAACAAACCCAGATTCTAATTTATGGCTCAGTCGAGCTGATCAGGCGAGTTAAAGCGGCTGGCTATCGCGTGTTTGCTCTTACGGATAATGTGCATGAAATTGTCTCGTACTTGAAAGAAACTTATACGTTTTGGAATCTGTTTGAAGGCGCGACGGTATCGGCTGAAGTTGGACTGTTAAAGCCCCATCCAGAGATTTATCAGTTAATGTTAACTCAGCACTCATTGGAAGCGACGCAAACCGTGTTTATTGATGATATGCCATATAATGTCGAAGGCGCTGAAGCTGTTGGTATCGCGGCCATTCAGTTTGAAAATGCTGTGCAGTGTGAGGCGGATTTGAAGTCGCTTGGGTTAACGTTTTAAGTGGTAGGGGGTTAAGCTGAGTCTTTGAGGTACGTTAAAATACACAAGGACACTTAAGACTACATCACAAGGAATTCTAGTGATCGATCATTTTGAAATTAAAGTCGTTGATTTTGAAAGTTGCCGTGACTTTTACCAACGTGCATTAGCGCCACTTGGTATTGAGTTAAAATGGGCAGATGACGCTGCAGCTGGCTTTGGCTTAACCACGGAGCCTAACGTCAGATTTCTAATTGAAAAAGGTGACAACAAGGCGAAAAGCCACATCGCTTTTTCTGCTTTTAATAAAGAACAAGTTTTCGAGTTTCATCAAGCAGGCTTAACTAATGGCGCCAGTTGTAATGGTAAACCAGGGTTGAGAAAAAAGTACGCGCCTAACTATTACGCCGCGTTTTTGTTAGATCCTGATGGCAATAATGTTGAAGCAGTTGTCTATCTTTAGTGGTTAGCGAGAGAAAGGAGAGTTATGAACATTTCATTTCGGCCAACGGCTGATTTCTCTAAATCAGCCGCGATCACTTACGACAATATGCGATCTTATTATGAGCAATATTCGGTTGATTGGGATCAGCGGCAGATATTGGAACACATTGTCAAACTGGAAAGCTGGGATATTTTGTTTGATGGTGAGGTCGTTGGTGCAATTCGATTGGAGTACGATGACGGGCACTGTTATCTGCGAGATCTTCAAGTCAGCCCATTGTTTCAAAATAAGGGAATTGGCGCAGCGGCACTGGCTGAAACTTCAAGATTGGCGATTAAGTCCAGCGCACAACGGGTCAGGTTGAAGGTATTTAAAATTAGTCCTGCTTATCCTCTGTATCAGAGGAGTGGTTTTATCGTTGAGAAGGAAGACGAAAGGTTCTACTACATGTCTCTATTAATCGCTTGATACTCTATAGTTAATGCGTTTGATGATGGATTTGACGACAAGGTTATCTTGATATCTCGAATGGGAGTGGTCACTGGTGGTGTTTAGCAAGGCATTAAAAAGAATCAATCATAGTATAAGGAGATCATATGTCGGGAGAAATTATTAAATCGTCTGTTGCTACAATACAGGTTGGTGTGGCAAGAGCGGATGGAAAGCTGTCTCTTACAGACGCAGAGGTCATTTTTGAACCCTATAATCAAAAAATTGCACTTGGGCCATACATATTGCAACGTGATGAAATCGTTTCGGTCGAGAAGTGCATAGGAAAAGGAGCTGGTCTGATGCCAGTTACGAATGATGCAATACGCATTACATTATCTGACGAACGCACTTACGAGTTTATTATTGCAGAACCCAATCAGTGGGCAGAAGCGTTTGGCGTAACTCGTGTAGATATGTAAATTCAGAGGAGCGTATTGTGGAAAGTGTACATAAAGGTTCTTGCCTTTGCGGCCTTGTGAAATACGAGCTTACGGGCGCGTTCCAGCAATTCTTTTTATGTCACTGTACTCGCTGCCAGAAGGATACAGGGACAGCGCACGCTGCTAACCTTTTTGCTCAAGATTCAACGTTAGTTTGGACTCAGGGGGAAAGCGAGGTTAAGACTTACCAACACCCGAATACGTTACACAGTAAAAGCTTTTGTCAAAACTGTGGCTCAGCATTGCCAACGGCAATGGAAAGTATTCACTGTGTTGTCGTCCCTGCTGGTAGTCTTGATAGTCCAGTACCAATGTCACCCACGGCAAAAATTTTTGTTGCTAGCTGTTCGACTTGGACCAAAAACTTGGCCCAAATACCAAGCTTTGAAGAGCTCCCAGAGCAAAGTCAGAATTAAGCATCCAGCGTTAGTGCTAAGGGACAGTTGTGTCAGTAGAATTGATTTTAGGGTTAATTTCGATGGTCACGTCCGCCATTGCGGGTGTGATTGGATTTGGTGGAGGGATGCTACTGATCGCCATTTTGCCCAACTTCCTTAGCCCTAGTTTAATTATCCCGATACATGGTGTAACACAGTTAGCCAGTAACTCATCTCGCATGTTTTTCTCGCTATCCCATGTGAGATGGTCGTTGCTTCCCAAATTTCTGGCTGGTTCACTAGTAGGTATGCTGTTGTTTGGGTTGTTCCTTTCCAATATTTCTTTTGAGTATGTTCCAGCTGCAATCGGAACCTATATATTATTGAACCTTTGGAGCCAGCGATTTGCGCACTTTATACGTCGTTATGAAAGCTATTATCTAATTGGGTTTCTGCAAACGGGCTTGGGACTTATCGTTGGTGCAGTTGGGCCGCTGTCACTATCAGTACTGACTAAACAGTTGAAATCGAATAATGAAGTCATTGCAACAAGCTCCATGTTTTTGACGCTTAGCCATCTAGCTAAGATCCCAGTCTATGCTGCAGTATCGAGTGACTTAGTTTCAAACATGAATCTCATCGTCTATATGGTTATCGGATCCATCCTAGGATCATTTATTGGTACTAAGGCTAGGTTTAAGGCGGGTAATAATAAAATCATACTGGTAATCAAAATCTTACTCACTTTATTAGCAGTCAGAATGCTCGTGGCTGTTTTGGTATAACATTGAGTTATTACGTGCAATTTCGGGCTGAGGTATTAACATATGTGGAAAGTTATCAATTAATAAGAGTTAGCTATGTCTTTCCCTCCTTGCCCCAACTGTCAATCCGAATATGTTTATCAAGACCAAAACCATTTGATTTGTCCAGAGTGCGCTTATGAATGGAACCCATCTGAAGTCGAAGAAGTGTTTAGTGTCAATGATGCTAATGGCTCTTTGCTAGCCGAAGGGGATAAAGTAACGCTGGCGAAAGACCTCAAGGTTAAAGGTAGTTCTCTTGTTTTAAAGATTGGTACTAAAGCCGTGATTAGACGCATCGTCGAAGGTAAAGATCATCAACTGGATTGCAAAGTAGATGGTGCTGGTGAAATGATGGTCACCGCGAAATTTGTCAAGAAAGCTTGAGTTTCATCATTTATTAAGCGTTATGGAGAATATCTGAATGGCAGGGATAACCGAATTAGATGAGTTGCTTACATCACTACGCCCTAAGCTCGTCAACTCTGAGTTTGTCTTTTGTACCGTTTCCGGTGAGCTTGGGGATTATCTGGCGCTCAATCCTATCTGTACATTTATGGAGGCAGAAGGATTAACGCTGGTGCTTGAAAAATCTTCTGCGTTGGAAGCGGGTTTATCGTTTGAAGGTTCGTTCAAGCAAATAACACTGACAGTTCATTCAAGCCTGGAAGCGGTTGGGCTGACCGCTGCGGTAGCCACTAAACTGGCGTCAAAAGGCATCAGTGCTAATGTCATCGCGGCCTTTTACCACGATCATATCTTTGTCCAATCCTCTAAAGCAGACGCTGCGATTGAAGCGTTGTGCGAGTTATCGGCGTAACATTTCATTTCTTAATTACATCCTTTGCAAAAGCGAGAATGTGCCCTACAACCGAAGTACACCGTAGGGCACATGTTGTGGAGACGGTAGAGTATTAGTAAATATATCTTCGAAGTTCGTGCGGGTACACGCGCATTCCATTTGAGGTGTTTTCGTAGACAGACTGTTCTTCGATATAAGACCAGATATAAGGCTCTGTGCTTGTTTGAGCGGCGAGTTGTGAGATCACCGTATCTACATCGTGACCAGAGTAATCTTTGGGATGAACCAACATTTCCTTGATAGCTGACAACATAACAACTCCCTTTAATGTAATTAAATTACCATTTGGTATGATTAAAACGTAGTTTGGTTTTTTGACGTGATCAAGTTTGAATTAAATTTTAATTTAAACTTCACTTTAGTAAATTAAGAACAGGTTGTGAGGCGAATGCTTCACTCACTAAGCTTAAGGCACTCAATTTTTTGTTGGATTAGTCATCCAGTGATGCGCGGTGAGTTCTGTATTGGTGGTGTGATAAATGAAAACGGCACCAGTATCTAGTGCCGTTTTGATAATTAGCTCTTTGAGCTTTTAGGTCTAATCATTATTGAGTGTAGACGAGTTGACCTTCTTTATACGTTCTAAACTCTTCAACTGTATTTAGTTTGGCTGTTTAACAATCAGTTGATGTAGCCACTACCAATAGCACGAAACGGCATGTCTAAGTTTAGCTCGGGGATTTGCTGACCCACCCAGGCAGGGAAGGTGTTACTGTTTGGCCCCGGAAATAGCGTATATTCATTTGCATAAGGGTAGTTCTCTACAATACGCTGAATTTGAGGGATTAGCTGCTGTGCTTTTTCACCTTGAATCGAAAGCACTTTTTCTGGACGAGCACCATACCAATAACGATCAGGCGTAGCTGTTTGATACGTATATAGTGCTGGTTGTCCTCGGCCGACTCGCCATCCAACCACTTCATAGACGGTATATTCATTTGCGTTTTCTGGCTTTATCGCAAGCCAGGTGTGGACCGCAAACCAGCCACGCCATCCAAATGCATCGGCTGCATAAAACTCAATGACGGCCTGCTTAACATTAGAAGGATTAGGAGCTATACCTGCTGGCTCACGGCTTGCTGTACGCCAGTCACTCTGAGTACAGCCGCTTACCAGTACACAGAAAGTTAAGCAAATAGCCTTAAGCAACCGCTGTAAACTCAATCTATATTCCATCGCTGTACTCCTAAAATTCTTCTCATATCGACTAAGCGTTATAAATGCTATTGGCTACTCAGAGCCATGTCTTCAATACGTGGTCAACTCTAAAACTATAACGGTCTGTACGTATTTGTCACTGCTAGAGACCATATCGTCATACGTTTGTCTGTGAGATTGATTAGATGGTGTTGTAGGAATGCTCTGGTAATTAACGTTTTCAAAAAAAGTTTTTTTAACTGATAACGCTTGTTTTGTGATCTGTGTAGATAATGTGCCTGTCTTTAAGGGGAAGTCAAACATTACCCCAAGTGTTTTAACATTAAAAAAATTAAATAAGAGGATTCCTCATGAAATCAGTATTCGCAGCAACAGCAATCGCACTAACTCTATCAACGTCTGCATTTGCAGCAACAATCGAAGGTGCTGAAGCCGTTGGTGGTGTGGTTCACTTTACTGGCTTTATCACAGATTCAACTTGTGCAGTGAACGGTCAAGACAACCCATTTGACGAAAGCCTAGACCTAGGTACTTACCTAACAACAGATTTCGCTGCGGCAGGTGATGTATCAACTTCTGTACCTCTAAACCTTTCACTGACCGACTGCCCAGAATCAGTATCAAGTGTTTCACTGCGTATCACTTCTACTGAAGGCGCAGATGATTACGCTAGTGACTACGCAATCACAGAAGGCAGCGCAGCAGGTGTTGCAATCCGTCTAAACGATGACGAAGGTCAGCCAATTGCTTACGGCGAAGAAAGTAAAACTTGGGAAGTGACTGGCGGTGCTGCAGACGTTGTAGTCGAAGCTCAATACGTAGCAACTGTTGCTGGCACTGAAATGACTGCGGGTAATGCAAACCTAGATGCAACTTTCTCAATTAACTACAAATAATGCCAAATAAGCCTGTATTTTTTTAATGAATATAATTCGCAGGGACGCGATTTCAAAGGTGAAATCTAATGAAATGTAAACTTATTTCCGGTCTGTTGATTACATTGAGTTCTTTTGCACATGCTGGTGGTTTTGGCCTTGGTAGTACTCGCGTTATCTTTGATGGTAGCCAAGAACAAGCGAAATTTGTTGTTAGCAATAGTACCGAAAATAGTGATTATTTGGTTCAGAGTTGGGTTGATAACAAAGGACCCGCGGGGGATCAAAAAGAAGTAATTAAAGCCCCGTTCATTATTACACCACCATTAGTGAAGTCTGACGCCAATAGCAAGAACGAGCTGCGAGTGGTTTCTACTGGTGCACAAACGTTACCTCAAGACCGAGAGTCTGTCTTTTGGATTAACGTCAAGGCGATTCCTCGTGTGCACGATACCGCTTCGGGCAATAGCATGAACATCGCGGTTAAAAGCCGTATCAAGTTATTCTACCGTCCGTCTTCTGTGATGGCTGAATACCAACAAGGTAATGCTGGCTACGAACAGTTAGGGTTCTCGTATAACAACCACAAGTTGGTGATTAACAACCCAACACCATTTTATGTTTCTTTATTTGAACTGAAAGTCGATGACGTAAAAATCGAAACGGGTTATGACATGGTTCCACCAAAAGGGCAGATCCAATACTCGCTACCAAATAATGGCGATAGCCACAAAAAAGTAACATGGAAAGCCGTTAACGATTTCGGCGGTATCACAGAAGAAAAAGTACAAGATTTATAATCAAGCACTCCGTTAAATCTGCTTTATTCTTTTCCTGTTACTCTCCTCTAGATTCTGTACATGGCTGAACCAGTCAGCCATGTTTCAAGGTGTGTAATAATGTTCAAAATGACTAAGGTTGCCCTAGCTGTAGCCATTTTTTGTAGCCCACTTATCGCCAATGCAGCAGACGGCGACTTCAACCTCAATGCTCTTGAACTTGATCAAGGTACCACGCTCCCGCAAGATTTAGACGCTTTTATAAACTCGACACACGGTATGCTGCCGGGTACTTACAGAGTCGATGTGTATTTCAACAATCAGTACATGGCATTGTCAGACGTCAAGTTCGTATCGGTCGAAGGCAAAGATGAACTTCGTCCTCTTGTTAGCAAAAGTACGTTGTCTCGTTATGGCGTCAAGATGGATGAGCTGCCAACCGCGAAAAAGCTAAAAGATGATGAGGCTGTTGCTGAATGGGAAAACTACATTCCTAATTTCATTTATAAGTTTGACGCAAAAAAACAACGTTTAGACCTGTTCGTTCCACAAATATATGTTGAGCGCAAACAGCAAGGCTGGGTTGATCCTGCAAGCTGGGATGACGGTGTTCCGGCATTGATGTTGAACTACAATCTACAAGGCATCAACAGTTGGACCGATGGCGAAAGTGTCAGTAATGATTATTACGGCAACTTTCGCAGTGGATTTAACATTGGCGCATGGCGCGTAAGAAATTACAGCACCTTCACTTACGACGCTGACTTGGGCACAGATAACTGGGATAACCTTGGCACGAAAGTATTCCGTGATGTTAAGAGCATACGCAGTCGTTTTGAAGCAGGTAATATCAGTACACGCAGCAATATTTTCGACAGCGTAAAACTGCTTGGCGCGCAAATGGTATCGGATGATTCGATGCTACCGAACAGCCAACAAGGTTTTGCGCCTGTGATTCATGGTATTGCAAATTCGAACGCCAAAGTCACGGTAGAGCAGGACGGCTCAATAATCTACCAGACGGTGGTATCGCCTGGTCAGTTTGTAATTGACGACTTGTACCCAACGTCACTGAGTGGCGACTTGCTCGTTACCATCACAGAAGAAGATGGCACAGAACGAACATTCATCCAGCCATTCTCCGGCGTGCCAAACATGGTGCGTGAAGGACAGTTTAAGTACACGTTAAGCGCTGGTGAGTATGATTCATCGTCGATAGATGCCGATGACTTTGTCGGTGAGATGAGTGCGATGTATGGTCTCTCAAACTTATTGACGGTTTACGGTGGCTTGCAGTTATCAGAAGACTACGATGCATTTGCTCTGGGTTTAGGTATTAGCCTTGGTCGCTTTGGTGCATTAACCGCCGATGTCACCCACTCTATCGCTGATGTTGATCAAGACGGCTACACCCAAGGACAGTCATACAGCCTTAACTACTCAAAAGACATTGAAGAAATTGGCGCTTCTTTCACGTTGGCAAGTTACCGCTATTCAACAGAAGACTTCTACAGTCTTGAGGATTTGTTAGCCGCGAACTCAGATCATGTTGCTTTCGGTTTTGAAGATCACAAGAAAGAGCGTTTACAAGTCAGCTTCAACCAACAAATCAAAGATGGTGAGTGGGGCAGCTTGTCGGTTTATGGTTATCAGCAGGAATATTGGGACACCGACAATAAAGATCGTAACTTATCAGTGAGTTACAACAACAATATTGGCCGTGTATCCTACTCATTGTCTTACTCGATGATGGACTCTGATCGTTACTCCGACGATCGCCAATTTATGGTCAACGCAAGTATTCCACTGATGGGTTGGAGAGACAGTGGTTACGTTGATTTATCGGTTACTGAAGACAATAGCCATCACACTATCGGTCGCATGTCATACTCTGACAGTGCGTTAGACGATGACAATCTAAACTACAGCATTGCTGCAACGGTACAAGATGGCGAAGACAATAACGCCGCTTCTGCAAGTGTCAGTTACACAGGCAGCCACGCCGACATGAATGCAACCGTGAGTAAACGACGTGGTGGTACGCAGCTAAGCTATGGCGCGAGTGGTGCTATCATCGCTCACTCCGGTGGTGTGACATTGTCACAACCGATCAACAGCGCTGAATATAACGGGATTGTGATTGTTGATACCAACGAAGCGGAAGACATCCACGTTAATAACGGTACCGGTATTGATACCGATGGTGAAGGTTACGCGGTGATTCCGTATGTAAACAGCTACCGAGAGAACGAAGTATCGATTGATACCAACTCACTCAGCGGCAATATGGAAGCAACCAATGCGGTACAGAAAGTGTCACCAACCGCGGGCGCGGTGGTTAAAGCGGATTTCAACATCAGAACGGGTTACAAAGCATTGCTAACGCTGCGTTACAAAGGTCAAAATATCCCGTTTGGCTCTGTCGTCAAAGTGATGGATGATATCGCCAACGAAGCCGCCTTTGTGGGCAATAACAGCGTCGTTTATTTGTCGGGACTCAACGACAAAGGTGAACTTGAAGTGAAGTGGGGCGGTAACACCTGTACGGCTCACTACGACTTAACGCAAGACGCAGAGCTACTGAGTGCCGAGTCAGGCATCATCAAGCAAACGGTCGATTGCCGTTAACCTTTAACTTCTTTCGATAATAAGCCAGATTGGTAGCGTGTGGTATTCACGCGCTACTGAATCTGCAATTCCAAACAGAATAAAAGATCCCATTATGAAACAGTCAACGAAACAAACCTGTGGCGCGTTGTTACTTCTTTGTGGTTTATTTAGTTTCAATACTTTCGCGTCATCTACAGATCGTAGCAAGCTTGATCTGGCCGCTAAACATCTCTCTTCGATGAGTCATGAACAAAAGCAAGCGGCGCGTCAGGCCATAAGGCAACTTACGCCAGAACAAAAAGCGCAAATCAAAAAAACATTAAAAGAGAAATACAACGAACTGAGTGATGAAGACAAAGCGCGCTTAAAAAGCAAACTCTCTGGATTCGTTGTTTCTCATCCACAAGCACTGAGAGCGGTGGTAGATAAACTGAGCGAAGCTGACAAACAGCGCATTGTTGACCAAATAATACAGCGCGTTGAAAACAAGTTGCATGCAATGCCAACTGCAACCCGTAAGGTGTTATATACGGATTTAAAACAAGCAACGACACCACAACAACGACTGCACATTTTGAGCGCCGCCGTTGGTCGTATTGGCGAAGTCACGTACGGCGTCACTGGTGATGATATTCTTACTGCTTTAAAAGACATGTCATTGGACGAGTTGTCTACCCTGTTTGGGAACTTAGCGACTGCGATCAACGACAGCATCTACAGCGATACCATGTTGGGTTCGGATTTATACCAACTGTTTGATGGTCTGAGTGATGTCCTACACCAAGCCGATCAAAACATGGGTGATAGTACCGGGGGGAGCTATGTTCCGCTGTTTATGCGTACGCCTCATGCGGCGAAATGTCGTAGCAAAGGCCCAACGGTGAATGGTGAGGCTATCAGTTGTGACGTCACTGAAACCAATGTGTTTTGGGAAGCCACCCCGTACGGCGCTGGCCGAATCGTTGAGAAGCAGTCTGTTTATATCACACTCACTTGTGCAGAGGGGTGGACAGCAGAAGGTGAGTACTGCACGCACCCTTCCATTCCTGGTGCAGGCGTAAAAGCTGAAATTAACTTTGCAAATAAAGACAGTTTTACGTCAGGTGGCGAACGCGAAGAATTTGTATATAACGACCACTTTAATGTCGAAAACCAGTCAGCCATTAATAACGTCGGCGATGGACCTCACCCAATTGATGATCTTGATGAGGGATGTAGCGGTTTGACTTTGGATTGCCGACAGGGTAACGGCCTCTATCGTTCACATACGGGAGGCTTTGGTGACCTAAGTGTTAATGTCACGTGGGCGATTTTGCATCCTTCAGAATACAGCGAACCTTCGCTTTCCAAAGAGGCACTGAATAATCTTCATCCATTTAATGTTGAATATGAAGACGGTGATAAGCCTGGTGTAGGTGCTCAAGATATGAAAGACCAAGGCGTGAAGAACATGTTTATTGTCACTAACTTTGAGGCAATAGCCGCGTCTTGTGAAGTGACCCAGCCAGAGCAGACGGTGGACCTTGGTACGGTATGGGCAGGCGATGTTGACCACGGTGTGGTGGAATCGTCAATGAAACCGTTTGAAATAGGTTTGTCTTGTACCGGCACGCAAACTGATTATATGCCTTACATCAATATCACAACCGCTGCTGAAACCGGCATGGAAATGATTGGGGGAGAAGCGATTGGTTATTTGAAAAATGAGTATATAGGTGCAAATGCGGCAGAAAACGTTGGTATTGTGATATATGAAGACTTACCTGCCGGTAGAGCCGTGATTCCTGCATTTAATACAGTTACTAATTACGAACAAACGTTTGACCTGTCTTCTGACGCCAACCCAACCCTCAAATTCCAGGCCGCATTTTTCAAACCAGATCCGGTAGTTATGGGCGAATTAAAAGCCGGTAAGTTTGAAGCCAATATCACGGTAGAGATGATTTACCTGTAATGACGCGATAGGGGCTGGCAATGGTACCCGCCCCATTGACCTACTTTGAATGTAATGCGCAGCCAGAGATCATCCTATTGGCTGTTATCTCAGCTGTATGATGTGCTTTTGCTTTAACAAGGGCATACAACCAATCATGGTGACTCCATTGAATACAAAAAAATTAATGATTCTTGTGTCTTTGTTTGCAACACAAGCCATGGCAACAGAAGCAAATAAACCGACTGACACCTTCTATTTTGGTGTAAAAGGCGGCTACCAAGTACTGGATGATGACAAGTCTCACGCCAGCAGTCCAGACGGCACTAAATTGGGCGTGTATGGTGGGGTTCGCCTCAGTGATAACCTAAGCTGGGACTTGGGTTACCAGAACTGGGAAAGCACAAAGTTCGATGCGCATAAAATAGACGTAGACATGATTGAAAGTGCGTTGCGTTACGACGCGTACATTAATGAAAAAGTCAGCTTGTATGGACGCGCTGGTATTGGGTACGCCTTCGTGGATGCTGCGTCAGCACAAGGCGATAAAGATTATGACGGTGTCTCATCACTGGCGGAAGTCGGCATCAACTACTGGTTGAGCGACAAGCTTTCTACGGGCTTAAGTTACCAGTACATTCGTGCGGTAGGGGGCCATGATGACTTGGACTTGGACTCGAACAGTCTTAACCTGTCGCTGACCTATAACTTCACTAACCGCTTTAAGTACGAAACGGTTGAGGTAGTCACACAGGAGCCAATAGCGACAGCGGTTACGGTGATTGAATTACAAGACTCAACCTTGTTTGGATTTGACAGCTTTGAACTGACATCAGCGGGTAAAGAACATTTGTTGAATATTATTGGCCAAATTCCTGAACAGTCTACTGCGGTGTTCAACATTGTCGGACATACTGATTCGTCAGGACCAGAAGAATATAATATGAAGTTGTCTGAAAGACGCGCCCAAGCGGTGAAAGACTTCCTTGTCCAGTCTGGTTTGGCAGACGTGAGCATTACGGTAGAAGGTAAAGGCGAAACTCAACCTATTGCAAGTAATGATAGCCTACAAGGTAGAATGAATAATCGACGGGTTGAAATTACAGTAGATTACCGAATGTCTCGGGCTCAATAACTGGACATTTAATTTGGAGTTTTGAAAGCTGACTGACTAGATGACGCCTCTACGCTTATTACGTTAGGTATAAAGTAGAGGCTAGTGTCAGTTAACGCTAAGGTCGTTACTAATAGAGGTAGCATTAAATACCCAATGATTAATAATCTTTGTAGCTCTTGATTAAGTTTATTAAACCATGATTACATATAAATGTATCAAAATCACAAGATATAAGGTGTAAAGAAACCTCTGATTTTACATAAGAATTCCCGATCTTGTTTTTTATTTCTGACTTAATGCTTCGTTCTATATCAAAACCTAAGTATCTTAGTTTAGAGAAGGTTTTTATCTGTGATGCGAGTAGATAGATCTTTTTAACCTCGTTTGTTTTAGTAAAGTTTTTGACAAGATTGTAAATATTAAAGCTTAACCATGGTGAGCTATGAAAAGCCACAATCGGAATAAATAGAAACTTTTCTGATGTATCATCGACATGTACTAATTTATCAATGCTCATGTCTTTATTTTCAAAATTTTCTAGTAAACACTTTTCTTCTTGTATATCTTGTAAAACATAAATTCCTTGTGCCAATATTTCTTTTGTTTCTGGATCGATACATGAGGAAATATGTATCGTACCACTCTTACGTAGGCTCTCTAAACAATCGACTTTGTAGACGTCGTCTGGTTTTTGCATCAGTTTTAAGATGACATCCCAGCGCTTTTTTGTCTGTATAAGTATTTCTTCAGGCACCATTTCGCTTTCACTATTGAAGTAGTGAAATGTTTCGTTATTGAGTTTCATGTTCAATATTCGATAATGATTATTTATATTGTCATAGTATTTCAATAAGTTATCAAAAGCACTAATCTGGTTTTGTGATGGTTTGAATGTGATAGTCGTTAAAAACTCAAAAATATCCAAATTGAATACTTTTGCAATATTTAACATTTTTACAAGTGGAGGAGTAGAGACTCCTCTTTCCCAACGACTATAAGTCACGACTGTGAGGTCCGAGAACAGAGCATTGTGCAATGCTAGTTTGTTTATCATCTGCAGTTGGGAAAGGTGATAATCTCTACGCAGCGTTTTTAAAAAATCTGAAAATTTCATATTGAGCAATATTATTGTATGTATATTTTGAGTTAATAATACACATTTATCTTCAGTTTTAAAATCAGAACGTCAAGTTATTGACTAACAGTTGACGTTAGTTGGTTGCTGACTAAGAAATGTTTTATTAATTGTAATTTAACCTTGTTTCTCGATTTGTGTTTAAAATGAAATTATAACGTTAATTGTCATTAGATGTTTTAAATTAAATAATAAAATTACCATTTATTAAAATAAGTATGAAATAGTAGGAAAATGAACTTGATGGTAGCGGGGCATGACACATAGGTTTGATTAAATAATTATTGCTAGCTCGATACCTGAGCGTAGGGGACGACTTTCCATCAGTTGACTGTTGAAGATTTAATAAAAAAGCCCCGCTGTTTATCAGCAGGGCTTTTGGTATTTGCGGTCAGTGATTATCCAATAACAAGGAAGAAAATTGCTGTCGCGATAATACCGATCAGTGCATAAGGGAACTGAGTTGTTGCGTGTTGCATTGCAGTACAACCAGAACCTTGTGCAGAAAGTACCGTTGAGTCACTGAAGAAGCACGAGTGGCTACCAGCAGCAGAGGCAGAAAGCAAAGCTGCAACGGTTAGGTGTAGTGGCACGCCTAGTTGCTCACCCAAAGGCAGAACGATTGGCATTGCTACTGCAAAGGTACCCCAAGAAGATGCTGTCGCGAATACCAGACCACCTGTAATCAGGAAGATGATAGCAGGGAAGTAAGACGCGCTCAGGTATGGGCTAACTGTCTCGATAACGTATTGAGTTACACCTAAAGAGTCGTTGACATTTTTTAGCATGAAGCCGCCGATTACTGTCGCAAGCGGTAGTAACATGACTTTAATGCCATCATAAACAGCTTCAAACATATCGTTCATCGAGATGAGTCGTTGTAGACCGTAGAAGCATACCGTGAAAATGATCGCGACAAACACACCTGCTAATAGGTCAATACCGAAGTACCAGCTTGCAGCAACCAGAACAACCATAGGAAGTAGGAAGTTGATCAGACCCATTGTAGGGTTGGTATGAGCCGCAATATCAGAGCCAAAATCTACATCAGTTGCGCCGTCAGGACGAACTTGACCATTCTTCGCTCGTTGTTCTGCTGCTTTCATCGCACCTAGATCTGGAATCTTTTCCATCGCAACCAACAGAACGATGGCTAACGTTACCCAGCCATAAGCCATGTATGGGATCGCTTCAATATAGGTTTGAATACCTTTACCTGTTTCAGCAACGCCATTCGACTCTAGAAGAGAGCTAAAGAAGATAGCCCAAGTCGAAATTGGTACAAGAATACAGATCGGTGCTGCAGTTGAGTCAACGAGGTACGATAGTTTTTCTCGAGAGATTTGGTAGCCGTCGGTTACCTTCTTCATTGATGAAGAGATAGCAATGGCGTTTAAGTAATCGTCGATAAAGATAACAATACCAAGTAAAAACGTCATTACCATCGACTGTTTACGGCTCTTAACCTTTGTCACTAACATGTCTGAGAAGCTCAGGATGCTGCCACCTTTCTCAAGGATAGCTATCAGGCCGCCCATCAAGCCACATACCAGGATGATCCAAGCAATGGTTTCGTCCATCATCACCGTCATTGAGATATCAACGATTTGTTCTACCGCTTCAGTTGGGTTAAGCAATAGAACCCCGGCAATTGCGCCGCTAAACAGCGCTTCTACCGTTCGGTGCGTCGTCAACGCGAAGACTAACACCAATGCGGTTGGTAGAAGGCTCAT
The DNA here is from genome assembly GCF_026000435.1 of Vibrio sp. STUT-A11. Lineage (NCBI taxonomy): Bacteria > Pseudomonadati > Pseudomonadota > Gammaproteobacteria > Vibrionales > Vibrionaceae > Vibrio > Vibrio sp. STUT-A11. The sequence continues at coordinate 1,942,602 of NZ_AP026763.1, read as the reverse complement.
CCATCCGTAGGTTTGCCCCTCTTCGTGATTTAATCCGATAGTCGTAAATAGTACGAATGTAGCAACACAAATTAAAGAGATAATAATGTGTTGCATATTGAATTTTAACGGCGCATCCATCGCCTTTGTTTGCGTAGTCATAAATACATTTCCTTTGTTTATGCCGAGTGCAACATCCAGTCAATTTCCAGTGGTGTGATAGCGCGCTCAAATTCAGCGAGTTCACTGCGTTTGCAAGCCAAATACAAATCGATAAAGTCCCTTGAAATGTATTGAGCCAGCTCGCTGTGTTCCAGCTGTTCTAGAGCTTCTGACATACGCACAGGTAAGTCAATCGCATCATCACTTAAGGTTGATGGACATTGTTCTTTGGAATAGTTTTCGCTTGCTAGCACTGCAGAAAGTACTACTGCCGCGAGGATATAAGGGTTAACGTCAGCTCCTGCGATACGGTGCTCTATACGACGGTTTTTGCTGTCACTGATAGGTACGCGTAGCGCAACACCACGATGGTTTTCGCCCCAGTCTGCTCTCGTAGGTACGTAAGCACCAGGAACAAAGCGGCGGAAAGAGTTAACATTTGGACAAATTAATGCCATAGCGCCTGATGTCTGTTCGAGCATTGCCGCCATAGTTTGATAAAAGAGGGGACTCGCTTTCCCGTCTTGTTGGCTAAAGTGGTTGTTACCAACACTATCCATCAAACTTAAGTGGATGTGCATACCGTTACCAGCTTGATCACCGAAAGGCTTAGCCATAAACGTAGCATCGAATCCGTGCTGGTGGGCAACCTGACGAATCAAGCGCTTAGCGATGATGATTTCGTCACACGCACGAAGGACATCTTTTGAATGGTTAAAGTTGATCTCAAACTGGCCTGGGGCAGATTCTGAAAGTGCGCCAGAGGTATTTAAGCCTTGTTCCAATGCGATTTTGTTGAGATCAGACAAGAAGTCTGCATAGTCATCCAGCCCATCTAAGTCATACACCTCGGTATCTTTCTCGCGTGTTTTCTTAGTAGGGTTGATTGCGGTTAAAGGTGTGCCATTTTCACCGCGCTGTTTATCAATTAAGTAAAACTCCAGTTCCAGAGCAACACAAGGGTACTGATCTTTAGCCTCTAACTTCTCAAGCATCGAAGCGACGATATTGCGAATGAACAAAGGATTTGGTCGCGTTCCGGAGTCATCCATCATGCTTAGCAGCAATTGCCCAACTTGTTCTTTCGCAGTTGGCATCAATGTACCGCTGATCGGGAAACAAAGATTGTCAGGTTCACCCAAGTCTTCGCCTAATCCAGCTGTTTCTACCACGTTGCCTTTCGTATCGAGCGTAATCGTTGAAAGCGGTAATGCGACACCTTTGTTAAGCTTTTCCAGCGCCTCTACCGGGATACGTTTGCCTCTTGGTGTCGCGTTGATATCGGTAAAAATGAGGTCGACAAACTCAATGTTGGGCCACTGTTGTTTAAAATTTTGAACTTCCTGTAGATACGATTCCATTTTTTTCTCCAATAGCCAGATGAGTAGAAATTAGAGATAGCTAAATTAACAATTAAATTACAAAGCGTTAATTAATGTCCATGTCAATTTAGTTATATTTAATTTAAACAATTACTTATCTTGTGTTCTGGCTTTTTAATGGGTTGCTTTTGTGCTTTGTTGTTAACTATTTTGTAACAGTCGTTTTTGTTTTGTTCAATATAATGAGCATAAATATTCAATTTAATGGGCTAAAAAGTGCTCTGTGTCACATTATGGCGATAATATCGAACGTCGATGTTGATAATTTTGTACACGGTTTGTAGTGTTGATGTTAAATAAATTGAACACGGATATGTTATGACAACGACACGCAAACCTATCATTGGCGTTGTTAGCTGCACCAAGGAGTTAGGTGGCTACCAAATTCAGGCTGTTAATGACTTTTACCTACGCGCAGTTAAAGGTTTCGGTGGTCTACCTGTTATGTTAGCGCCGGATATGTCGAGTGATGAAATCACCACAATCTTGGATCTATGTGACGGTTTCTTGTTCCCGGGTAGCCACTCAAATGTTGCACCGCATCGCTACAACGCTAGCCATATAGAGAATAAGAAAGATGAAGCGCGTGATGAATTGGCATTGAACCTGATTCGCCACGCGGTAGATAAAGACATTCCTTGTCTTGGTATCTGTCGCGGCTTCCAGGAAATGAACGTTGCATTGGGTGGCACCCTTAACCCTGCGGTTCACGATTCTGGTTTTAATGATCACCGCGAAGCACCTGTTGATGATTTCGAACAGAAATATGCGCCAGCACATGCAGTTTTAGTTCAAAAAGAGAGCTTATTTGAACAATGGTTAGTTGAAAATCATTGGGAAAATACGACCTTCTTCGAAGTCAATACGCTGCACAATCAAGGGGTTGATCAGCTAGCACCACAACTTAAAGTCGAAGCAAAAGCACCCGATGGTTTGATAGAAGCTTTTAGTCTGGCTGGGCAAAAATATTTCGTTGGCGTGCAGTGGCACCCAGAATGGAAAGCAAAAACCAATCATTTCTCACAAATTTTATTTAAAGAATTTATTATGGCGGCTTCTCTTTAATTTTTGGAGCCACATGAATGGACAATCAAGAGATTGGTAAAAATATTGTTCAGTTAAGAAAAAAACATGGATTGTCACAACGAGAGCTAGCCGAGCGAGCGGGCATTACTCACAGTGCTATTTCATCGATTGAAAATGGTAAAGTGAGCCCTTCGGTTAGCTCGTTGCAAAAAATAGTGAACGTATTTTCTTTATCTCTGTCAGAGTTTTTCATTTTTGAACAAACTCAGAATGATGAAGTGAAAGTTGTCGTTACACCAGAAGAGCTGGTTGAAATGGGCAGTGAAACCGTTTCGATGAAACTGGTGACCAACGGCACGAAAGAGCAGGTGATTGGATTCCTGATCGAAGAATATGCACCGCACGGAACAACAGGTTCTGCTGAAATAAAACACGAAGGCGAAGAAATTGGCACGGTACTAGAGGGTGAAATCACTCTGGAATACAAAGGTCGATCATTTGTCATCAAAGAAGGCGAGTCGTACGTTATTGATACGACGCAGCCACACAGATTTACGAATCACACAGACAAGGCTTGTCGAATGATAAGCGCGCATACGCCAACCACATTCTAAGTGGTGCTTGCCTTGTGTGATAACAAGGAGAGCGTATGAAAACTCAAGAACAATGGATTGAACTTAAAAACAATCTAAACATCGAAAACAGGGCGTACATCAACGGTGAATACAGCGCAGCATTAAGTGGAAGAACGATCCCTGTCGTTAATCCGGCAACAGACGAAATATTTACCGAAATTGCTCGTTGTGAAAGTGAAGATGTCGATCTTGCGGTGTCATACGCTCGTAAAGCATTTCAATCAGGTCAGTGGAGTGAAAGCAGCCCTGCACATCGTAAAGCGATTCTAAAACAGTTCGCTGATCTGATAGACCAAAACCGTGAAGAGCTGGCTCTGCTTGAAACTCTTGATACCGGTAAACCTATTTCTCACAGCTTCTCTACAGATATCCCTGGCGCAGCCTCATCTTTACGCTGGTACGCTGAAGCGATCGATAAAGTCTACGGCGAAGTCGCACCAACAGAAAAAGACGTGCACGCTTTTATTTCCCATCAAGCAATTGGTGTTGTAGCTGCAGTCGTTCCTTGGAATTTCCCACTTTGGCTGGCTTGCTGGAAGCTTGGTCCTGCTCTTGCTGCGGGTAATAGCGTGATCCTTAAGCCGTCAGAAAAGTCATCTCTTACTGCTATCTTCTTAGGTCAACTTGCTAAGCAAGCAGGCTTGCCTGAGGGTGTGTTCCAGGTCATCACAGGTTTTGGTCATGAAGCGGGTGACGCGTTGGCAACGCACCAAGACGTGGACTGTATCGCTTTCACTGGTTCCACACGCATTGCGGGCCAGCTGATGGTTCGTTCTGGCGAAAGTAACCTAAAACGTGTTTATGCAGAAGCGGGTGGTAAGAACGCCAACATCGTATTCGAAGACTGTGACGATTTAGAGCACGCGGCGGCTGAAACGGCAGCGGGTTGCTTCTATAACCAGGGTGAAGTGTGTGTAGCAGCTACACGTCTTTTGGTGCATGAAAGCATCAAAGATCAGTTCATTGAAAAAGTTATCGAAGCTGCCAAAGCTTTTGCACCAAAAGATCCAATGGATCCTAGTTCTTCTATGGGTGCACTTATCGACCAAGACCACAAATCAAAAGTGTTGGAATACATTACATTAGGCCAGTCTGAAGGCGCTGTTTTACGCTGCGGTGGCAATGTTGAAGGTCAGGGGGCGTTCGTCGAGCCAACTATTTTGGATAACGTGGATAACCAATATCGCGTTGCTCAAGAGGAGATCTTCGGACCAGTACTGTGTGTCATTCCATTTAAGGATGAAGCGCAGGCTATCGAAATTGCCAACGACTCTAAGTACGGCCTGGGCGCGGCACTTTGGAGCAGCAACATCAACCGTGTTCACCGAGTCGCTAAACGACTACAAGCTGGCTCGGTATGGGTGAACAACTACAACGAAGGCGACATGACGGTTCCATTTGGTGGATTCAAAATGAGCGGAAATGGGCGAGATAAATCGCTGCACGCCATTGAGAAATTCACAGAGACCAAAACTACATGGATTCGCCTTCACGCCTAAAAAGGCACACGTTCTAACCCAGCTGACGATTAATAAAGGAATATCAATATGAACAAGCATACGGATTCGTTCTACGCGCACTCTGTGCCAAACATGCCGGACTACCAACAACTTCAAGACAACATCGAGTGTGATGTGTGTGTGGTTGGCGCAGGTTTCTCAGGTCTCTCTTCTGCACTGCATCTTGCAGAAAAAGGTTTCAAAGTCGTTGTGCTAGAAAGTGCAAAAGTAGGTTTTGGAGCAACTGGTCGTAACGGTGGCCAGATCGTCAACAGTTACAGCCGAGATGTTGATGTTATTGAAAGCCGTTACGACCAACGCCAGGCAAAAGCGCTGTGCGACATGATCTTTGAAGGCGGCGACATCATCCGTGGTCTGGTTGATAAATACGACATTGAATGTGATTTGAAACAAGGTGGCTTGTTCACAGCGCTGAATAAGAAACAGCTTAAAGGTCTTGAAGAGCATAAGAAAAACTGGGAACGCTACGGCAACGATCAGCTCACTATGTTAGACGCAGGTGAAGTGGAAAAAGCGGTCGGCACTAAAGCTTATACCGGTGGTTTACTGGACATGCGTGGTGGTCATATTCATCCGCTTAAATTGGCGTTAGGTGAAGCGGCGGCGTTTATCTCACTTGGCGGTCAACTGTTTGAACAGTCTGCGGTGGTGTCGATTGAAAAAGGCATAAACCCTGTAGTGAAAACAGCGCAAGGCAGTGTTAAGAGTAAGTACGTTGTACTAGCGGGTAACGCTTATCTTGGCGGTCTGGCACCAAATATCAGTAACAAAGCGATCCCTTGTGGTACGCAAGTAGTCGCAACTCAGCCTCTAAGCGAAGATCAACTTAAGCAAGTACTGACCAGCGACTACTGTGTTGAAGACTGTAACTACCTATTAGACTACTTCCGCCTAACAGCCGACAAACGTCTGTTGTTTGGAGGTGGCGTTGTTTACGGTGCTCGTGACCCAGAAAACGTCGAGGCGCTTATTCGTCCGAACATGGAAAAAGTATTCCCGCAATTAAAAGGCATTAAGATCGATTATGCATGGACAGGTAACTTCCTGCTGACTTATTCACGTATGCCTCAGTTTGGTTCTTTTGCGGACAACATTTACTACTTACAAGGTTACAGTGGCCACGGTGTTACTTGTACGCACCTTGCCGGTAAACTTTTAGCGGAAGCGTTAACCGGACATGCAGAACGCTTTGATGCGTTTGCAGCACTAAAACACTACTCGTTCCCGGGTGGCCGTCATTTCCAAATTCCATTTACAGCAATGGGTGCGGCTTACTACAACCTACGTGACAAACTAGCGATTTAAGAGATAAGGAATATCCAATGAGCAAAGTAGTTAAATTTGCAGCTCTTCAACTGACTAAGAGCTGGGATCTGGAAGATAACCTAGAAAAAGCCAAAAAGGCGATTCGTGAAGCGGCACAAAATGGTGCGAATGTGATTCTTCCTCAGGAACTCTTCGCAGCGCCTTACTTCTGCAAAAAACAAGAAGCAAAATATTTTGAATTAGCGGAAGAAACAGAGAATTGCCGCCTTATCAAAGAGATGAGTGCTTTGGCTAAAGAGCTGGGTGTGGTTATTCCTGTTAGCTATTTTGAAAAAGCGGGTAACACCTTTTTTAACTCGCTAGTGATGATTGATGCAGACGGCACGGTTCTGGAAAACTACCGTAAATCTCATATCCCTGATGGTCCGGGCTACAGTGAAAAGTACTACTTTAGCCCTGGTGATACTGGCTTCAAAGTATGGCAAACCAAGTTTGGTAAGTTTGGAGCAGGCATTTGCTGGGATCAATGGTTCCCAGAGTTGGCACGCAGTCTGGCTCTGCATGGCGCAGAAGCGATTTTCTACCCAACGGCAATTGGCTCAGAGCCACAAGATCCAACATTGGACTCTCGTGACCACTGGCAGCGTACGATGCAAGGTCACTCTGCGGCAAACTTAGTGCCGGTGATCGCATCAAACCGAGTTGGTACAGAAGTGGATGACGGCATTGAAACGACGTTCTACGGATCTTCTTTCATTACTGACCACACGGGTGCAAAAATTGCGGAAGCACCACGTGAAGGCGAGACAATCATTTACGCAGAGATCGACCTAGAAGCAACAGCAAAAGCTCGTCACGCTTGGGGTCTGTTCCGCGACCGTCGTCCTGAGCTATACACAAGCGTTGGAAAGTTAGCTGTTTAAAGAGGCATTACTATGAAGTTATCTACAACTCCAGCACAAGATGGCTTCTATTTTCCGGCTGAATTTCAGCCGGTAAGTGAAGTCTGGCTAGCTTGGCCCGAAAGACGTGATAACTGGCGTGACGGTGCGGTTCCTGCTCAGGAGACGTTTGCCAGAATCGCCAACGCAATTGTCGACGTGACCAAAGTGAGTGTTGCAGTGTGCTCTCACAACTTTGACCGCGCGCGAAAGTTGCTTCATCCCGACGTTCGTTTGGTAGAAATCCCATTTAACGATGCGTGGATGCGAGATATTGGCCCAACGGTTGTTGTGAATCAAATGGGCGATCGCCGAGGTATTAGCTGGAAGTTCAATGCTTGGGGCGGGGAATACAATGGCCTGTATGAAAACTGGCAGCAAGATGATTTAGTTGCAGGTTCCGTGTGCGACATCATCGGTATTGATTACTACCGCGCCCCGTTTGTACTTGAAGGCGGCGCGATTCATACCGATGGAGAAGGGACGCTTTATACGACTGAAGAGTGTCTGCTTAGCCCGGGTCGCAACCCACACTTGAGCAAAACGGAAATCGAACAGCAGTTAAAAGCATATCTAGGCATCGAAAAAGTCATTTGGGTTCCAAATGGTTTATTCAATGACGAAACTGATGGCCACGTGGATAACCTGCTGCATGTGATTGCACCGGGTAAAGTCGTGTTGAGTTGGACTGACGATCCTAGTGATCCGCAGTACGAGCTTTCCAGACAAGCTGAAAAAGCGCTGAAATCACAGCAAGATGCAAAGGGACGCGATATCGAGATTGTTCGTTTACCTTTACCAGGTCCGCTACATTACAGCGAAACAGAGGCCAGTGGCATTGATGTGAGTGCAGGAATGAGCCGACAAGCAGGTGAGCGCCTCAGTGCGTCATACGCGAATTTCCTCATTGTTAACGACCATGTATTTTTGCCGATGCTCGATGAAGAAACGGATGCGATCGCAATCGAAATTTTGCAAAACGCGATGCCAGAGCATCAAATCATTGCTATACCGTCAAGAGAAGTGCTGCTTGGCGGTGGAAATATTCACTGCATTACACAGCAGATCCCAGCTTAAAAAGCGAAATACATCGCCACGACTTCCTTCGTTAGCGTGGCGCTGTTGAAAGCGGTTAAAAGGAATAACCATGGAACAGATTAAAAACAAAAGCCTTCTTTCGTTCATGGTGGCGAGTGAAGTGCAAGGCACAGCGGTAACCAACCCAGCCACGGGCGAAGTGCTTGGCTACGCGCCAGTGACGACTGAAACCGACATTCTAGACGGTATTGAACGCGCTAGCGTTGCACAAAAAGAATGGGCGGCGCTGCCAGCGAAAACTCGCTCTGGCTTACTTAATCGTTGGTACCAACTTCTGTTAGAAAATAAAGAAGATCTTGGACGTCTGATGACGCTAGAGCAAGGCAAGCCGTTGGCTGAAGCTCAAGGCGAAGTTCTTTACGGTGCAAGCTTTATCGAATGGTTTGCAGAAGAAGCGAAACGTACTTATGGTGAAACCATTCCATCGCCAAGTGCAGACAAGCGATTGGTGACCATCAAGCAGCCAATTGGTGTTGCGTGTGCCATCACGCCTTGGAACTTCCCGATTGCAATGATCACGCGTAAAGCGGGTCCGGCATTAGCGGCAGGTTGTACTTTTATCGTGAAACCGTCAGAAGCCACGCCATTTTCTGCATTTGCAGTGGCCGAACTCGCTTACCAAGCGGGTATTCCAAGAGACGTACTTCAAGTTGTTCTTGGGGAAAGCTCTCGTCAGATTGGTGCGATTTTTACGTCACACCCACTAATTCGTAAGCTTTCGTTTACTGGTTCAACTCAGGTTGGCAGTGTGCTAATGCAGCAAAGTGCGGGTGATATTAAACGTACATCAATGGAGCTGGGTGGCAATGCACCATTCATCGTATTTGATGATGCAGATATCGATGCCGCAGTAACTGGTGCAATGGCGTCGAAATTCCGTAATGCGGGTCAAACTTGTGTTTGTGCTAACCGTTTCTACGTACACAGCAAAGTGTATGACGAGTTTGTCACTAAGTTTGATGCAGCGGTACAGCAGCTTAAAGTTGGCAATGGCCTGGAAGAGGGCGTGAATATCGGCCCAGTGATCAGCGAGTCAGCGAAGCAAGGTATTCAAGCGTTAATTGATGGTGCAATCGAGCAAGGTGCGAACCCCGTTACTGAGCTGAAAGAACTTGATGGCTTGTTCATGCAGCCAGTGGTGCTAAAAGACGTGACTCATGACATGAAGATTGTGTCTGAAGAAATCTTCGGCCCTGTTGCTCCCGTGATTCGCTTTGAAACTGATGAACAACTGATCGAAATGGCAAATGACACGATCTACGGCTTAGCATCGTACTTCTACAGCCAAAACATTCACCGTGTTTGGAAAATCGCAGAAGCGCTTGAATACGGCATGGTGGGTATTAACGAAGGCATGATCTCTACTGAAGTGGCTCCTTTCGGTGGTGTTAAACAGTCCGGCATCGGACGTGAAGGAGCAAAACAAGGTATCGATGAATACATGGACGTGAAATATCTCTGCTTTGGCGGCAACTAATTAAGGACAAAACAATGACTAACCAACAACTACATGAAAGAAGAAGCCAGGTAATTGCTCAGGGCATGGGCGCCCTATATCCGCTTTACGTAGAGAAAGCAGAAAACGCGCATGTTTGGGATATTGAAGGTAACAAGTACATCGATTTCGCCGCGGGCATTGCGGTGACTAATACCGGTCATTCTCACAAGCGCATCAGCGAAGCGGTAAAAGCTCAGTTGGACAACTTCTCGCACACTTGTGCAATGGTGACGCCTTACGCATCATTCGTCGAGTTAGCTGAAAAGCTAACAGAACTCGCTCCGGGTGAGACCAAGAAGAAAGCCATCTTCCTGACAACAGGTGCAGAAGCGGTAGAAAACGCAGTGAAAGTAGCACGTGCTCACACTGGCCGTAGCGGCGTGATTGCGTTTAAAGGTGGCTTCCATGGTCGTACTAACATGACAATGGGTCTAACGGGTAAAGTCGCGCCATACAAAGCAGGCTTTGGTCCATTCCCGAATGAAATCTACCACGCACCATACCCAAATGCGTTCCACGGCATCAGCGTTGAGCAAAGCCTACAAGCGATCGATGATCTGTTTGCTTGTGATATCGAACCTTCACGCGTTGCAGCGATCATTTTTGAACCAGTACAAGGCGAGGGTGGTTTCTACAAAGCGCCTGAAGCGTTTGCACAAGGCTTGCGTGAGTTATGTGACAAGCACGGTATCATGCTGATTGCCGATGAAATCCAGACAGGTTTTGCCCGTACGGGTAAGATGCTTGCGACCGAATACCTGGGTATTGAACCTGACCTAATGACCATGGCGAAAGGCATTGCGGGTGGTTTCCCAATCTCAGCTGTGGTTGGTAAAGCCGATGTCATGGACTCTGCACTTCCAGGTGGCTTAGGTGGCACGTATGCTGGTTCTCCACTGGGTTGTGTTGCAGGTCTGGAAGTGCTGAAAATCATCGAAGAAGAAGACTTGTGTGCGAAAGCAATGGGCATTGGCGAAGTGGTTAATGCACGTATGACTGAGCTGCAAAAATCTGTACCTGCGATTGGTGAAATCCGTACCACTGGCGCGATGATGGCGATTGAATTTACTGATCCAGAAACTGGCAAGCCTCTGCAAGATATGACTAAAGCGGTCATTGCTAAAGCGCAAGAGAACGGTCTCATTCTGCTTTCTTGTGGGGTAAAAGCGAACGTTATTCGTCTACTTCCGCCACTAACTATCGAGTCAGAAGTACTGAACGAAGGTTTAGACAAACTGGAAAAAATCATTCTTGAGCTGGCGTAATACCCGGTAAACAAATCGAGCCTTAATTAAAAAGAGGAAGTCAGTGACTTCCTCTTTTTTGATCAATCTGTACTGTCCGAAATAAGGTTGGTCATGCCTACTTGAAAAACTTCATCACGAGCTGTGGCAGCAGCGACACAAGGATCATACCCAGCATTAAGCTATATTGTAGCGGTGTGAAACTTTCTCCAAGCAATAACAAGCCAGATAAAATACCGGCAATCGGATTAATGATGTTGCCAAAGGTAAAGTCAACGACCGACATTCTTTGTAGTAGCCAAACATACATGGTGTAGCTTAATGCGGTATTAAGAATGATCACCCAAAGCAGCCCCAGGATGTTAGTAAGCGACGTATTTCGTACCGCACTGAGATATGGCTCCGGATCGAGGCTCGCCATCACACCAGAAACAATGGTCAGAATCACGCCACCAATGATCAACTGCCAAGTCAGGACCGTCCACCAATGCATTCTTGTACCGAGTGCTTTAGTAACGCTGCTGCCGATCACAATACACATAATTGCAGAAAGCATGGCGATCAAACCAACCGGATTGAGTGTGATGGTTGCCGGGTTAAATAGCAGCCACGCGAGTACAACCAAAGCAAGGCCTCGGCATACCTGTAACGCGTTAGGTCGGCGTTTATAGACCACCCAACTGTACAGCATCGCAAATACGGGTAATGAAACCATACCCACGCCTGAAATCGCCGCAGGCAGTGTGAGTGCCATGACAAAGACAAGGCAGAAGAACAGCGCGATGTTGATCGTGCCTAATACAAGCAGGGCTTTCCATTCGTGCTTTTTCGGCAATGTCGGCTTTATCGCCAGCAGCAGTAAGCCCGCGGGCAGCGCGCGCAGGACACCCAGCAGAATAGGAGGCCAATCTGGCACCGTATACTGCGTAACCGCATAAGTCGTGCCCCAGAAAAACGCTGGGATCATGGCGAGTAAAATGTTCATGTCAAATATCTTTACGTTAAGATAATTAAGTGCAAAGATACGCCTTAGGTTACTTTTTGTAAAGTATCTTCATGTTAAAGTAATTAGACAAGCCGCGTTGCTTTGGAGAGAAGTGAGAAATGGACGCAATTGATAGACTGGTAGAGCAGTGGTTTAAAGAAAAGCCAGAGCTCGATACACAGCCGATGGCCATCATGGGGCGACTAATGAGAATTGCCAAACACATGGAGACTCGAGTCGCAGAGCTTCATAAACAGTATGACCTTAAAATGGGCGAATTTGATGTACTGGCTACGTTGCGCCGAGCAGGAGCGCCATACTGTTTGACGCCTTCAGCCTTGATCGAGTCAATGATGCTCACGTCCGGAGCGATGACCAACCGATTAGATAAGCTGGAAACGAAAGGTTTAATTGTCAGAGAACATAGTAAGGAAGATAGACGCAGTGTTACGGTTGAATTGACGGCTAAGGGTTTGATGCTTATTGATAAGTTGATTGTTGAACATGTTGAGGTTCAACGAAGCTTTATGCATGGCTTGTCTGATGAAGAAAAGTTAAAGCTTAATGAGGCATTAAAGAGCTTGTTGCCACAGTTTGAGTAATGGAGAGGGAACATAGACTATTCGGCAGGTAAAATAGTTTGTATAACCTCTTGCCACAAAGATTGAAACGAATTTAGAGCTCGTGTTGCTGAAAAACTCGCGCCTTTTTTAACTACGGACTATATAAAAAGTATTAGGGTAAAAAGGGGAACAATATGAGAGCACTATCTGACTGGCTCAAAGCCTATGGAGAAAGTCATCAAAACCCAATCAATCGAAAAATCCACGCTGTAGCGGTACCGGGTATTTATCTCTCTGTGGTTGGGTTGGTTTGGTCGATTCCTCAAATCCCAGTTTTCGGCTTTCAAATAAACTGGGTGTGGCTAGCTGTTATACCCGTTTGGGTGTTTTATTACCGGCTTTCTCTCAGTGTATTCATGATGATGTTGGGTTATACATTGGCGTGTATTGGCTTAATTTGGTCATTAGAAATCCTACAACTTCCTGTTCTGTATTTATCGCTTCTCATGTTTGGTGTTCTTTGGATGCTGCAATTCATCGGGCATAAAATAGAAGGGACCAAGCCTTCATTTTACGAAGACTTACAATTTCTCCTGATTGGTCCTATCTGGGTCTTTAGGAAGCAATAGCCCACTCACATCAGCGCTCCCCTCCAGTATGAGCCACGGCTTCGGTTGCACGTTTTTCAATAGCCAGCTCATCCTGATCATGTACCTCAAGTCAATTTTAAGTTTTAGGCTGTTCAGCGAGTTTGGACAGCAATGCGCTGTGATTCAAACTATGCTTAAAGTGCAACAGTGCACTGAAACCAAGTGGTTATGTACTGAGTGACAATGTCACGTTGGGAGGGGGAATGTATAACCGCGAGCATAAATACAGTTACTGGCGAGAGGAACGTAAAAAAGGCAAATGGCACTATATATTTAAGTCGTTTTTTATGATTTGTTGTGCGTTGCTGGTCGGTAAAGTGATTGGTTTATTCATTTTTGGCGACTTGCATTCCTTTAAGGATATTACAGAACAGTTACCAGCGGATCTGTTCATCATGATGCTGGTGGGATTCCCTGTCAGCGTATTAGGCTGGTACCACGAAGAGTCTAAATTTTTTAGAGCGTTACGGCGAAAAGATAAGCAACTCAAAATGAAGCAGAAAAATGCAGGTCGAAATAAAAGCTAGAAAACAAAGTTGGATACTACAATATATCGCCATACCTTGTTGGCATTAAAGGTAGAATTTAGGGGCGTATTCTACCGGTATGCTACATTTGATCGAGTTGTGTTTTATATCTCAGTTCTAGAGCTTCGTTTCCGGCTACACGTTCCAGCTCAACCATCAGTTTTAGTGACGTTTTTTTTACTCCATACATTTGATTAAAGCGCATTAACCGAATTCTTGCATCAGTAAATTCACCAGAATCGATTTCTAGTTTCGCTAGCTGTAGTATCGATTTGGGTCTGTGGGGATCGTGCTCGATAGCACGAGTAAAATAGTATCTTGCTTTGTCGTTTTCTTTTGATTTGAGAGCACAGAACGCTGCGTTTTCATAGCTCGCCGGAATCAAATAGTAGTAGGGTTGCTCAATGGCTTGTGTAAACATGCGATCTGCTTTCGTATATTCTCCGCGTTTGCACAAAAACGTGCCGTAGTTGTTGAGCACGTTACCATTTTTGTTATGTTGACGAAGTGCTCGTTTGTACATCTGTTCAGCTTTTGACTCTTCACCGACGGACTCGTAATAGTGCGCCATGGAAAGTTGTGCGCGGTAATAGTTAGGTGCATGGATAAGTGCTTGTTGTAAATTGTCATGAGCACGGATAGTGCTGCCACCTTCCAGATAACCCAAGCCTAGAGCGATACGAGACTCTGCCATAGCGATAGGGTCAGGCTTAACGATCGGAGACCCGTCTTCTTTTACGGTAACGCATCCCAGCAGTGAAAATTGAGTCATCAGCAAAAGTGTGCCCAGCTTAATCGTTTTCATTTCCCGCGCCTATAAGCCTATATCTCACAGCATGATAAGAATTGCGAAATAAAAACCTATTGACGAAAAATTACTATGCGAGCGGGTTTGCAAACTGATATGAAAAAGCCGCCGTATGGCGGCTAGGTTCACAAAGTTAAGTCTTTGAATTAGTCGTCTTTAGTGAAAGCAGACTCACTAAAATGATCAAGATCGTACGGTGTTTGTTGGTAAACACAGTAGTTAAGCCAGTTCGCGAACAGCAAATGTCCATGGCTTCGCCAGCTTGCTGTAGGTGGGTTGTCCGGATTATTGTTCGGGTAGTAATTCACAGGAATTGCCGGTTCCATTCCTTCACCCAAATCACGAATGTACTCATTGTGGAGAGTATGAGAGTCATACTCAGGGTGACCAGTAACAAATACGTTGCGCTTGTCTTTGGTTGTCGCTAGATAAACTCCGGCCACGTCGGACGTCGCCAAAATTTCTAGGTCGGTATGTTCCTCAAGGAAGTGAGGTGAAAAATCTGCATAGCGAGAGTGTGGCGCCAAAAATGTGTCATCGAAGCCGCGTAAAATTGGGTGAAATTGATGATGAATTTGGTGGTGGTAAACACCTGAAAGTTTCTCTTTACGCGTTTTTTTTGGCAGATCATAAAGCAATTTTAACCCGGCTTGTGCTGCCCAACACACGTAAAGGGTAGAGGTCACATGATCTTTAGCCCACTCCATGATGGTCTTTAAATGGTCCCAATAAAGCACATCTTCAAACTGTACTAACCCAAGTGGCGCACCAGTGATGATTAAACCATCAAAGTTTTTATTTTTGACCATCTCAAATTGACGATAAAAATTATCTAAGTGTTCGGTTGGCGTATTTTTACTTGGACGGTCATCAATTCGTAGCAACTCGACATTGACTTGAAGAGGGCTGTTCGAGAGCAAACGTAAAAACTGGGTTTCAGTTTCAATCTTTTTAGGCATCAAATTCAGAATCAGTACTCGCAACGGACGAATCTCCTGACTTGCCGCTCGAGTTTCGCTCATCACGAAGATGTTCTCTGTCCTTAGTATGTCAGTTGCAGGTAATTGATCTGGAATTCTAATTGGCACGACTTTCTCTCCCTAATTCTAGTCATCTAGACGTCTATACATCTAAAGCTAACTCAAATCGATTTAGATGTCGATACGAAATGTGACTTTAAACAAGTTTAATGTCTGCTCATTGATATGAACAATAAATACATCCTCGATTTTTTGTCTTTGGAATACGTTCGTGACTGGATAACTGTGACTAAATTAGGGTTTTTGATGAGACATTATTGAAACACATCTAACTTCATTTGAAGGTTATTATGTGATCACGCTAATATGGCCTGATGACTGTTTAGGAAAATTCGAGTCATGTAGAACTTATCCATCTCTAAACTGCATGGTGATTGCAGTTTGAGATGAGTCGTCATTGGAGGACATTATGTTCGGTATTTTTAAGCGAAAAACGAAAATCCAGAGCATCGCTCAAGAAGTTCCCAGTATATTGCTTAGCAAATTTGGCGATAAAAGCACGTATGCTCCCGATGAAATTGATTTTGCTTTACTACAACTTGGTTACGATAAACAAAAAGATATCCACGATCATCATTATGCTTACGGCATGTTTAGCAGTGAATCGAGCTATCTGCAATTAGGTTTAACTGACGAGCTTGGCGATTATAGACACTTTCAGCGTGAGGTTGGGAAAATGCTACTCAACACACCTGAACCTATTGATATGCATATCTATTTTGTTATTTCTGAAGAACATCATAAGGCGGCGAAAACGCTGCATTAAACGCTTCACTTTGACGTTGCCGTCTCACCTTCATGAGCACGGCATCGTTTCCTACTGGTGTTCCAATCATTCATGTTCAGCTCTTACTACTACTGGTCTTGCCCCAAAGAGAGAGTGACTACATTAGTCCTACATCGCAATTGAACTCAAAACGAGATTGCCGTGGGATATTGTAATAATCCGCCCAATGGAGACTCTAGAAAACTATCTTATCGGTTGAAACTAATAGCGATAATGTTTGTTGTTATTTTTCTGCTTACCGAATTTTGGGGTAGGAAAGTTCTGTTTATGCAAAAAGTTCATAAAAGTCAGTAGATTAATTACTCTATTCAATGTTAACGTGCCTTATCGTGGTTAGCGCGTTCACATACCCTTCCTAATTCTGTAATGGTTTTACTGTGTAGTGTGTCGGAGAAGCATAAAATACGCGTGCTAGAACTGTGACCGTACGCCTAATCAATGATAAATGTACATGCAATTATATTTTGAATTTTTAATCACTTATAGATGGACACATCTGATGATATTCTCATGAACCAACAAAAAAAGCCCAAATTTCAGGCTCAGTTCCTACTTCCACGTTACTGGGGAACGTTACTCACAATCGGGTTGATGTATTTACTAAGCCTGCTTCCATTTAAAGTTCAGTTGGCTTTGGGGCGCAATATAGGTCGCTTAGCGATGCGAATAATGAAAAAGCGTCAAGTCACGATAAAGCGAAATCTAGAGCTCTGTTTTCCATCTATGCAGGAGAATGAGCGCGAAGCCATTTTCAACGCAAATATCGATAATTCTGGTATTGCCCTGTTTGAGACAGCAATGGCTTGGTTTTGGTCAGATAAGAGAGTTAATAAGCATGTCACGATAAAAGGAATGGAGCACCTAGAAGCGTTAGAACAAGAGGGTAAAGGGGTATTAATGCTTGCTGTCCACTCTATGAATTTAGAGCTAGGAGCACGTGCGTTTGGCATTAAAAAATCAGGAACAGGTGTTTACCGGCCGAATAACAATCCATGTTTTGACTACTTTCAATACAAAGGACGTTCTCGCTCTAATCGTACTTTGATTGGTCGAAAAAATGTCAGAGGTATGCTTGAAGCTCTGAACTCAGGACACCGAGTTTGGTATGCTCCAGACCATGATTATGGAACCAGAAGATCGACCTTTGCACCGTTGTTTGCTGTTAAGAACGCCTGTACCACAACAGGAACCAGTTTACTTGTCGATGCAACAGATTGTGCCATTGTGCCGTTTACTATGGTAAGAGGGGATGATGGGCACTACACGCTAACAATCAGGAAGCCTGTGGACGGATTTCCCAAAGGTGACACCAGAAACGCGGCGATTTTTATCAATAAAATTGTTGAAGAGTCGATTATGGTGAGCCCTAGCCAATACATGTGGTTACACCGCCGATTTAAAACCAGGCCTCAAGGTGAAGCCTGCTTATATAATCCACGGTTAATTCCAGCAATTTAATTAGTGCGTTACTTTTAACGGTCATTTCTATTCTTTGCTTCTACTTCTAAGTAGTCGCTTCACATTTAGAAAGCCCCCAATAGTACACGGTTATTGGGGGCTTTTTATTTGGATAAGTGAAGCGATACGGGGATTGGGCCTCTTTTCACTCGGGAGGATAGCTCTCTAAAACTTGTCATTTCCAACCTGTTTAACCCGCTATTTTTTTTACGTTCATTGGGTTGTATAGTGAATGTACTAAACTGTCCTAACAAACTGTTTCAATTACGCCAACATCAAAAATCGAGATTCGTTATGCCAAGTACAGATATGACACGATCACTCAACATTAGTACAACGATGAGTAACGGGTTGGCCGTTTTTGTTGGTGTAACGGTGCTTTACTGGATTTTCAAACTAGTCACAGGCCCAAGCTTGCCACTCATGCAGTCTCGCCTGATGAAAGCGACTCTGCGTGACTTAATTGATATGGACAAACACTCCTCGCCAGAGCAATGGTTCAATGCACGTATGGGGGATCGGTTATTAAGGATTTCGACTTATGATAAAGCACTATATTCAGAACGAAATATTACCGATCTGGCATTAACGGGATTAAACCTTGGTCATGTCTCCATGCGTTTGCATCGCATTGTACGAAGAGTGGCTGACCGGGGATTGGATCCACAACTGACATACTGGCAAGAGGCACTGGCAAATGCGTACCTCAATGCTTTTCATGGTAAAGAAGACCCAGTGCTCCAGATTGCTAATGAGTCACTGTTATCGAGATTAGATGAGTTTGATTTTTTACCGGAACAGAAAGACATACTGGCTGGTATGTGTGAACGGATTCAACTGACTCTTGAACGTAGCGCACAAGCCATTGCGGCAGAAAAAGCCTAAATAGAGATGTGTAAGGAAAAGGACATTATTGGATGTCCTTTGTTACACAGGAGGAATTTACCCTCAAATTACTACCGGCCTGATTTTGTGAATGCGATATCGGCGCACATGATGTTGCGGGCTTTGTTGCCGTTAACTAGCGCAAAAGGTTTACGTCAGAATTGTACGGGCTTTATGCTTAATTCGTCGGCGTTGACCAGCAATCTGTAAATCAGTTCAGTCGTTTCTGCAGGCTGGCTGATTTTTCGACAATATTCAATCACAGGGCCACAGATTTCGTTGACTTCCAAACTACGGCCACGTTCCATATCGACTTGCATGGACGTTTTGATATCTCCAAAATTGCTTATCAAATCAAACATCTCTTCCACATCTTTAGCAGATATTTTTACGCCAGCCACATTTGCCGCTCTCGCTGTTTCCTCCATCATCTTACGAACTGTACGACTTAAAATGGGATCTGTGGTGATTAGGCCTGTTTTCTGCGCAGTCAATGCGGTCAGAGGATTGACACCATTATTCAAAACGAGTTTTCGCCATAGCGCATAACGGACATCATCATAGAGACGAGTCTTTATACCGGCATTAATAAAAACAGCCTCCAATGTATGACAAAACTCCGCCATTGTTGGATTGCTTTCCATGTTCGGCCAGGCACCAAACTCAATTTGTCCTGCTCCTTGCACTTTGATATGACCCGGACTTTCAATATGGCCGCTGATATAATTTCCCAGGCCACCAATTGTCCGCTCCTGACCAATCTGAAGCTTAATCAATTCTTCATTGGTTACTCCGTTTTGAATCGACAAAACGGGCGTATTTCCTTGTGCTAACCAAGATTTCATTTCATCGAGTATTGATGCTGTTGCGCCACTCTTTGCTGCAAGGATTAACAAATCAAAACGGTCACAATCATAGTTCTGGCATAAACCCGCAACGTCGGTGCTTTCAACTGAGCCATGATACTGAAAATCAGGGTGCTCCAGGTGCAGACCATTAGTCTGCAAAGCTTCTAAGTGCTCACCTCTTGCAACTAATACACATTCATGGCCAGCATCAATGAGTCGGGCTGCAAAATAACAACCGATGCCTCCTGCACCTAACATCGCAAATTTCATGGTATTTCCTTTTTACTAACGCTGTTGTATTTGTAATTTCAGTATTTTTCTGAATCGATTTTCATCCAGAGCATCGACCGAAAGAAAGCTCCGGCGTACGCCATTTTATTGGGGTGGAGAGTCAGTATTTGGTTCAAGCCTAATGTGATTTCTGAGTTAGGTGCCCATTCGGACACCTAACTACTGGCTCTTATAAATATCGATTGACCAAGTGATGTTTGAAGTGGGTTGGATTCAGAGTTTCACCTGTTGCTTGTTGCACTAATTCTTCAGTTGTGAAAAGACTGCCTTTGCTCCAGATATTATCTGAAAGCCATGTGAAGATAGGGCTTAAATCACCACTTTGGATAGCGCCGTCAACGTCTACCGTTTTCTTCATTGCCGCCATGAACTGAGCCGCATACATCGCACCTAATGTGTAACTCGGGAAGTAACCGAACGCGCCATCTGTCCAGTGGATATCTTGCATGCAACCGTTCTTAAAGTTGTCTTTGGTCGACAAGCCCAGGTAGGTTTGCATTTTCTGATCCCATAACTCCGGTACATCAGTATGTTTGATGTCACCATTCATTAAATCTCGCTCTATCTCGTAGCGCAAAATAACGTGAGCAGGGTAGGTCATCTCATCGGCATCGACACGGATGAAGTCTTTCTTCACACGCGTGTACAGCTTTTGGAAATTGTCTTGAGAGAATAACTTAGGATCGTGCTCGGTGAAGTGAGCGCCAGCAAGGCGTGCTAAATGCTCAATAAACGCATTACTACGACCAATCTGCATCTCAAAGAACAGAGATTGAGATTCGTGAATTCCCATAGAACGAGCCTGGCCAGACGGTAACCCAGCGAGAGATTTCGGCAAGCCTTGCTCATAGCGAGCATGACCTGTCTCGTGGACAATACCCATCAGAGATTGAACAAACTCACTTTCATCATAGCGTGTGGTGATACGAACGTCAGTGGGAACGCCACCACAAAATGGGTGGACACTTTCATCGAGTCGGCCATGTTCGAAATCGAATTGCAGAAGCTTCATCACATCCAAGCCCAGGACTTTTTGTGTATCGCTCGAGAAGGTGCCTTTAGGCTCAATGAAATTCTCTGCAGATTGCTTTTCGATCGCTTGGTCAATCATTTCTGGAAGCCAAGTTGTTACGTCGCTGAATAAAACGTCTAATGATGCAGTGGTTGTGCCCGGTTCATAAATATCAAGCATTGCATCATAAGCGGAAAGACCCGTTACTTCAGCGCGGATTTGGGCTTCTTCCTGAGACAGTTTTACGACTTCGGCCCAGTTCTTTTCAAAACCTTGCCAATCATTTTCACCACGTTGAGTACGCCAAGCATGTTCACACTTAGAACCTGCTAGGGATTTTGCTTGCACCAGGTCTTCTGGCAGAACATTCGCTTGCTGCCAGTTACGTTTTAGCTCGCGAAGTGTCGCGCTATCTTGAGCGTTTAGCGTCTCTTGCTCTGCCTGCGCAAACCAGTCTGAGAGTTGTGGCTGCGTTTGTAGGTTATGCATATGAACATACAACTCTGCCATAGCTTCCGAGCGAGCCTGACTGCCTCCGTTTGGCATTACAGCCGCTTGATCCCAGCCGCAGATTGCCGCGAGGTGTTGAAAGTTTGAGAGTTTTAATGAGTGTTTTTTGAGTTTTTCGAATGCGCTCATGTGCCGCCTTCCATGACTATAGAAAACAAAAGTTTACCAACCCTACAAAGGCTTACCAAGTGATTCACGCAGAAAGTTGGATTTATTCCAATTTGTTTTATCAACATCTGCGAAAGGATTTTACGGGTAAGCAGTCAAAATTCATTGAAATAACAGCGTAAATATGACAATAAAGGAGAAGTTTCTCTCTTTGCTTGGTGGATGTAAGCTTGATACAAAATTTTGAAGCGTTTTTAATCGCTATAACCATACTGACGCTCACTCCGGGATTGGATACCGCGTTAGTCATTCGTAATTCGTCACGGGGTGGGTTTACTGATGGAGCGGTCACTAGCCTTGGTATTTGCCTTGGATTATTTGTTCACGCGACATTTTCCGCGATCGGTATTTCTGCGATCCTTGCCCAGTCTGCAGAATTGTTCCATCTGGTTAAAATGGTCGGTGCGGCTTACCTTATCTACTTAGGCTTTACGACGCTGAAAGGGTTATGGAACAACACGGCAGCACCGCAAGATGCTTCTAGGGGAATTACCCGTCACGAATTCAGCTTCTCTCGTTCATTGAGAGAGGGTTTTTTGTCTAATGTTTTAAACCCAAAAACTGCGGTTTTCTATCTCGCATTTTTACCACAGTTCATTAACCCTGAAGGCTCGGCATTTTTACAGTCGACCTTTATGGCAGCAATCCACTTTGTTATCGCCATGGTTTGGCAATGTGGTTTGGCTGGAGCATTAACGTCGGCGAAAAACTTACTCAAGAGTGCACGCTTTATGAACTGGATGGAAGGCACGACTGGCGTAGTGCTGGTGGGGCTTGGCATTAAGTTGATGTTAGAAGACAAGTAGTCTTCATACAGATGAGTGAAAGAGCGACTGGTTAGTCGCTCTTTTTTATTCTGGTTACTGCATTTGTTCGCTTTTTAGCTCAGCGAGCAGTTCATAGGAACGCAGTTTTTTCTCGTGATCAAAGATAATCGAGTGGGCAATGATTTCGTCCGCTTGAGTACGTTCTAGCAGCGAGTTGAGTTTCTCCAATACAAGGGCTTTGTCACCGTGAATCGACTCTCTTAGCTGATGAGTGACCTGATTCTTTTCATGTGGTTGCCAGAGCTGATCCATGTCGGTAACAGGGGCAGGAATTTTACCTTGACCACCGCGAATCAACTGCAAGAATTTCTGATATTCCGTCGTCGCTAAATAATTTGCCTCGTCAGTGGTCTCGGCAACGACCATATTAACGCCAATCATCACGTAAGGTTTATCAAGTTGCTCTGATGGTTGGAAATTAGTTCGATAAATATCCAACGCGCGTAGCATTGCATCTGGTGCGAAGTGTGCAGCAAAGGCAAAGGGCAGTCCTTTAACGGCGGCAAGGTGCGCGCTATACGTACTTGAGCCCAGTAACCAAATTGGAACCGATGAATTTGCGCCAGGGCAGGCTTTTACAGGTTGGGCTTTGGAGACTGGGCCCATAAAGAACTGTAACTCTTCGAGCAATTCAGCGAACTCTGGGTCCATTCTTTCTGGGTCTCGGCGCAGGGCATGCATGGTCGGGTAGTCGGTTCCCGGCGCTCGTCCGAGTCCGAGATCAATGCGCCCTGGATACAGAGCTTCTAATGTGCCAAACTGCTCCGCAATGACTAGAGGTGCGTGGTTAGGAAGCATGACGCCGCCAGAACCAAGACGAATGCTTTGAGTTTGAGCGCCAATATGACTCATCAGCACAGAAGTCGCTGCGCTGGCAATATCCGGCATGTTGTGATGCTCTGCCAGCCAAAAACGGTGGTAGCCCAGTTTTTCTGCATGCTGGACTAGGGATACCGACTTTTTATAGGTTTCCGTATAGTTGGAGCCTTCTGCAACGGGCGCTAGATCTAAGATGGAGATTCGTGGGAATGGCATATGACCTCAGAGATTCTTTCTTTGTTCATATTAAGTGGAGCCTTTGTAATACGAAATAAACCCCTAATTCGTCAATGAAACGAAATCAGGTTATTACTAAGGCATATGTTTAGAAGAAAACCGCTGGGTAATCAATACAATCCAATTAGGAATCATTTTTCGCCAGTTCAACACTCTCTAGCCAATGGAGTAGGTAATCGGTAAGTGCTTGGGGCTTTGCTAATGGCAAGTCGTGCGCATCACAATCAAAATGTACTATTTCGATTTGCCAGGCTTTAGCGATTGCTTCCCCACATCGGCTATCAACCAGTTTATCTGCTGTGCTGACGATAACTTGACTCGGGCAAGCGGGTGGTAAACCTTGGCCTTTAAACTGAGCTGCCGCACAAAGCTGGCGAATAGTATTGCTGAAACTGACGGGGTGTTGTCGAGCGAGCTTGATATGGTGCGCGAGAACGTCAGGCTGGATGACACTGACTGGACTGGTCCATTTGAGAATCGATTGTTGGAAAGCATTGCTTCCTTTTAACCTAGAAGTTGCGATGCTGAACAGCGCCTTGATGTTGATTCTGCGCCAAAACGGACTGTAACGAGAAAAACTCGGATTGATCAGGGTTAAGCTGGCAACTTTATCGGGTAGGGTATGTGCCCAGTGGCTGGCAAGCATGGAGCCCATTGAAATGGCGACCAGGTGATACCGCTCACACTGGCTAGGGATTTGTTCGAGCATGGATGGAAGCATCTGTTCAATCTTCAGCGGACTGAGTTCACGATACTTTTCTCCATTACCAGGTACGTTAGGCGTAATGAGAATCAGCTCTGGCGAGACTTTTGTCAGTATATTGAGCATACTTTGCCAATGACCACTCTCTCTTAACAACCCTCTCACTAATACTATCGGTACCATAGTTTTTTTGCCTTTTCCGTATATTTCTTTTCTACATTCGCATCCATGTTGGCTATCAAATCATTATTAAGCACTTGAATTAAATAGCTTAAAAAAGTGCTATGACGGCGCTGAACCCGTTTGATACGGTGGGATTTAGTTGGATGAAAAAGCTGACTAAATCGCAGCATTTGAATTGGATTTTTCTTCACCCACAGCCATGATCCTAATTCCAAAGTAAGCGGCAAGAAGTGATGTTTTGATTGCGCTTGATGTTGGTGCAGCATCCAATCCCAGAAATCGCCGTGCGTCGTGTATTGATGCCACTGAGGCTCAAACTGATAGAGTTCATAATGCGGATAGCTTTTGCGAAATAGCCTGTACAGTAAATAATATTGAGCGAGATTACTTGGCGGGTTGATTTGATGAGCATAAGGAAACCACAGTCGATCGCGGGTACCAAATCCGCTATGCAGATCCAAAACAATGGTGGTACGAGATTGCTTAGCGTAATTGAGAACGTAGCGCGACAATACCTGGAGCTCTTGTTCCATTTCGTTTGGATTTCCTCGATACCAAGGCAAGCATGAGCTAAAACTTTGTCCGGCATAAAGGTGGTAAACAGGGTTATCACTATTGATCGGTGAATTACGCATTAAATCCACGCCATTGTGATTTGCACGCTTTTTAAGTGCCACACCCCAAGGGTTAACAACGGGAATCGCGATAATACGCAAGTTATTCAGAGATTGTTTAAGTTGTCGATCCCATTCCAGCCGTCTCAGCAAACTTTTTAGAAAGGCGAGAATTATCTGGCTACCAATTCGTTCTACACCGTGGATCGCGCCGGTAAAAAACAGACAAGGTGCATTGCTGTCAGTTGAACCTAATTCCAGTGCGTAAATAGGTTGCGAGTTCCCTTTATGGTAAATGTCATCGAGAAGGTGCAGGCGTAGTTGTTGAGGGTATTGCTCCGCGAGTTGCTCTATGTGCTGTATTTCACGAGGAATGTGTCCAGTCATCTTGATGCTTTTACCCTTATTGCTTGTTCCTGCATAACAACTAAACCATCTACTTATTCAGACAGACATAAGTTTAGAACGGTTTAATTGGCGGTGAGGTGAAGTATTTGTTTCAGCCTGAGTAATTTGGAACAAAAAAATGCGAAGCTGTTAGGCTTCGCATTGAGTTGTGAGTGTTTCTAGAATGGTAAAGAATTATGCAGTCACTTTATCACCTTGAGTCGATGTCACTGGCGTAAAGAATCTTTTAGTTTCTTCTACCACAACATGGCGTAGAGCAATCAAACCAATCAGGTTAGGAATTGCCATCAGTCCGTTTACGATGTCAGCCAGAATCCAAATCATATCCAGATGCAGGAATGCGCCTGAAGCGACTAAACCAACGAAAATCAGTTTGTATGGCAGTACCGCTTTAGTGCCGAACAAGAATACAACACAACGTTCGCCGTAGTAGTTCCAACCGAGAATGGTGGTAAAAGCGAAGAACATCAGGCCGATTGATACCAGCATTGGACCAAATGTCTCTGCGTTCAGACCAACGGCAAACGCGTGAGTCGTCATTGCTGCACCTGAGAAGTCACTTTGCCATGCGCCAGTCAGGATCAGAGCAAGGCCAGTCATGGTACAAATGATGATGGTATCGAAGAAGGTACCTGTCATGGAAATCAGTCCTTGTTTGACACAAGAATCAGTTTTCGCCGCAGCCGCTGCCATTGGTGCACTACCCAAACCAGATTCGTTTGAGAAAACGCCACGAGCGATACCCGATTGGATAGCCAGCATGATGCTTGCGCCCAGGAAACCACCAGTTGCTGCAGTAGAAGTGAAGGCTGATACCAACACCAATTCAATCGCATTCAGTAGTTGGTCTGCATTCATAATAATCACGCTAAGACACGCCAAGACATAGAATACAGCCATAGTTGGTACAACTTTACCCGCGACCTTAGCAATAGATTTGATACCACCTAAAGTAACAAAAGCGACTAACAGAGTCAGGATGAAGGCAGATAGCTCACGGTCAGCACCGAAAGAAATCTCTGTCGCATCCAAAATCGCATTCACTTGAGGGAAAGTACCGATACCGAAACAAGCCACACCTAATGCAAATACCGCGAACATGATCGCCAGTGCTTTAGATCCAACGCCATGTTGTAGGTAGTACATCGGGCCGCCAATCATTTGGCCTTTATCGTCAACTTGGCGGTATTTCACGGCAAGCAAGCACTCAGCGTATTTGGTTGCCATTCCGAATAGGGCTGCAAGCCACATCCAGAACAACGCACCCGGACCACCAAGTTTAATTGCAGTTGCAACACCAACGATATTACCAGTACCGATAGTTGCTGAAAGTGCAGTACACAACGCTGCAAAGCTAGAAACGTCACCCTGTTTATCAGATGACTTATCTTTACTAAATACCATCACTAATGCGGTCGGCAGATGTTTAAACTGGATCAAGCCTAGGCTAAAAGTGAAGTAAACACCGGTACCCACGAGCAAAAGTAATAGTGGTGGGCCCCAGACAAAGTTATCAATGGTTTGCAGTAAAGATTGTAGGTCGTTCATGATTTCCCCTTAAAAAAACAACTAATAAGGAGAAGAGGGAAAGGGCGAGATACAAGATCTCTAATAGAACTAAGCTATTTAAAAGACGGGAACGCCAAATAGTTAGGTTACAACTTTCCACTCCTCTGTCCTTTTGCCTGAGAGTTTCACCCTGTGTATGACACAGGACTTGCTCCTTCGGCGACCGATCAAACGGTTCTCTCCAGAGGTTCCTCCAACTACAGTCCCCGCTACCTAGGTAGCACCTGAAATAGTTAATTCTTCGGCGAGTTATGCTAACCAAATGTTAAATATTGGTTGGTAACTACTCTCCTGCAGTCTTCTTCGGAACAATTACTCAATTATGTGAGTAAAGGTTAGTTAATGATGCTGGTCACCATTAACGTGAGAACTCTATCATGTTTTTTGACCATTTCAACACCCAATGCGGATTTATTTTTCAAATAATTATTCGCAAAGAGCGCTTCTAATCATGAGTAGCCAGTCGTTTTGCGCTATACATCGTATAAACTGCACTATTTTGCAGAGTAATGCTGACAGAATATTCCATAGCGTCAGGGAATGGTTATTCTGTGACTCTAGGTAAGTAGTTCAATTAAGACCACAAAATTGATCAAAACACCCGCACTCACTTTAAAATCTACGTTATGTTGACGTTGAGGAATAAATAAATAGGTTACAATAAACTTTTGTGGTTTTAGCCGTAGAGAGACAAAACCACAATCGGACAAGGAGGCTGTATGACCAGATTGTTAGCCATAGCGGTTTTGATTGCGTTAGCGTTTGTGCTATTTCGTTATCGAACCAATGAAAAAGTCCAAAAAGCGACCATCATTATTTTGATAGGCGCATTCCTGATTTACACCGCATCGATAATGGTCGCGGAACTGATTCGCTAGCAAAATAACAAGATTCCTTGGAGTAATATACGGTGAGTTCTCAGAATAACAGTGAAGAACATGAAGACGTGGTTGTGATAGAACAGCGTGACAAGCGCACTCAGGTTTATATCGCAATTGCTGCGGTCTTAGGCTTAGCTGTGGGTGGCTTAGTTGGTTCAGTTTTGACCGCAAACAAATGGGAATCGACTTACCAAGTCTTAGAAGAAAAATACCAGGCACTTGCTCAGGACAAAACGCAGCTAGTCTCGCAAGTGAAAGTCCGTGAAGAAGGCTTGGATAAAGAAGTCGAAGACAAAGTAACAGCACTTCTTGCAGAACAAGAAGCCGAGCATCAAAAAGAGTTGCAAGCGCTCCAATCGCAATTGACCGAAGTTGAAAAGGTTAACCTGTCACTTGAGTCACAGGTGAAGCAGCAGAACGACAAGATTAGTTCCACTAAATCCGAGAACGAAAAACTGACTCGCCAGAGTGGTATACAGGCGACAATGCTTGAGCGTTCGCGCGAAGTCTTCCAAAAAGAGCTTAAAGTCTCACAAGAGTTAGAGTCCTTAGAAAAAGAGCGTGAAAGTTTGCTGCCGAAAATTAGCAAGCTAAAGAAAGAGTGCGATGTGTACTTAGAAGGCAAATCTTGGGATGTGAAATCTGATGCGTGTAATAAACATGACGAGGCCACATCACGATTAAGTCAGATTGATCAACTTATTGAAGTTCATAAAATGGACTTAAAACAGATCAAAGAAATGAGTGAAGATATGGGGTTATAAGCCGATCTGACAACTCTATATCACAGAGAAAGGAGCACTGAGCGCTCCTTTTTTTGATCCGGCTGAAATGTTAATTAAATGCGTGACGCGTCGTAGCCAGATGCCAGTAGCAGCTCTCTTTCACGTTTAATTAATTGTGCACGATCTTCAATTAATTCGTTTAACGCCAGGGATGGTTTACTCGCGAAAGTTTTGAACTCAGAGAAAGTTGTCGCCTTTTCAATCTCATCGATCATACTGCTGATGACATTACGAGCTTCACAAGGGTTATCGTCAGTTTTGAAGTATTCAACTTGTTGTGCGGCAGTTTTCATTTCTGCAAGCAGTTCAAGAGGGCTACTATCCTTCGCCACTGCCATGTAGTTATCAAGCACGCGTTTTGCGTACAGGAGTTCTGTTAGTGGGATATCTCGTCCGCTTTCGATCAGGGACTCGCTAAGGATCATACTTGAGCTCATTGCCATTCCTTTTTTGTCTTCTACACAGCTGTTGGTTTTCACTTGAGTCTAATTTATTGAAGTCCTAATGGGAATGGCTGAATGGAAATTAAAATGATATTTTTAGTCTTTTATAGTGAATAATAATGCACTTTGAGTTTCGTGCATAAAAAATGTTGTTTTTCTATACGCCCTATACTCGTCATGTTGAAAAGCTGACTACATTTTAAATGTACAAAGAGGAGCGAAATAGCTCCCCTTTGAAACAATGTTACCCAAGATACGTCTAGTATTGGGAAGTGTACCAACCGTATTTATACGCTTTGGATGCAAACAGCGCATTTGCTTTTGCTCTTTCAACAATAGATGCGTCAACATCCATCGGCTTCATTGTCTGGTTCTCAAAGTTGTATGACAACGTGGTCACTTTTTCTCCAGGAGAAAACACGACGAGGTTATCTCGCGTTAGGTAACCGAAGTTTTTGTCGTACTGCATCATAGCGCGTTCGTCTTCTCGTGCTAACGGCTTGGTCAGATCGCGTCCAATCATCGGGCTTTTGGCATCAACGCCAATCAGCGAAAGCAGTGTTGGTGGCATGTCGATGTTGTTAGAAATCCGATTGTCTTTTCGAGGCTCAATCCCTTTACCGATGATTAATGCAGGGATATGGAAGTGTTTTACTGGTACCAAGTTAGCACCCGATACACGAGCATCATGGTCGGCGATCACGATAAATATGGTGTCATCCCAGTAGCCAGATTTCTTTGCTTTTTCAAAGAAGGTGCCAAGCGCGTAATCTGAATACTTCACGGCATTGTTACGCGTCATGTAGTTCTCGTCATACTGCTCAATTTTACCTTGAGGGTATTCGTACGGGCTGTGGTTACTTGATGTGAACACTAAGCTGAAAAATGGTTTGTCATCCTTAGACAGCCGTTCAAACTCTTCATCAGCTTTGTTGTATAGGTCTTCGTCACTTACGCCCCATGACCCAACGAAGCCGGGGTTTCGGTAATCTTTTTCTTCAACAATTTGTTCAAAACCATTACCAAAGAAGAAGGTCTTCATGTTGTCGAAGTTTGCCTCACCGCCATAGATAAACTGGGTGTGGTAACCTTGATTTTTCAACAAATCTGCAATGGTAAAGAAGCCGGTTTGGCTTTTGCTCAATTTCACAACCGAACGTGAAGGGGATGGTGGAAAACCAGTCGTCACCGCTTCAATGCCTCGTACTGATCGCGTACCCGTGGCGTACATTTGGGTAAATAACCAGCCTTCCTCTGTTAATTTGTCCAGATTTGGTGTCAATGGGAGGCCACCTAAAGCGCCCACAAACTGCGTACCCAAACTTTCTTGCAACAGGATAACTAAATTTTTAGGTTTTCCTTTGTAAGTCGCAGCATTGTGATTCATTGTTGGCAATAGTTCAGGGTTAAAATCCGACTTCTTCGACGATCCACGAACAATCTCCAGCATTTTTTGGCTATCCATCTTGCCGTAAAACTGCTCAGCACTCTTTTCCGATTTCATATTGTTGACGGCAAACAGCAGTGAGTATGAGGAGTTGAGGGTCAAATCGTTCAAGAGAGGATCGCTAGAGAAGGCAACCATCGCTGGGTTGAGAGGACGGTGACCAAGAGAAGAGCGTGCGCCTGCGACACCAATAAGTACAACCAGAATCGCCAACAAAGGACGCCACTTCCAGTTGATCTGCTGTGCAGAATCAGTCAGTTTTCTACTCCATTTCCAACCTAAAATGAGAGTGATAGCCGTACCAGCTGCCCCAATGAACAGGTCTAGTTTATATCCTGTCCAGAGCATGCTCATGACTTCTTTAGGATAAATTAAGTATTCGACGAACAGGCGGTTAGGGCGTAGGTCATACTCTTGAATGAACGGTGCGGTGGCTAACTCCATGTAGACCAAAATCCAAAGGCCTGCGACCATCCACAGGCGTAGTATCCATTTCCAGCCATTACCTATTTTTCCGCTTAAAGGTAGCAGCGCAGAGAGAAGAGCAGGGAGAATAAATAACCAACACAATGTGGCGACATCAACTCGTACGCCCTGGCTGAGAATATAGATTAAATCTTGAACTGATTCGATTCGGTCAGATTGCCAAAAGAGTAATAATATTCGTGAAAGAGATAAAAAAGTGATTGAAAATAAAGAAAAAACAGCAATTGGCTGTAGTGGTCCAAAAACGGCTCGATGAAAGTTACTTCTCATATTTACTTATTTGATAGATTTAATAATTGTGCGTTGCAACGTTATCACGCAGGGTGTGAAATAAACGTGAAACATAATCCTTATCTATCGGTCATGGGAGAAGTATTTTGGCTTTTGCTGGGGAATGCGACGGGCGTCACTGATAATTAGGTCAATAACCGCGCAGGCTATGTGCAACTTGGCGCGGGTGGTTGGTTTGTTAGGTACTAGGGAATGAGATCACAAATGTATTCATCCCGTTTTCCCGAGGAGTAACCTCAATAGTGGCATTGTGCAGCAATGCAATGTCTTTGCAAATTGACATACCGAGACCAGCACCATCACCGGTTTCTGAACGACCACGATAAAATTGCTCAAAAATTCTTTCACGAGTTTCTTGTGGGATTTCTGGTCCTGTATCGGATACTGATACTTTGATGGCATTCCGATTCTGTGAAACTTGCACTTGGATTTCACTCTTCGCGCCAGAATATCGAATGGCGTTGTCGATCAGGTTACGGAAAAGAACACCAAGTAATATCGGATCGCCTGACAACTGAACGTCAGCTGAGAATAGGCTGATGTCTTGCTCTTGTCTCAATGCTAACGGGGCCAGTTCGGCAACTACCGTTTGTAGCAGAGGAGTCAACTCAACAGTATTAAAGGCACGCTCTGAGAGACTGTCTACTTTCGCTAAGGTAAGCAGTTGATGAATCAGGCGATCCGTGCGTTTTATACCTTTGAGGATATTCTCTAAATCACCGCGTTGCTGGTCAGGGTCATTACTTTGCAGTGCATTCTCCGCGTTTAGACGGAGTATTGTGAGCGGCGTTTTTAGTTCGTGGGCTGCGGCGCGAGTAAAGCGCTTTTCACGTAGCCAAGCTTGTTCAAGTTCAGACAGCAATGTGTTTAGCGCTGCAACCAAAGGATCCAGTTCGACGGTGTTATCTTTAACATGAATTCGGTCCAGACGATGTACATTTCTTTGTGTGATAGCGCTGCGGAGTTCGTTAATTGGGCGAAAGTAACGCTGAATCAACCAGATTAACAGGAGCAATAACGTTGGGATCAGCAATATCTGTTCAATTAATGTCGACAGAGCAATTTCACGAATGATCTCTTGTCTTATTTTCTGTTTCTCAGCGACTACGACATATTCATTGTTATGGATAGTATGCGGGAAAGAGAGCTGGAAGGTTCTCCACGCTGTGCTGTTTACTTTAATGTCAAAGTAGCCGTTGTTATTTGATGAAGACGAAAGCGGAGGTAGGCTGGGGGACGAACTCCAAATGAGTTCATCATTCCTGAAAAACTGGAACACGAGGTTTTGCTCGTAGGGATGGCCGAATGTTGTGGCTTCATCACGACCTCCTTTGGCTAATTGCTCGATGTTCTCCATCCATTGCTGGAATAATTCTCTATGGTTAGTAAGCGTGCTCTCTTCCTTCGATACTGAAAGGGTGAGGAACATCAATTTTGCGGATTGCCCGAGCCTTGCATCATAGACCTCTTCCACTTCATGCTTGGCAGATTGAAAGCTGAAAAATAACGATATCAGCAGCAGCGTTGAGACTAGGATAGAAACGGAGATGGTAAGCTGACGTTTAAGAGAGTATGGCTTGTTACTTTTCAAGAATGTACCCCACACCACGAATATTTTTAATGACTACTTTCGGCGCTTTTTTTCGTAAGTTATGTATGTGTACTTCAATGGCGTTGTCACTCGCACCTTCATCCCAGCCGTGCAGAAATTGCTGCAATTGCTCTTTGCTTTGTACTCGCCCTGCATTAGTGATCAAACTCGTTAGAATTTTAAATTCGTTGCGGGTGAGTTTCAGTGGCACACCGTCATAACGAATATTCTGTTCAGACAGAGAAAGTGATAATAATCCAACTTGAATAAGTTCATCAGCACTTCCAGATTGGCGTCGAATCACGACACGCAATCTGGCGAGTAATTCTTCAAGAGCAAAGGGTTTTCCGAGGTAATCATCTGCGCCGCTGTCCAGGCCTTGAACACGATCGCGGATGTCATCTCTTGCCGTGAGTATCATCACTGGTAGCTTATACCCACTTTTTCGAACATTACGTAGCACCTCTAATCCATCTATATCGGGTAAGGTGAGGTCTAAAATAACAGCAGTGAATGCTTCTGTTTTTAGCGCGCTAGTCACCGCAGCCCCTTTTTCCAGCCAGTCTACGGTATATCCATGGCGACTGAGAGAAGTCACCATAGATTGTCCGAGTAGCTTGTCATCTTCTACCAGTAATAAGCGCATAAATTATTTTAGTCTCCCTAGCGTTGCTTCAATTTCCTGTTTTCTGCCTTTATCCGCTAAAGGTCGGTCAGGTCGAGGAGAGGCTTTCATCGCTTGAGTCAGATACACTTTTGCTTCTTGATCTCGTCCTTCCTCTGCAAGGAAATCACCGTAAAAATAGTTCGGATCGATACCGTTTGGGTTGATCTCTAAAGCTTTTTTCAACATTTGTTCTGCTTTATCATCATCACCAAAGCCAATTGGCCATCCGGGAACCTTATAATACAGCGAACCTAGGCTGGTGTAAGCTGATCCACCCAGAGTTTCTGGCGAGGTTTTAATGACTTGCTCAAGCAGAGACTTGGCTTCTTTGGCTAAAGACAGTGCACCCAAGCCACCTTTAGCGCCAGCAAGAGACGCTTTATTGATAGCCAGCCAAACGGTCAGCTCTGGGTTACCTGGTTCTCTGTCCAAGTAAATACTGGTTTTGGCAATCGCACGGTTAAAGCAATATTCTTTTTCATCACCGCTAGGCGTGCTGTACTGGCATTCTGCCCATTTCTTTTGCACATCTTGGAGTGGGGTGTTTCCTGCCAACGCCGCGGTTGAGGCTAACGCTGAACATACAGTTAATGTGCATAGGATTTGTTTGGTATTCATCGTTTCTGTCCTTTTAATGGCTAACGCGGTTTACGTACTGATGGATGGTTTCTTGCTGTTTTCTAATCGCCGATGAAACGACGGTGGGTAGCAGTTGATTAATGCGAGCAAACAGCTTTTCGGGCCAGCCGATCCATTTCGCTGAAATCTCTTTCTCCAGCATGGTAACGACATGTTCGGCGACCACCTGTGGTGAATCGGTTTTGTTCCCTAGTTTCTGGTTCAGTTCATTAACGGTATCGCTGTTTAATGAGGTCTCGGTGGCTCTGGGCGCTAGGTACAAAGCCCGAATGCCAGTCGCAAACAACTCACGATCCAGCGCTTCAGTGAAACGGTGCAGTCCCGCTTTTGCCGCGCAATAAGAGGTGTAACCTGGATAACCAATAGAGCCGAATGTGGAACCAATGTTGAGGATAATACCCGGTTGTTTTAGCCAGGAGAGTGCAGACTGGCAAAGCAGTATAGGTGCGACCAAGTTGAGTTGAATATCCGCTTCAATCTGTGTCGGACGTTTTTGACTTAATAAAGAGAAGTCGTTACATCCGGCGTTATTGATTAGCGCATCCACTTTTTGTTTTTGTCGGGCTAGTTCTCGTACGGCATTCAGCCCATCGGTAGTGGTAATGTCTGCGACTAACACGTCGTGGGATTCTGGATTGACTAGCGAAGCCTTCAGCGCGTTTAGCTTTTCTTCATTTCTTGCAACTAAAATCAATGTCGCACCGCGATTGGCTAACTCGGTCGCAATAGACTGACCAATCCCACCAGTTGCGCCAGTGAGTAGAATTTTGCTGTCTTTGATGTTCATTGTTTACCTCACGCTGCTTGCTGATTCGAGTAAGGTGGTAATGCTCTAAGCATCTGGCCATAAAGAGAAAACACCATGTTTGCTGAGTCGATGATGACTTGCTGATCTTCCTCTTTGGTGATTTTGTTCATCAAAGACTCAAAAAACTGCAGGTGATCCTGATCCAACATGCTATGGGAAACGAGATAGGTCATTGCAGAAGGAGGAAGGCCCAGCACAGACTGGATTTTTTCTGCCATCTGCCCGCCGATGCCAACACTTGTACCCTCAAGAACCCAAACCATGCCAAACAGGGCTAATGGGTTATTTCGATCAATGTTGTGGTAGAGGTAAGACACCATCAACTCGATTGCTTGTCCGACTCGGCCTTCTTCCTGATTGTTGCGCACAGCGTCGGTGTTACCGCCACAGGCTTGGATATCATTGAGAATCCATTCTTGGTGGCCTTTCTCTTCCTCAATATATTCAGCAATGGCTTCACGAACCCATTCATACTCAGAAGATAGTCTGCCTCCGCAAGCCATCAGTAGTGGCACGGTGTGTTTAACGTGATGATAAGCCTGCGTAAGAAAGGCAATATACATCTGCTTAGAAATTTGACCTTGTTGCACGTCAGCAATCACTGGTGCACTAAGCATAACTTTTTGAGCTGTCGAAGTTTGTTGTTTTAGTTGTTCGAAAAAAAGGGTCATAACCTTCTCCTTAAGATGCGATGGGCTGCGGTAAAGGCAGGTCAAGTTTTTGAACCTTTTGACCTTGCAGCATGAATTCTGGATTCGTATTCGTGATTAGTTGATTAACGCTGTGTTCGATTTCACTGCGTTTGAGTTTGCCGTTTTCGGTGTACCAACTTGTGATGGCTCTAGGGTTATTGATGACCAGCAAAGTCTGGATTCGCGCGTAATCAGGCAGCGTGCTGTTTAACGCAGAAACTTTTTCTACCAGGTTATCGCTGCTGGCGACAATGGCGCACAACGCAAGCCGTCCGTCACCAGTGACAATGAGCGGAACATTAGGCAGAAATGCCAATGCTTCAGACTCAATCCACTCAGGTGACACATTTCGCCCATAAGCGGTGACGATAAGGTTCTTCTTGCGACCAGATAAGGTGACAAACCCTTGTTCATCAAGCTGCGCTAAGTCGCCCGTTGCGAGCCATTCTTGGCTAAAAGGTTCATTTAAATAGCCCAGCGCGATGTTGCC
Source organism: Vibrio sp. STUT-A11 (assembly GCF_026000435.1). Classification (NCBI taxonomy): domain Bacteria; kingdom Pseudomonadati; phylum Pseudomonadota; class Gammaproteobacteria; order Vibrionales; family Vibrionaceae; genus Vibrio; species Vibrio sp. STUT-A11. Next base: position 1,906,739 of record NZ_AP026763.1, on the reverse strand, counting down.
CTTAACATGCAGTTCGCCATCTTCTGCGATACGGATTTGTGTATGTGGTAGTGGTTTTCCACACGTCCCCGCTTTGAAAGACAAAGGCGTGTTTAAACAAACGACCGAGCCACATTCCGATAAGCCGTAGCCTTCAAATGCGGGAATGTTCAGCGCGTGAGCCGCGTTAATCAGAGATGACGACACTCTTGCTCCTCCAACGGCGACAAATTTCAGCGAAGCAGCAAGATCTGGCTGCTGTCTGACAATATGGATAAGCGCGAGCAACAGCGCAGGAGTGAGTACTAAGCTGTCTGGCTTAATCTCTGCTAACACCTTGGCAAACAATCCCGCGTCGAACTGACTGGAGCCCAACAAACCGGTTTTTCCACCAGGCAGAATATAGGAAGTCGCGCCCAATAAAAGTGGTACATAAATCCCTGTAATGTTTTCCAGCAATGTCGATAGAGGAAGTAAAACCAAATGTGATTTGGCTAAACCGTCAACACTTTTTGCTAGCGATTGAGCCACTTGGCAGAGATGGTCATTACTTAAACAGACACCTTTTGGCTGACCTGTTGAACCTGACGTGAAGGTGATTTTCCCGGTTCCTGCCAGATAAGAAGTGGGGCCTTGCGCTTTTATGCGTAAGACATTCAAGCCAGCGACTTTGGTGCTTGTATTCTGGTTCGCTTGAGGCTCGATAGATGCTGGAAGTGAAACGTCTTGCCAGGAGCCAATCAGTGCGTCTACGCGAGACTCTTTTAACGTGTGCGCCACTTGTGCGTTAGAAAAGAAAGTAGGAATAGGGACAACGACGATATTCGCTGCCATTGCCGCCAAATCGATAATGGCCCAGTTCACGCTGTTCTCAGCACGTAGTGCTAGTGCTTCTATATCCAGAGCCTTCAATAATTCGGCGGTCTGTTCTATTTCCTCCTGCATTTCAGCATACGTAAATTGAACGCTTTGTCCCTGTCCATCGGTACCAACAAGTGCAATGTGATTGGGTTTTGTGCTAGCCAACTGGTTAAGAGTATCGAAAAGAATATTCATATTTTACCTACGCTTGTTTGCTTATGCGTTCATGGACCAAACGAAGACGCTCTAACCCTTTGAGCAAGTTTCCAGCGAGCACACGCGGTTGATGATCGTAGTAAGAACCCCAAGTCGACAGTGAATCCGGAACCTTGTTTGGATCGGCTTGAGCAAGGGTTTGTGGTTCTAATCCAAGACGAGCCATCATGGCGTGAAGAGGATCTGTCGCGGTGAAAATGCACCACTCAAAGCCGAGATCTACCAGCATTTGAGCGATCAGGTAAAAGTGCAGGGCAGACATGCCTTTCGCAAATGAGGCAAGGTGTCCAAACTCAACCAGATTGGATCGTTTTACGTCACACTGAAAAACGGTTGAGACAAGGTTTTGCGCTTCGTCCTCTAAATATTGTTCGAGAAACAGAGGCTCTTGCTCTGCAATACGAAACCCACAAACTGAAATAATATTGTCGTTATCGATGAGCGTTAAATACGCAGGCATGAAAACTTTAAGTTCGGCAAAAAATGCTTCTTGATAACGCAGAGAAACATGCTCGATCACATCATGCCAAAGAGGATGAGTAGGGCTTACGATGTCTAAAGTAAAACCCTGAATAGAAGTCTGTTCATGTTTTTTCATTAGCGCTTCCATTTGTTGTTTAGTCACCAACAAAATAAAACGCGAAACTTAAGAAACTCTTAAGGAATGAAATTTAGCTGAATTTTATCTTAGAAATGCAGTTTCAGTGGCTTAGAAGAAGTAGGGAGTGGCATGTTGAGGCTGGAAAGGTCAAAAAATAAGAGCCAGTTGGATCAACCAATGGCTCTTATTATCGTGATTTGTGCTGTTAGATAGCACTCAAAAAGTCGTTATCTGATGGTTTACATCGCCGCTTTCTTAGCTTCGGCTACCCAGCCATCGAACATTTTTTGGTGCGCTTTAATCCAGCCGTTAACATGAGACTCGATATCCGCGGTACTGTTTTTACCTTGGCTCATCATCATGTTTTGTGCACTCACGTCATTAATGTTGAGCTTCATGATTTCAAACAGCTTAGCAGCCGCTGGGTTCTTCTCTGTAAACTCTTTATTCGCAACGATGCGCATAGAGTTCATTTCGAAACCGTAGTTCTTACCGTTTGGCAGGGTAGTGTCGATATCGTCACGCTCGCCAGGAAGTGAAGAGAATGGTACTTCTAACCAAACGACGTCTTTACCCGGAACTAACACACCACTCACCCAGTATGGTGTCCAAGTGTAGTAAAGAATTGGGTCGCCTTTTTTGTAACGAGAAATGGTGTCCGCGATAATCGCTGCATAGTTACCTTGGTTGTGTGTGACAGTGTCACGAAGATTGAAAGTATCCAGTTGATGTTCAACCACCATTTCACAACCCCAACCTGGGTTGCAACCCGTTAGATCGGCTTTGCCGTCACCGTTGGCATCAAACAGTTTTGCCAGTTTTGGATCTTTTAGCTGGCCGATATTGGTAATGTTGTATTTTTCGGCGGTTTTCTTGTCGATCAAGTAACCTTGAGCCGCACCGCTAACGTACTGGCCTTTGCGATAGAATTTGTCGTCACCACCAGACATGGTGTACTTGTCGGCGTGAAGAGGGAACCAGCCAACAGCTAGGAACGTCGCATCGCCTTTAGCAATGGAAGTGTAACCAACGTTGTAGTCCACTTCTTTGGTCGGTTTGACGTCGTAGCCAAGCTCTTCCAACGCACGATTCACGATTAAGGTTTGAAACGTCTCTTCTGCTACGGTTGATTGTACTGGTTGAACAGTCACACCTTCACCTGGTAGATCCGCTGCAATACCACTTGTCGAAAAAGCAATGGTACTTAGTGCCCCAATTGAAAGGGTTGTCTTCCATGAACTATTCATTCGTTTTTCTCCTAAGTTTTTTATCGTCTTGGTTCGTTTTCAGTTTTAATAGGTATGAAACAGGACCTGTGTGATACCAGCGCAGCTTGGTATTACCTGCATTTACGCCTAAAACCTGAGTGATTCGGTCTAACAGAATTGCGAGGATTACGATCCCGATACCACCAACGGCTGCTAGGCCCATATCAAGTCGCCCGATACCACGCAGTACCATTTGGCCCAAACCTCCAACAGCAATCATGGAGGCAATCACCACCATAGAGAGCGAAAGCATCAGAGTTTGGTTTACACCCGCCATGATGGTTGGCAGTGCCAACGGCAACTGGATGCGATAGAGCATCTGTTTTTTGCTTGCCCCGAAAGAGTGACCTGCTTCGATCAGCTCTTCTGGCACTTGTTGAATGCCCAGAATGGTCAAACGAACAACGGGCGGAAGCGCGAAAATAATCGTAACCACAACACCAGGCACATTACCGATACCGAACAGCATAACGATAGGTACCAGATAAACGAACGCAGGCGTGGTTTGCATGGCATCTAAGATTGGCCTAACAAATTTTGCTGCGGTGTTACTTCTTGCTAGCCATATTCCTAACGGCAACCCGATTAACAAACAGAAGAATACTGCTGTTAATACCAGAGCCAGTGTTGTCATCGCTTGTGACCACGCGCCAATCAATCCGATGAGTATGAGAGATAAAGCAGTCGAGACACCCAGCTTGAAGTTAGAGAATTGCCACGCGAGTAGAAACAGAACCAGTACCATAATTGGTGCTGGCGTTGACACTAGTGTGGTTTCAAACGAGGTCAAAATAAAGTCAATAGGAACTCGAATCGCCTGAAAAACCGGGCGACCGTGTTCCACTAACCAGTTTAACCCTGTTTCTACCCAGTCATCGAGGGGAAGTACGGCTTCCTCAAATGGGTTCATGATATCGAACGGTGCATGTTCAACGGTTTCTGAGCTGAGCCAGTCATTATTGGTGGCTGCGTCCGAAGTTTGACCCCAGGGATCATCTTGCGCAGGAGCAGGCTGTGCCCATGGATCGTTATTTGTTTCTTCTGATGACATTGCCTTACTCCTTGTCTAGTGTTTGCAGAAGACGAGATTTCGTCACGACGCCAAAGTAAGTACCTTGTTCATCGACAACAGGTACGGCATAAGGAACGTCTGCAACCACGCCCAAAATATCGTTAATCGATTGGTGTGGTTGGAGCGTGACATCGTTCTCTAGCTGTGCACTGGCCAAAGAGCGATTCTCTTTATGCGCTGAACGTAATGATTCGAGCGAAACAATGCCGGAGTAGCGGCTGGATTTATCGATGACAATACCGTATTCACGATCATGGTCCATGAGTATCTGCATTGCAGATCCCGGACCGTCGTTATCCGATTTTTTAAACACGGCTGCTGGCTTTTTACGAGCGATATCTTTAACCGTCAAAACACTGGCTATGTTTACGCCGCGGAAGAACGCTTCCACATAGTCGTTAGCCGGGTTGTGAAGGATTTCATCCGGTGTACCAACTTGAACAACCGCACCATTTTGCATGATCGCAATTCGGTCACCGATTCGCATCGCTTCGTCAAGATCGTGAGAAATGAACACGATTGTTCGCTTATCGTCGTTCTGTAAACGTATAAGCTCATCTTGCATTTCAGTTCGAATTAATGGGTCAAGGGCTGAGAACGCCTCGTCCATCAAAAGGATATCAGGGTCACAGGCAAGAGCTCTTGCTAAGCCTACACGTTGCTTCATACCGCCCGACAGTTCATCCGGAAATGACTCAGCGTAAGTATCTAACCCTACTCGTTCAAGAGCGGAAAGCGCACTGGCATGCCGTTTTTCCACACTAACGCCAGCTAATTCAAGGCCAAACGCTGCGTTTTCAATCACCGTCATATGTGGCATCAGTGCGAAGCTTTGGAAAACCATTGAGATGTTGTTACGACGGACTTCTCTTAGTTCGTCTTCAGAGATGTGGGCAATGTCTTTACCTTTAAGGAAAACACTCCCTTTGGTTGGTTCAATCAGTCTGTTTAGGAGACGGACAAGAGTGGATTTACCTGAGCCAGAAAGGCCCATAATTACAAAAATTTCACCTTCGTTAATGGTAAGAGAAACATCGTTTACACCGACAGTTAAACCAGTTTGCTCAAAAATGTTGTCTTTATCGACACCTTTGTCGATAAGTGAGAAAGCACGTTCTGGGTTTTCACCAAACACTTTATAAAGTCCCTTAACTTCCAGTATGGGGTCCATGTAATCGTCCTTTTTTGTGTCTAACGTTTTGTACTCTAATTAATTTTTGAAAAAATATCAACGAACTAGGTGTAAATATGATTTTGGTTCCAACTGTATTGAGCTTATTGCTAGTAACGCGCCTTGGGTTATTTTGTTGTTTAAAAACAGAATGTTAATGTGTTTATTTTGCCTTTTGTTTGGCCGTTAACGCAAGCGTAAATTAAGTTTGAAGTTTATGAGACATTTTTATGTAGATATTGTGTCTACATCGTAACCAGTTTTTGAGATCTATCACCCTGACCTTAAATTTAGAGGTCAAATGTTTAGATGCCAAATTGATGGTGTGAAGGTCAGAGTTGAGATGCATTCTTAGGAGAATTGTTTGAAAGATTGGATTAATTGCTCAGCAAAAAACGAGTTTGATTGCTTTTTTGCGTTGAAGTGGTCAAAAAGCACGCCTTAATTCATTGGTAGGCTTTATGTTCTCTCGAAAAGTAGGACATGTACAAAATTATATTTGCTAATTTGTGCTTTTCCGCGCCATTAACAGCTTCTGGAGAAGATTAGAACTCAAATATTTTAATATATGGTTAATTGGTTATAAAGTGTGATCTATATCACATAAATGCGGTTATAATCTGCGAATATTTGATTTTTGGTGGCGAGAGGTGCCCATAATAATAGCGAAATTAATTAGACCTCAAAGGATATGAATTTTCACATGATCACATCAGCACCTTGGGTCCTCTATCCAGAAATTGAAGAGGAAACAAGAAACAAATGGATTTTTCGTGAACCTAAGATCTCTGATGGTGACGACATCTACAGCTTAATTGCAGACTGTCCACCGTTAGATATGAATTCTTCTTATTGCAATTTCCTTCAGTCAACACATTTTAGTAAAACCAGTATTCTGGTTGAAAGCAATAAAGATATCGCCGGTTTCATATCGGGCTATCAGAAACCAGATGAACCAGAAGTGTTATTTGTCTGGCAGGTTGCAGTTTCACCTCGTTACAGAGGTCACGGTTTAGCGTTTCGCATGTTAAAAGAACTTCTTACCAGAGAAGGTCTGAGTAGCGTGAAAATGGTAGAAACGACTATCACGGAAGACAACAAAGCCTCTTGGGCGTTATTCAAAAAGTTAGATGCGATGAACGGCAATTCTGGCCAAGTAAGCACATTTTTGGATGAAGAAGCCCACTTTAAAGGCAAACACGATACAGAGTACTTGTATCGCATTCCCCTAAAATAATCCTCTAACTATAGGAATTAAAAAACGGTCTTATCATGGATATTTTCAAAAAGCAGGAATCCAACGTACGCTCATATTCAAACAATTTTCCAGTCGTATTTCGCAAAGCGAAAGGCTGCTGGCTGGAAACAGAACAGGGCGAACGCTATTTAGACTTCCTTGCTGGAGCGGGATCTCTAAATTACGGCCATAACAACCCTGTACTTAAGCAAGCATTACTTGAGTACATTGAAATGGACGGTATTACACATGGTCTAGACATGCACTCAGAAGCGAAAGCAACGTTTCTTGAAGCTCTGGACAACTACATTCTTAAGCCAAGAAAACTGGATTACAAAGTTCAGTTCACTGGGCCTACTGGTACTAACGCTGTTGAGGCAGCACTTAAGCTGGCTAAAAAAGTAACGGGCCGTAGTAGCATTGTCGCTTTCACCAATGGTTTCCACGGCTGTACAGCTGGCGCATTGGCAGCAACAGGTAACCAGCACCATAGACAAGGTAATGGTTCTAGCCTTCACAACGTGTCTCGTATTCCGTTTGAAGGTTACGCAGGCGTTGATGGTCTGGCGCTGTTTGAAACCATGCTAAACGACAACTCTGCTGGTATGGACAAGCCTGCCGCTGTACTTCTTGAAACGGTACAGGGTGAGGGTGGCTTGAATGTCGCTTCAAACGAGTGGCTACAACGTCTAAGCAAAATTTGTAAAGCAAACGACATCCTTATGATTGTCGATGATATTCAGGCTGGTTGTGGACGTACGGGTACGTTCTTTAGCTTTGAGCCATCAGGTATTCAGCCAGATATCGTAACCTTGTCGAAATCTATTGGTGGTTATGGTTTACCAATGGCGGTTGTGCTGCTTAAACCTGAGCTTGACCAATGGAAACCAGGCGAGCACAACGGTACATTCCGTGGCAACAACCATGCATTTATTACTGCCGCTAAAGCGCTGGAAATTTACTGGGCGAACGACGACTTTGAAACACACATTAAGCAGTGTTCAGAAAGTGTAAGTGGCGTTATTGAGCGTTGTGTACGTCGATTCCCACAAATGTTCGTGCAGAAAAAAGGTCGCGGCATGATGGTTGGTATCGAGTGTAACAGCGGTGACCTGGCATCAGAAATTGCCAAATCGTGTTTTGAAAGTGGCATGGTTATCGAGACTGCTGGCCCTGACGACGAAGTGGTTAAATTCTTCTGTCCACTAACGATTAGTGAATCAGAGCTGGATCAAGGACTAAGCATTTTTGAAAATGCAGTAGAAACTATTGCTGCGAAACACTTCAAACAAGCATCTTAATAAGGAAAATTAATAATGATCGTTAGAACACTCGAAGAGTGTCGCAACAGTGAGCGACGTGTAGTTTCAGATACTTGGGAAAGTGTCCGTATGTTGTTGAAAGACGACAAGATGGGCTTCTCTTTCCATATCACAACTATCTACGAAGGTACGGAAACGCACATCCACTACAAAAACCACTTAGAGTCAGTTTTCTGTATGAGTGGTGAAGGCGAGATTGAAGTAGTAGGCGGTGAAACCTACCCAATCAAACCAGGTACACTGTACATTCTGGATAAAAACGACGAGCACTACCTCAGAGCATATAAAAACAAAGAAATGGTAATGGCGTGCGTATTCAACCCACCTATCACAGGTGCGGAAGTACACGATGAGAACGGCGTGTACCCTCTTGTTGACTAAAACTAAATAGTCACTGTGAGGTGGGTTTCCACCTCACATTTCAATTCTCTCTTCGTTATTACTTTTAAGTTACCAATCAAAAAAGGCTTAACATGACTTTTACCGTAGAAAAAATCGGCGGTACTTCAATGACAGCATTTGATGCTGTTCTAGACAATATTATTCTTCGTCCCAAGACACCATACAACCGAGTTTTTGTTGTATCGGCTTACGGTGGTATGACTGACGCGCTATTAGAATGTAAAAAAACCAGCAAAGCGGGCGTTTACCAACTGGTTGCTAAGCGCGACGACAAATGGGAAGAAGCATTGGCATACGTAGAAAACCGTATGTTACTGACCAACGAAAATATTTTCGCCGATCCAATGAATCGAATGCGAGCGGATAAGTTCATTCGATCTCGTATCTCAGAAGCAAAAAACTGTATCGCTAATATCCTAGAGACTTGTCAGTACGGCCAGTTTTCACTGCGCCACTACTTGCCTCAAATTCGCGAGTTTCTTTCTTCTATTGGCGAAGCGCACAGTGCTTACAATACCGCACTGAAACTGAAAAATATGGGTATTAACGCTAAGTTCGTTGATTTATCAGGTTGGGATACCACAGAGCCGAGAACGCTCGATGAATCGATTAGTGAAGCGTTTGCAGACATCGATGTCACAAAAGAACTGCCTATTGTTACTGGTTATGCATATTGTAAAGAAGGCTTAATGCATACTTATGACCGAGGCTACAGTGAGATGACGTTCAGCCGAGTCGCTTCGATCACTAAAGCGAATTTAGCGATCATCCATAAGGAATATCACTTAAGTTCTGCTGACCCACGCGTTGTTGGCCCTGAAAAAGTATTGCCAATTGGCAGCACTAACTACGATGTGGCTGACCAGTTAGCTAACCTGGGAATGGAAGCGATCCACCCTAATGCTGCTGCGGGTTTGCGCGAAAGTGGTATCGAACTGCAAATTAAAAACACATTTGAACCTGAACATGAAGGTACTTTGATTTCTTCTGGTTACCGTCCAGAGGAAGACAAAGTAGAGATCATTGCGGGTAAGCAGAAAGTGTTTGCATTACATCTGTTTGACCAAGCCATGGTTGGTAAAGTAGACAACGTGAGTTATGAGTTGATGGAAATCATCTTTGATGCCCATGTGACATTGGTTGGTAAAGAAATGAACGCCAACTCGATTACTTACTACCTGGGCGGCAATGCGGACAGCCTGAATAAAGTTCTGTATAAAGCGGAAAAACGTTACCCGAAAGCATCAATCAAAGGCCGTATGGTCGCGTTGATCTCGGCGATTGGTTCTCAGATCGACACCAACAAAACCTTGGCGAAAGGTGTACTGGCGCTAATGAATAATGGTGTTACTCCAGTTGCTCTACACTCATCACTACGAAATGTTAACGTACAATTTGTTGTGGGTGATAAAGAGTATCAGCGAGCAATTTGTGCACTGCACGATGAGTTCTTCGAGCCAGTAGAAAACGCTGAATCAATAGAAGACGTTGCGTAAGTCAACTACTCAATAAGACGTGATACAAAGGGAGCCTTTTTAGGCTCCTTTGTTGTTTCTAACTTTCAGTCACGACGGGCGCTGAATGGCGTCTAGCTATCCAATACGCGATACCCCCCCAGAACACTGTTAGCAGCCAAAGGGCAGTCCAGTGTTTAGCCACTTGCTGCCATGTTGCACCCATCTGGTTTAAAGCAAGAAAGCCCTTGATTGCCCAGGTACTTGGGCTCAAATCTGCTATCCAAAGTAGGGGGGCAGGAATGGATTCTACTGGCCAAATGAAACCGGCAAGGAAGATAAGTGGCATTGAGCTGACCAATACGACTAAGGTGACCAGTTCTCTGCGTGGTAAAAGGTAACCGAGCCAAAAACCCAAACCACAGCAGCTCAACAGAAACGGAACCAGCAAGGAAAGCAGTTCAGTTGCCTGAGCGATGTGATTAACGCTTAACCTTTCAAAGCTGGCACCAAAATAATACGTACTAAGCAGGAAATAAATCGCGACAAAGATAAGCGTCCTTACCAGCAGTAATGAAGGCGTTGTTACTTGTGACCAGTAACCTCGACCATGTCGCTGTGATCCCGTTTGCAACCCAACCGCCATGATCAACGTTTGTTGTAGAATCAGCACGAACACCGCAGGTACCACGTACTCGATATAACCCATGGTGGGGTTAAAGGTCGGTTTCATATTAAGTTTTATCGCCGAGTAGTTGTGGCTGGCCATACTCAAAGGCACACCTTCAATCACTAGCTTACTGACTTTTACCTGCGCACCTAGCGTCCCGCCAGCTTGCGCTAAACCTTCTACGACTGTGCCATATACCAAAAAGTAAGAAGCGTCCGCGGCATAGGCAAGAGTTGGGCTTTTACCTAACATCAAATCTTTATAAAAGTGCTCGGGAATGACTAAAAAACCGGTGATGTCGCGGTTCAAAAAGGCTTGTTTGGCCTCTTCGATGGTATGTAGCCTGGATACAATTTTTACCTGAGGTGTCGCATCTACCATACGCTCTAATTTCAGACTGGTCTGGCTGCCATCCAAATTAACAACTGTAATCGGCTGCTCTCGTGGGGTTTGCTGGGTATAGGGCAGTGGGTATAGGAATGAATAAAATATCACACCACCGAAGACGGTTAGTGTGACGACAGGGTTGGTAAAAACTGAGCGAATTTCCGCTTTAATCAGTTGCCAGAGCGTCATGCGATCTCCTGATTAAGGCTTGTGGCATTTCGGTGTTTGTGAATTAACGTAGCAGTGAGTAGCAACGGCACGATGTAACCGATCATTGTCCAAAGTGAGCTCAGAGATTGAGCCGCTGGCGCACCGTAGCTTGCCTGGCCTACTTGAACTTCAATGTAATGGCTGATTGGCAATAGAGAGCGCCAGGCTGTAGCAAGCGTGCTCATGTCTGTGACTGGAAAAGTAATGCCCATAAAGGCAAAACTTGGCGCAGTAAACGCACCAGCGAAACTCATCGCGCGAGCGGGATCCATGGACAGAAAGAAAAACAGAGCACCCATAATAATACAGGCGATAACCGTCACCAGTTGCGCCAGTAATATAACTACTACGTTGCCTTCCATTGGCCAGTTAAGCAGAGCATAAAACCAGTAGAGGTAAAGGGCGCCTTGGATCATAAATACAGGAATGTAATGGCTTAGAATTGACGCCAGTCGTAAGCAAGGTTTTTCGCCGAGAAACTCGAACTTATTTTTACTGCCATAGATACGAAAATGAGCAGCAAGAATTAAAATCGTACTTACTACGATGCAAATCTGCCAGATAGCGGGCACGATAGCCGTAACCAGAAACTGTGCATAGTTGGTATTGCGATTAAAAAGCGCAGTAATTTGTGTCGAAACAGGCACGGCCTGCCCGATAGCAGCAAGCGAAGTGATATTGCCTTTGGCGAGATTACCCATGGTTTGCACCTGAGCATCAAAATAGCCTTGCGCTTGTGCAACGGCCGAGTTTATTAACTTCGCTACCAGAATATATTGGCTGTTGAAGAAAACAGACAGCTGAGGCTGACGATGCTGCAAAATATCTTGATCGAATTGAGGAGGAATGACTGCGTAAGCGTAAATACCACCTTCAATCATGGCATTTTTTGCATCGGTGGTACTGGTGTAATGGTAATCCACGGACAAAGTCGAAGAAGTATCTAAGGACTGAATCAGCTTACGTGAAAGCTGCGAGTGCTGCATGTCCACGATACCGATGGGCAAATCGCGGGCGATACCAGCAGAGAAGACTCCCCAAATCGTTAGAGCAAGTAGGATGGGCACCCAAGTAAGGCAGGATGCCAACCATTTATCACGTCGTATTATATGGCGTTGTGAAATCTGAATCGTCATAACGTTAACCTAAGGCCGTGTTCAGAGTTCAACCACAACACTCATGCCCATACGCAAGTTAGACTCTTGCTGGACTGGCCTCGCTTCGACTTCAAAAGTACGTAAATCAAATCCTTGAGCAGAATCCGTTGCACGCCAAGTCGCGAAGTCGCCCATAACCGCAACATGCGTGACTTTAAATTCTACTTTCTTATCCAAAGCGGGTAAGTAAGCCTGAAAGGTTGCCCCTTCATTGAAATACTTCAGAAGATCTTCCCGTACATTGAGTGTTGCCCACGCGTCTTGGGTATCGATAACCGTAACGACAGGAAAACCTTGTGGTGCAAGTTCTCCACTTTGCAGTAGAACCTGAGACACTTCGCCATTAAACCAGCTGTGTATTTGCGTGTCTTTGGCGTAAGCTTCCACCTCAGCAACCGCACCAGACGCCATGCGCGCTTTTTCTGCCGCTGCGACTTTGGTTTCACTGCGAGCACCTTCTTTCGCCATCTCATACATTTGGAAAGCCGCGCTTTCTGTGTATTTAGCTGCCTGCCATTGAGTTAATGCCTCGTCGCGTTTCTGTTCAGCAACGACACCATCTCTGTACAGGTTATTAACTCGGTTATAGGTTTTTTCCATGAGATTAGCGGCGGCTTGCGCTTTTAACCATTGATCTTTAGCGGCTTGGATCTGCTGTTCACGAGCCCCTTTTTCTGCCTCTTGTGCCAAGGCATCTGCGGCTTTCTCGCCCGCTTTGGCTTGTTCTAATTTTGCTGCGATTTCTGGACTGTGAAGCGTGAAAATTAGCTGGCCTTTTTCAATGTCATCCCCTTTACGGACCATGACTTGATCAATACGACCTGGCACCTTTGAGGAAATGCTGTATTGCTGTGCCTCAATCATGCCTTGCAGACGAACCGGCTCTGGCTGATAAGCCTTATAAAACTGAAAGCCAACCCAAGCGGTAACTCCTACAGCGCAAAGTGATAATAAAATGGGTTTTAATGATTTTGCTACCATGGTTTATCGCACCTCTTTAGACGGTAAAGCTGGGGTATAGGCGGTGTTTTTATACTGTTGGAAACTATCGATTTCGCTACTTAAAGCCAATAACTTGGTCAAAGAGATCAGATAGCGGAATCTCGCTGCCGAACGTTGCGTTTCTATATTGGCGACATAGAGCTGCGCATCAACAACATCGAGCGAAGAAGACAGGCCTTGGGTAAACGCTTTTTCACGCAGAAGCAGATTTTCGTTTGCAAGCGCGATACTGGATTCTAACCCTTGCACTTCATCAATGGCTTGTTGAGCTTCCAGATAGGTTTTCTGAACCAATAGTGATAAGTCTTGTTTCGCCTGAGATTTCAATGCGTCGACTCGCGAAACCATACTTTGTGCCGCTTTGGTCTTTTCGCTCCGGCCAGTTGATTCAATCAATGGGACACTCACGCCAACGCCGACCAACCAATCGGGTTTCATTTGGCTTGCGAGAGAGTCGTCTTCATATAGGGTGTAGTCACCGTACAAAAAGACTTCGGGATAGTACTTGCCTTTTTCCGCTTTGATTAAACTTCGAGCTTGTTTGTCTTTAGCATCGAGAAGATCCAAACCAGGGTAGGTGTGTAATGTTTGCTCAATAAAGGCATTGAGTGGCGGAAGGCTCGTGTTGATAAATAACGTTTCTGCTGGCTCAACAGATTGCTCTTGGGCGAGAATTTTTCCCAACGCGGCTTCAGCAATGGTGAGATCACTCAAGGCTTTGCGAGTCTCAACCGAGGCTTTATCTAATGACGCTTCAGCTTGCAAGCGTTCCACTCGGGCAATTTGTCCTTGCTCTTCCAGTTTAATCGCGAAGTCGCGGTGTTTTCTCAGCCCTTGTTCTACGGCTTGACGAGTGGCCAGAACTTCTTTGGCTAGCACAACTGAAAAATAGTACTTCGACAGATCCTCAAAACGCGCTTGCTGTTCCATCGCGAGTTGGCTTTTTGCTTCGTCAGTTTTTCCTTCAGCAGCAGTCTGCGCGGCAGAAATACGACCGCCAGTAAAAATAGGCCAGATTGCGCGAATAGAAGAAGAAAAAATATCACGCTCAGTAATGGTCGACGTGGTGTTCGCTAGCGTACCCAGAATGTTTTGAAAGGCAGGTGGAACCGCGATCTCAGCACCTGTGCTGTCGAAAATCTGCTTGCCAGAAAGGGTGATGTCGGTATCTAAGCGAGTGTAGTTTGCGCCAAGAGAAACTTGCGGCAAATTAAGGTTGCCTGTTGCTTTCTCCTGATATTGATAACTTTCAACATTCGAGCGTTGTGCTTTGAGAGAATAGTTGTTTTCTAATAGCAGTTGCCATGCACTATCTAGGGTAATAGGAGTGGAATGACAGGCGAAAGAAATCGAGCTACTGATGAGAGTAAGTACCCAAAACTTTCCAGTTTGTTTCATAGTGGCTGCTTTATTGTAGAGTATTAGCTCTAATATAGAGGAATAATCGTTCGATGTTAAGTGGTTAAAGCGAGAAAAGCGGGCTACAACGGCGTCTGAATAGTGCTTACAGACGCCAACTTAGCATAACTTTATTTTTGGTACGGGCAGTGGAACTCAGCTCTCCACTCTAACTGGCGAGAGCCACACATTGTATTCAATAGATCCTTTCCACTCATCTGAGGGAATGACAGCAGCACTTTAAGTTCTGACGCGCTACCTCCATTTTTCTCATAAGCACGGACATGCGTGAAAGTTGAATACATATTTTCTGACAACATGGCCTTATTAAGACAAATTCCAAAATTATCACGTTCCATTTTTAAGTGTTCCTTCTAACTATAAATACACCTCTGTTTATGGTTTTTTAGTACTCAGAGGGTGTCTAACTATTTGTCATATCGCAGTAGTTCTTGTGATGAATTTTTATTCGAATTTACTGACAATGATGTTGAGCTCTTTATAGACTTCCGGTTTCACTGCTTTTTAAATGAGAGGCTCTGTTCGGTCTCCCTGACTAAAAATTATACGCTTGAAAGTATGAAGACGCTTTAAAAATCGCCTAAATTGGCGTGATCGAATTCATGTTTTCGAATTGATTATATGTATGTTATTGAATACATAATGATTGCGTGTCGTTTTGTGAATTATTGAGTTTAACCATTTTGTTCCGTCTATTATTTGACCACAACTATCGCTGTTTGTTTGCGTTGTTCACAGATTTACTATCTGATAACAGCCTGACTGTTAACTCAATGTTAACTTATGTGGCTTGGAAGGTGTTGATGAGGAGTAAATAATGAGTTGGAGCACCATTAGCTTTCGTAAGCGAATGCTCATTATTATGACACTTTCTGGCTTGATTGAGTTGTTGCTACTTGTTGCCGCTGGGTTTACCTATCTGAAAGTGAATCAAGAGCAAGAAATGGGTGAGAAAGCACTCGGAGTCGCTCAATTCTTAGCAAACTCGGAGATGGTCCGAGAAATCATACAGAGTGACAATTCAGAGCATTATCAAGATCGTTTTCGCGACCTGACCCAAGCTATTGGTGCGGCATTTATCGTCATTGGTGATCATCAAGGTGTGCGTGTCATCCACCCTATTGATGAGCGAGTTGGAAAGCCGATGAAAGGCGGTGATAACCAACGAGCACTTGATGAAGGCAAGTCATATATATCGACAGCGAAGGGCTCATTGGGTTACTCGATTCGAGGGAAAGCCGCGATATTTGACGAACAAGGCCAAGTTATTGGGGTCGTGTCGGTCGGTTATTTGCTGGAGCGGTTACAAGATCGCATCGAGCCTTTTTTAACTTTCTTAATTCTCATGGTAATTGTTGTAGTTATCGCCAATGCGGTGGTTTCGAACTATGCCTCAAGAAAGTTTCAACGGGCAATTCTGGGCTTTGAACCAGAAGAAATTGGCCGTTTGTACGGCGAACTCGAAGTTACGATGGGTACCATTAAGGAAGGGATACTGAGCATAGATTCTGATGGTGTGCTTCGTTCAATAAACCGCAGCGCGTGTCAGATATTAGGGATAGACAGAGAAACAGCACTTAATAAGCCGTTAACAGACACTTTACGTGATAGCGATTTATATACCGTGCTTGAAACGGGTCAAGAAGATCACGATATTGAAATTTACCTCAATCACAAACGCTTAATTGCCAATCGTTCTCCAATATACGTTGATGGAAAAGTGGTGGGGGCGGTATCCAGTTTTCGTCTGCGTGATGAAATCAGTGAATTGACAGAGCAGTTGTCACAAACCAAAGAGTATGCAGAACTGTTGCGTTCTCAAACACATGAACACAGAAATAAACTCAACACCATCAGCGGTCTTGTCCAAATGGGAGAGCTTGAAGCCGTGCAAAAACTGATAGGTCAAGAAACCGCGCATTACCAAACCATGATTGAGTTTTTACGCGACACAATAAAAGATCCTCTGATTGCGGGTATGTTGTTGGGAAAAACAGAACGTGCTCGCGAGCTTGGTTTAAATCTGGTTGTGGAAGAAGGGAGCCGCTTAGAGCCGCTGCCTGAATGGTTAAACGCAGAAGATTTGGTGACCATTTTAGGTAATTTAATTGACAATGCTTTTGATGCGACGTTATCGACGATTCGTGAAGAGACCGCGGTGGCGATTGAACGCCGAGACATCGAAGTATCGCTGAGTGACTACGGGAACGAAGTGATCATGGAAGTCAGCGATCAGGGCTGTGGACTGCCAGAACACATCGAACCACAAACACTTTTCAAAAAAGGCATTTCAACAAAAGCGCTCCATAATCGGGGGGTGGGGTTGCACTTGGTCAATCAACTTGCCACACGCTATCACGGTCATGTTGAGATGCTGCCGAATACGCAATATGGAACGAGAATAACCGTGTATTTGCCTAAGGAAGAACAAATATGAAGACGGCGACGCGTGTCATGATCATCGAAGATGATCTCGCTATTGCAGAACTCCACCATAAATACCTCAGCCAATTGTCCGGCTTAGAGGTGGTGGGCATAGCCACAACGCGAATGGAAGCAGAAATGCAATTGGAGATACTCAAACCCGATTTACTGCTGATGGATGTGTATCTACCAGATGGGACAGGGCTGGAGATCCTCAATACACTGCGCGCAAGAAATCAAACTTGTGATGTGATTTTGATTACCGCTGCGAGAGATGTTGATACGCTGCAAACGGCGATGAGAGGCGGTGTCGTTGACTATCTACTAAAACCGATCATGTTTCCGAGGTTAGAAGTTGCACTGAAAAAATACCTTGCGCAGCGTGAGCGATTTGATGTCGCAGGCAGCTTGGATCAGAGTCAGGTTGATAAGATGTTTCAGTCGAACAATATTGCAGACTCAGGCGCAAAGCGTCTGCCGAAAGGGATTGATAGTGTCACGCTGGATAAAATCCGAGACTTGTTCCCGGGTGAAGAAATGCTCACTGCGGATGAGGCTGGAGAAAAAATCGGAGCCAGTCGAACCACGGCAAGACGATATCTGGAATACTTAATTAGCTCTGGTGAATTAGAAGCGGATTTAAATTACGGCACGGTAGGGCGCCCTGAACGCTGCTATAAAAAAGTGACAAGGTGACTTTTTCTGACCAGTTAGACCTTCGAAAACGGTGGCATTGAAGCCACCGTTTTTTATTTCAAAGTTGAAACCTTGCCAGCGAACTAAAACTTGTACTCTAACTTGGCTTCAACAGAGCGCTCTGCGCCAAACCAGCAATTACTTTTGTCGTAGCAAGAGTAGTACTCTTTATCAAACAGGTTCGATGCAGACAGCGTAACTGCGGCACCTTCAAGTGATTTAGACACAGAAGAAAAGTCATAGCTTGCTGATACATCCACCAGCGTATAGTCAGGCACTTGTTCACTATTCTGTGCGTCCATTTGTGATTCTCCTACATAGCGAACGCCTGCGCTGGTTTGCAGTCCGGACAATGCGCCTTCAAAGTAGTAATTCGCCCACAACGATGCCATTTGCTCTGGCACCCAGACGGGAGTTTTGCCTTCTTGACCGTAATAACTGTCTTCGGTGATCTCCATGTCAATGTAGGTGTAGTTCAGCGTCAAGTCAGCTTGTGGCGTTGCCTGCCATTTAGTTTCTAACTCGGCACCTTGAGAGACGACTTCACCCGCTTGATAATTGGGCGCATAAGGGTTGTTCGGGTCGTTCAAGATGGTATTTTTCTTGGTGATATGAAAGAACGCTAATTTGCCCGAAATGTTACTTTCCCATGGTGCATATTTAAAGCCCAGCTCCCATTGATGACCTGTTGAAGGCTCAAATGCATTGCCATTCGCATCCGCTCCGGCAATCGGTTCGAAACTTTCGGAGTAGGTCAGGTAGGGTGACATTCCGAAATCAAGTTCGTATAGACCGCCAACACGGAACGAAAGATTGGTGTCATCTAACTCTTCTTTGCTGTTGGATACTGAGCCAAGGTAATCACTGGTGGTATCCGTATCTGACTCGTATTTATCCCAGCGTAGGCCAGCAATCATCACCAGTTTGTCATAGCGCGCTTGGTTCTGGAGATAGACACCAATCTGCCTGGTTTTGATATCAATATCTTGTTGATATTGGAAATTAAGAGAGTTTCTATCAATTTGATTGTGGTTTGGGTTAAAGATGTCCTGTGTCAGCGAGTAATCAAGCGTATCTTTGTACTTCACATCCGAGTCTAAGTATTGATAGTCCAAACCAAGAAGCAGGTTATGTTCCCAGTTGCCTGTTTTGACCAAGCCTGACAGTTGGTTATCGACAACAAATGAGGTTGACTGTTCATCGGTGAGGTAAGCGTTGCGTCCAACGGTGCGGTTATCATCAGCGAGATCACTGTTATAGGTGTTTTCCTGATACGCGTCCGCTGTCATGTAGCGAGCGTTTTGCAAAAACTGCCAGCTATGATTGAAATCATGCTGAATTTTATATCCCACCATAAGAACTTCACGCTCGTATGTGTTCCAGTTCTCATCGCCTAAAAAAGTATTCGGTGACATTGAACCGAGGGGGTTACTCGACGCTGAACCCGCTGCCGGAACGGTGGTATAAATGCCTGCCGATGGATCATTTTGGTAATATACATTCACGTTCACCAGCGTGTTTTCGGTCGCTTGCCAGTTGAATGAAGGAGCGAGAACGTAGCGCTCATCCTCTGAAGTATCGGCCTGACCGTCGCGTTGCTTCGCCAGACCAACTAGTCGGTAATCCACGTTAGAATCGCCCAACTGACCGGTTGTATCGAAACTGACCTCTTTTAGATGATTAGAGCCAGTTCTTATGGCGAGACTATTTTCAGGTTCAGATTGTGGCGTTTTAGCAATGATATTCACCATGCCACCTGGCGGGATGTTTCCGTACAGAACCGACGTTGGTCCTTTGAAAACCTCAATCTGTTCTAAGGCAACCGCATCAATTTGTGGCTGAAGATTCCAGCCATTGAAAAGTAGGGGAAGACCATCGTAAAAATTGGTGTAGTTAATGAAACCACGAATATTAAAAAGATCGAGACGTGAGACGGCACCACCGCGCAGTTCCGTATTTACGCCCGAAGCATAACGTAACGCCTCACCTACGGTACTGACACCACGTAAATCCATGTCTTCCTTGGTTAGAACAGTTATCGCCTGGGGTGTTTCTTCTGGAGCCAGAGCGGTTTTTGTTGCTGTGTTTCGATAGGTTTCACCAAGAACAGTGATGGTTTCGTATTGAGATTGGTCTTCATCGGCAATGACAGGCCCTGAGACAAATGCAGCAACAACGACAGCAAGTACTGAGCGTTGAAATCGAACTGAGCTTTTCATATGAGTTCCACTACTTAGTTATTATTTGATAATGATTGTTATTTGTATTTTATAGAGTGGGGAATGCGAAAAGTTAACAATTTGGTGCAAATATAGCGATGAAGATACAAGTTTTTAGGTTGTATTCATTTTGAGCTTATCGATTTTACTGGGAGCCAATATTGCATCTGAGCATTTTCACTTTCGGGTTGGTAATCTGGAGGGTAAATTTCCAGTTCGTAACCGTCGATACCGCGATAGTTCGAGTTGGGTAGCCAATGTAGGATAAACCATTCTAGAGTCTCAGTTAGCTTGGAGACTCGGCCAGAATGGGTGATAACAGCGTAGCTTTGTTCCGGAACCAACAACGTTTCCAATAGAGTGAGAGAATCATCGTTCGGTGCCGAGGATGGTTCTGTTTCTAATTGGAAACCCGCCCAGTACTCAAGTTGAGAGCTACCTGAATGAGCGTTCGCTACATCGATAACACCAAGACAGGCGTGTTGGTCTAAGTTGTCCTCAATAGAAGTAAGTTTTGTCCAGAGTCTCGGCACTGTCGATTGAAAATCTGGCTCGGAGGAGAACAGGCCATTAATGGATTGGTGAACGCCTTTGAGTCTAAATGCCGGTTTTGTTTCTATTTTAACGTCAGCGAAGCGCACACCTAACCTTGAAGTCTTGGATACGGGTAGCAAGACGAAAGGTTGTCTAACGCCATACAACTGCCGTTTTTGGCGATATTCCCTTGGACTCAGAGAAAACATTTGTTTGAAAGCGCGGCTGAACGCATTTTCTGAGGCGAAGCCAAGTTCAAGAGCAATATCCAGTGAGCGTTCAGAACTGTTTATCAGCCTTTCGGCAGCAAAGCTTAACTTTAACTCTCTAACGTAGTGAGCTACTGACATGCCGGTATGTTGCTGAAAAACCCTTTGTAACTGCCAGCGTGACCAACAACTTTTCTGCGAGATGTTGTTAACATTGAGAGGCAACTCCAGATTGTTATGGATGTAATCAAGCACATTCTGAATACGCTTAATGGGGTACGTGTGGGTTACGCCAGAGTTCATTACATTATCGTTGTGTGTAGACATAAGCGCCATTATCTAATATTGCGAATGATTATCAATAATGAGGAGTAAAAATTTGTCGGCGTTAGATTGCAGTTATCACTGACTTGACTACTAAATGAATGTTTTTCATTCAATGTAGAGTTTTAACTCAAATTGTAAGTAGATCTTGCTTGAGTTTTTTTATTTATAAAATACAAGTAGTTAATCGTTTTCCTGCAACTTATTTAAACGTTTGCACTGGCAAGTGTTGATGTAAATCAAATTGTCGTAGACAATACTGCACCGTGTCGGACTCTCTTTCAGCCTAAGTGACGGAGTGCTCCTTGACCTAAATGACCTCAACAAGTCGTGCTTTTCGTGCTTTTCGTGCTTTGATACATTAAACGAGTACGACTTATTGAGGTTCTTTGGACCTAATTTGACTTACCTATCAACGTAATAGGTAAGAGCAATTTTCTATTTTGAAGTGCCGTTGATAGGGTAGGCTCATCTTTTTAGCCATATCCAGGCACACAATAAGTACCTCGTTTTTAAGGGAAAGATGATGGTAATACCAGAAAACAGCAGCATCGTTATTTTTGGTGCTTCAGGCGACCTTACATACCGTAAGTTAATTCCTGCTTTATACCACCTTTATGCGAATAAGCAGCTTCCAGATAACTTTGCGATTCTGGGCGTAAGTCGAACTGAATACAGTGATGAATCTTATCGTGAAAAGCTGAAGAAATCGCTTCAGGAGATGGAAAAAACAGAGCCAGAAACGCTCAATGCATTTATTAACCATCTGCACTACCAAGCTATCAATACCTCAGATACCCAAGATTACGGCAAGTTGGTGACTCGTTTAGATCAACTAGCCGACGAATACCAGCTAGAGCAGCGTAATACGCTTTTCTATCTAGCGACCCCTCCAAGCTTATACAGCGTTATTCCTGCTAGTCTTGCAGCACATGGACTGAACAACGAAGAAGATGGTTGGAAACGTCTGATCATTGAAAAGCCTTTCGGTTACGATCTTGAATCTGCACGCAAACTGGACCAAGAAATCCACGAGCATTTCCAAGAGCACCAGATCTACCGTATTGACCACTACCTGGGTAAAGAAACGGTACAAAACCTGTTAGTGTTCCGCTTCTCAAACGCAATGTTCGAACCACTGTGGAACCGTAACTTTATTGATTACGTTGAAATCACAGGCGCGGAGTTCTTAGGCGTAGAAGAGCGTGGCGGTTACTACGATAACTCGGGTGCAGTGCGCGATATGTTCCAAAACCACCTGCTACAAGTATTAGCGATGGTTGGTATGGAGCCGCCAGCACAAATCAATGCTGATTCTATGCGTGATGAAGTCGTAAAAGTCCTACAGTGTTTGAAGCCTCTGGATGAAGAAGCACTTCGCAACGACCTGGTTTTAGGTCAGTACACGGCATCTGATGTACGTGGACAGCATCTACCAGGTTACCGTGAAGAAAACGGCGTAGCAGATGACTCTCGCACAGAGACCTACATCGGCCTGAAAGCCTACATTAATAACTGGCGTTGGAACGGCGTTCCTTTCTACGTGCGCACAGGTAAACGCCTGCCAACACGCGTGACGGAAGTGGTTATCCACTTTAAAGCGACGCCACACCCAGTGTTTGGCCAAAATGCACCAGAAAACAAACTGATCATCCGAATTCAGCCAGACGAAGGTATCCAGATGAGTTTCGGTTTGAAAGAACCAGGTGCTGGTTTCAAAGCCAAAGAAGTGAAGATGAACTTCCACTACACTTCTCTAGAAGAAACGCAAATGCTGACTGCCTACGAACGTCTGCTGCTTGATTCACTAAACGGCGACGCGACACTATTCGCACGCAGCGATGCTGTGGAAGCATGCTGGCAGTACGTGCAGCCAATTCTGGACTTCAAGCAAGATCCACAATCGCTCTTTGGTTACGCATGTGGTACTTGGGGACCAAAAGAAGCCGATGATTTGCTGCAACGCGACAGCCGCGCATGGCGTTTCCCATGTAAAAACTTAACAGATACGGACTACTGCGAACTATGATCAACCATAAGATCTTCAACACAGCACAGCAGGTTGTGGAAAGCTTAGCCAATGACATGCAAGCGCTGAGCGAACAAGGACGACCTATTCACATCTCATTGTCTGGTGGTAGCACACCAAAAATGTTGTTTAAGCTTCTGGCGAGCGATGCATATGCAGAGTCAATTCAATGGCAAAACCTTCACTTCTGGTGGGGGGATGAGCGTTGTGTCGCGCCAGATGACGCAGAAAGCAACTACGGTGAAGCAAACACTTTGTTGTTTAGCCAGGTAAACATCCCGGCAGAAAACATCCACCGTATCTTGGGTGAAAACGATCCACAAGCTGAAGCGGAGCGCTTTGCAAAAGAAATGGCAGATGTGATCCCGTGTGAAAACGGCACGCCAGTATTTGACTGGATCCTGCTAGGCGTTGGCGCTGATGGCCACACTGCTTCTCTGTTCCCTGGTCAGACTAACTACGCAGACGAGAACTTATCTCTGGTTGCATCTCACCCTGAGTCTGGTCAGCTTCGCGTGTCTAAGACAGCGAAAGTGCTAGAAGCAGCAAAACGAATCAGCTACCTGGTACTAGGCTCAGGTAAAGTTGAAATCGTTCACGAAATTCACACGACTCCGGCAAGCGAGCTGCCTTATCCTGCAGCAAAAATCCAGTCTAAAACTGGTGACACGGAGTGGTATTTAGATTTAGACGCAGCAGCAAAAATTTCTTAATACGCTGCTCGTCAATGGAACACAATTGGAGAGAAACAATGAAAGGTGATATCGGTGTAATTGGCCTTGCGGTAATGGGTCAGAACCTTATCCTAAACATGAACGACCACGGCTTTAAAGTTGTGGCTCACAACCGTACTGCAGCAAAAGTAGACGAGTTTTTGGAAGGCCCGGCAAAAGGCACTAACATCGTTGGCGCATACTCTCTTGAAGAGCTGGTAGAAAAACTAGAAGCACCACGTAAAGTGATGCTGATGGTTCGTGCAGGTGACGTTGTAGATAAGTTCATCGACGCGCTGGTTCCTCTGCTAGACAAAGGCGACATCATCATCGACGGTGGTAACACTAACTACCCAGATACTAACCGTCGCGTTGCAGCACTACGTGAAAAAGGCATTCACTTCATCGGTACTGGTGTATCTGGTGGTGAAGAAGGCGCACGTTTTGGTCCATCTATTATGCCTGGTGGCGCAGCAGAAGCATGGGAAGCGGTTAAGCCTATCTTCCAAGGTATCTCTGCAAAAACTGACGCGGGTGAGCCTTGTTGTGACTGGGTTGGTAACGACGGTGCAGGTCACTTCGTTAAGATGGTTCACAACGGTATCGAATACGGTGACATGCAGCTGATCACTGAAGCTTACCAGTTCATGAAAGACGGTCTTGGTATGTCTGCTGACGAGATGCAAGCCGTATTCGCTGACTGGAACAAAACTGAGCTAGACAGCTACTTGGTTGAAATCACAGCTGACATCCTTGGTTACAAAGATGAAGACGGTGAAGCACTAGTTGAGAAGATCCTAGACACGGCTGGCCAGAAAGGTACAGGTAAATGGACTGGTATTAACGCGCTAGACCTAGGTATTCCTCTAACGCTTATCTCTGAGTCTGTATTCTCTCGTTGTCTGTCTGCACTGAAAGACCAACGTGTTGAAGCTGAAAAACTATTCGGCAAGACAATCACGCCAGTTGAAGGTGACAAGCAAGAGTGGGTTGACGCATTACGTCAGGCACTTCTAGCGTCTAAGATCATCTCTTACGCTCAAGGCTTTATGCTAATGCGCGAAGCGTCAAACGAAAACGGCTGGGACCTAAACTACGGTAACGTTGCTCTTATGTGGCGTGGTGGTTGTATCATCCGTTCTGCGTTCCTAGGCAACATCCGTGATGCATACGAAGCGAACCCAGATCTAGCGTTCCTAGGCTCTGATGATTACTTCAAAGGCATCCTACAAAACAGCCTGGTAGCGTGGCGTAAAGTTGCAGCTAAGTCTCTAGAAGCAGGCATCCCAATGCCATGTACGACTTCAGCGCTTACTTTCCTAGACGGTTACACAACAGCTCGTCTACCTGCTAACCTGCTTCAAGCTCAACGTGACTACTTCGGTGCTCACACTTACGAGCGTATCGACCGTGAGCGTGGTGAATTCTTCCACACTAACTGGACGGGTACAGGCGGTGACACAGCGTCTACAACTTACGACGTTTAATACGTTTTAAGTACACCGACACAATCTAAATGGATGCCCAAGTGGCATCCATTTTGTGTTGGACAAACCAAGGCGAGAGTCTTCAGCCGCTCTTTCCTTTGGTGTGACTTTTAGGGTGGAGAAACTTATCTTTTAAGTACAGGATTACGCTGATAACCAGCGCTGCCGCGGAGACCGTAAATAACGCATACATGCTCAGGATCCAAGCGAATGTGGCGGTCAAAAACGCAATAAAAGAAAACATTCTGCTAAATGACATGATATGACCTAGCTTGTTACTTTTCATAACGCCTCCCAAATTTTAGTGGGTAGAGTCAAGAGAGCTCTCACTTCATTGTGATTGTCTCCATTTCTTTGCTTTAGCGCCTAAAAAAACAGCTAAATATTTCTCAAAAAAGGTTGAATGTTGAACCTGTAGACAAAATTTTCATTGAAATGAAGAGATATGCAGGGCAAGTGTACTTTCAATCCAGAGAAAAACTCATCCTTTACGTCTGGGCGTTGAGGCCTGTTTTTTTCTTTTTGAGACAATAAGTTGCTGCCAAACAAGTAATAAGAACCGTTATCACAGCCAGCTGTTATTAGTGCTATTACTTTGAGAGTCGTATTAGGTAAGCCTTTGAACTACGCCCGGAATATTCTCGTAAATGGAGGATGTGTCACTGTTAAATACACACTATCTTCAACATCAGCCACAAGCCGCCAGAGAAAGCCGTTTTCACTGGTTCTATTTATAAAGGCTTAAAGGCAACAATCACAACTCATTGAGGTTCTCAAGATGACTCTTAACAAGTACTTTGTTTTCAACCCTGCCAAATTGGAGCAGGACACTCAAAAGAACAATAAAGTGGTATCTGAAAAGGAAACTCAACGTCAGGCATTGGTTAAACAGGCACAACAAGCTGGCGGGCTCTAACGCCAACGATAAAAAAGAAAGAGCACCCATTGCGGGTGCTCTTCAAAACGCCTTCATAGCCATCATTAACGATGATTGATTATTTAATCATTCCCATGCTCTTCAGCTTCCGATAAATCGTATTCCGGCTCACACCGAGCATTCGAGATGTCTTACTGATGTTCCCTTGATTGGCTTGGTAGGTTTTTACCAGTTTGTCTTCGACTGTAGTACGTATATCCGTAGTCGGTTCTGCGCTTGCCTGTTGTTGCATCTGGCTAAGTTTCTTAGATAAGTGAGTTGGGACATGAGCAAGTTCTAACATCGCCTCACCTTGTGCCATTAGTGCAGAAACCTTTATCAGGCTATCGAGCTCTCGCAAATTACCTGGCCACGAATAAGTGAGCAACAGAGATAACAGGTGAGGGCACAAGTGTTGATTTGGTTCCGCATGTCGGCGGTGAAGACTTTCAATCAGCTTCTGCTTGTCTTGTCGCTCTTCCAATCTAGGCAACTCGATGATCAGCCCATTCAGTCGATAATATAAATCTTGTCGGAACTCGCCCTGTTCAACCAAGGCTTCAAGATCTTTATGTGTTGCCGCAATAATCTGAGTATCAACCTGAACGCTTTGATTGGACCCAACAGGAAGTACGGTTTTGTCCTGAAGTACATGTAGAAGGCGGCTTTGCGCAGCGATGGGTAAGTCAGCAATTTCATCGAGAAATAGGGTGCCTTTGTGTGCTTGACGAATCTTACCCTGATAGCCCTTGCTGTTTGCCCCGGTAAACGCTCCCGCAACATAGCCAAACAACTCGGATTCAATAAGATCTTTAGGCAGTGCACCACAGTTGACTGCCACCAGAGGGCCGCTTTTTCGCTGGCTATTTTTATGCAGTGCTTTTACAAACTCGTTTTTACCGACGCCAGTTTCACCCAGTATCAATAAACTAATGTCTTTATCGATGACGCGGTTTGCTTGTTGCCAACAGTGTTCAACTTTAGCGTCACCAAAATGAAGATCATTGGAGGCACTTAAGGAGCGGGACTGGTTTTTTGTTTTTGAGAGTGGTGCCGTTTTGAATACGATAGGTTGGTCTGAATTCTGATACGCTAAAATCTCGTCTAATGATTGACCCACCACTGTGCTGCAGTCGAGTAACTGCGATGCGACTTGGTTGTGTGCCAAAATTTCACCTGCTTCGTCGGCGATAATAATGCCTTGCCAGCCGCTGTTTAATAGATCTTTATCGCACGCCAAATCGACCCGAATATGACCGCTCGGAATCTGATTTAACATTTGGTTTTCGACCAGCTGAACCATATTCTGCACGAGTACTTGGGTAGACAAATCATGCTTTTCCTGTTCACTGGTGATGTCCAAGACCCCAAGGAGATGACCTAGATGGTCGAATATAGGGTTCGCCGAACAACTGATAAAACGATGTTGCTGAATAAAGTGTTGATCGCCAATGACCGAGACTGGTTTAGCCTCGACTAAAGCGGTACCGATGGCATTGGTTCCTTTCAGCTTTTCCTGCCAACAGGCACCTGAGCTAAGGGCAATTTCGGTCAGCTTTTCTCTAAATCTTGGTTTTCCCCAGCTACCGATGATCACGCCATCTGCATCGGTAAGAATTAGCCGACTACTACTGTGTGCGAAAAGCTGGTTAAACAGAGGCAGCGCAAATTGCTTAACTGCATCGATCAGGAAGTTCAATTGGTGACGTCTGTCCTTAAGTGTCGCCGAGTTGACACGGACATCTTCCGGGAGTCGGCGCTGTTTTAGACCCGCTTGTTCGCTTCTGAGCCAAGAAGTTGAAAGCCAGTTATTATCGGTAATATGTTGAAGTTCCATGACTGTACCATTTTGTCACAGTGAGCATGTGCCATTTTGGAACACTTGAACACTGGTGTTCACACCATACATCTATTCAAACAACACTCACTTAAATTGTTATCGCTTGGTAATCATAGTGTTGCATTTAATTAACAACAAGTCTGTCTTACTTGGCCTGTGACTTGCGTATTACTCTTCGTTAACAGTGACCTATGACACTGTCAAAAAACAAAGTGTTTCAAACACTAACTGAACGAGAAACAAAAGGAAGAGTTATGATTTACGCACAACCAGGTAGTGAAAATGCCATCGTGAACTTCAAATCACATTACGACAACTTTATCGGCGGAGAGTGGGTGAAACCGACAGGTGGAGAGTACTTCGACAATATTTCGCCAATTAACGGAAAGCCGTATTGTAAAGTTGCTCGTTCTGGTGAAGCTGATATCAATTTAGCATTGGATGCAGCACACAACATCAGAGAAAAGTGGGCGAAAACCAGCGCTGCAGAGCGTTCTAATCTTCTTTTAAGAATTGCAGATCGCCTTGAACAGCACGTTGAAGAGCTGGCGTTGGTGGAGACATGGGAAAACGGTAAACCGATCCGTGAAACACTGGCAGCAGACATTCCACTTGTTGTCGACCATTTCCGCTACTTTGCAGGTTGTATTCGAGCACAGGAAGGCAGTGCCGCTGAAATTGATGAGACAACGGCAGCGTACCACTTTCCAGAACCAATTGGTGTGGTAGGTCAGATCATTCCTTGGAACTTCCCTATCTTGATGGCGGCATGGAAACTCGCGCCAGCGTTAGCAGCAGGGTGTTGTGTGGTACTCAAACCTGCAGAGCAAACGCCGACGTCGATTTTGGTTCTGATGGAAAAAATCGCCGATTTACTACCACCAGGTGTTGTGAACGTGGTAAATGGTTATGGCTCAGAGGCGGGTCAGGCACTGGCAACCAGCAACCGTATTGCGAAGCTGGCATTTACAGGTTCAACGCAAGTGGGTAACCACATTCTAAAATGTGCAGCTGACAACCTAATTCCTTCAACCGTTGAGCTGGGTGGTAAATCGCCAAATATCTACTTCGCAGATGTGTTTGATCACGAGGATGAGTTTGTCGACAAGTGTATTGAAGGTACGCTGTTGGGCTTCTTCAACCAAGGTGAAGTTTGTACCTGTCCATCTCGTGTGTTGGTTCATGAGTCAATTTATGACAAGTTTGTTGCTAAAGTGGCTGAACGTGCGCAGTCAATTAAGCAAGGCAACCCGTTAGATACCGAAACTCAGGTTGGTGCACAAGCTTCGCAAGAGCAATTCGATAAGATTCTAAGCTACCTGGAAATCGGTCGCGAAGAGGGCGCTAAAGTTGTCTTTGGTGGTGACATTGCCAAACAAGAAGGTGACCTTGAGCAAGGTTACTACATTCAGCCAACGCTGTTGGAAGGTCATAATAAGATGCGTGTTTTCCAGGAAGAAATTTTTGGACCTGTTATCGCAATTACGACCTTTAAAGACGAAGCAGAAGCACTAGCGATTGCTAACGACACTGAGTACGGCTTAGGTGCTGGTGTTTGGACACGCGATCAAAACCTGGCTTACCGTATGGGGCGTAACATTGAAGCGGGCCGAGTTTGGATCAACTGTTACCATGCTTACCCAGCTCACGCAGCGTTCGGTGGTTACAAGAAATCTGGTATTGGACGTGAAACGCACAAGATGATGTTGGGTCATTACCAAAATACTAAGAACCTTCTGATCAGTTACAGCGTTGATCCGCTAGGATTCTTCTAATTCGCTTCTTCTAATCAGAGAGCGCTGTAGTAACTAAGAAAAAGCAGTATTAACTCAAGCCCCGTATATTTGGGGCTTTTGTTATCAATTAATAAATTTGTTGTATACAAACATGTAAACGAATTTTATATGCTGTGAACTCATGCATAATCAATCGATTAACGCTTGCTATACTTGAACCGTCACAAACAAAAGGAAAAAGGATGTTCAATGTTAAAGTTTAAGCAAGTTGCAATAACCGCATCTCTTGCGGCACTGAGTGCGAGCTTCTCTGTCGCTGCTGAAGACACCTTCGTAACGATTGGTACGGGTGGGGTAACCGGGGTTTACTATCCAACGGGTGGTGCAATCTGTCGTCTTGTGAACAAGTCACGTGCGGACCATGGTATTCGTTGTTCTGTTGAAAGTACCGGTGGTTCGATTTACAACATTAATACGATCCGCTCCGGTGAATTAGATTTAGGTATCGCTCAGTCAGACTGGCAATATCACGCCTATAACGGTACCAGTCAATTTGCTGATGCAGGTCCGTTCAAAGAGCTTAGAGCCGTATTCTCTGTTCACCCTGAACCATTTACCGTCGTTGCACGTCAAGACGCCAATATTAAATCGTTTGATGACTTAAAAGGTAAACGCGTGAATATTGGTAACCCTGGTTCAGGCCAGCGCGGTACGATGGAAGTGCTGATGAACGAATACGGCTGGACGAATGATGACTTCAAACTGGTTTCTGAGCTGAAAGCCTCTGAGCAGTCTAAAGCACTCTGTGATAATAAAATCGATGCAATGGTTTATACCGTTGGCCACCCAAGTGGTGCGATTAAAGAGGCAACCACCTCTTGTGACAGTAACATCGTTGCGATTGAAGGTTCTCACGTAGACAAGTTGATCGCTGACCATAGTTTCTATCGTGTCGCTACCGTACCAGGCGGTATGTATCGCGGATCGGATGAAGATGTGAAAACATTTGGTGTCGGTGCAACTTTTGTCTCTTCGACGTCGGTACCAGAAGAGGTAGTTTACAACGTGGTTAAAGCGGTATTTGAGAACTTTGATGACTTCCGTCGTCTGCATCCGGCATTCGCTAACCTGAAGAAAGAAGAAATGGTAAAAGATGGCTTGTCTGCGCCACTTCACCCGGGCGCATTGAAGTACTATAAAGAGGTCGGGTTGATCAAATAATCTATACCTTTTAAAAAAAGCCACCGAGCTGGTGGCTTTTTTAGAAGTCAATCATGGGGGGATGGCTTATTTATTGTTCAACTTTGACTGGTTGAGCTCGTAGCTTTTGAAACAGTTTCACAAACATTGGGCTGCCTACTACCAGTACAGCTAATACTGTAAAGGTTAGTGTAATAGGGCGTTCCCATAAGAAGCTCAACTCACCATCAGAAATCATCAATGCTCGGCGTAAGTTCTCTTCCATTAAACCACCAAGGATGAAGCCAAGTAGTAACGGAGCAAGAGGGAAGTTCGCTAATCGGAGCGCGATAGCAGCCATCGCCACAAGCAGCATCACAAACACATCCATGGTGTTAAATGAGACCAAATACACGCCCGTGATTGAGAAGAACAAAATCATCGGAAGTAGTACCGTTCTCGGTACCGCCAGCAGCTTTGAGATGTACGGAATAAGCGGTAAGTTAAGAATAACCAGTACGATGTTACCAAAGTACATAGAGATAATGACTGACCAGAATACATCTGGGTGCTCAACAAACAGACGTGGACCTGGCTGAATACCGTACGCGATTAATGCACCTAACATGATGGCTGTGGTACCTGAACCTGGAATACCAAGTGTCAACAAGGGTACAAATGAGCCACTTGATGCGGCGTTGTTCGCCGATTCTGGTGCTACCAGACCACGGATGCTGCCTTTACCAAACTCTTCCTTTTTGTCTTTTGGCGCCAGGTTACGTTCCAAACCGTAGCTCAGGAACGCGGCAATCGTTGCGCCTGCGCCCGGAAGTACGCCGGTAAAGAAGCCCAGAATCGAAGAACGAATAGAAACTGGGGCAACTTCTTTAATCTCTTCTTTGGTGACTTTCATCGAGCCGATATTGCTCAGTTTGTCTTGCTCTTCATCACGAGTGTCTGCAGAAGGCTTAAGAATGCCCATTAGCGTTTCGCCTAGTGCAAAGGTCGCCATGGCAAGTAACAAGAAGCTAAAGCCATCCATCAAGTCTGTTAGTCCGAAGGTAAAGCGCTCTACACCCACGCCTTTATCGATACCAACCGTAGACAGCATCAAGCCCAAAATGGTCATCATCCACGCTTTAATTACCTGACCTTTACCAGCGAATGCCGCTACTGCAGACAAGCCAAGCAGCATCAACGCGAAGTAGTCTGAGGATTGAAAACTTAGCGATACTTTTGCTAATGCAGGAGCCGCGACTAACAACATGATCGCCGATAACGTGCCGCCAGTGAAAGAAGAGTAGGCAGCAAGTGCTAACGCTTTACCCGCCTGACCTTTTTGCGCCATTGGGTAACCGTCAAAAGCCGTTACCACCGTTGAAGAACAGCCTGGTGCGTTAATCAGAATTGAAGACGTAGAACCACCAAATACCGCGCCGTAGTAAACGCCAGCCATCAAAATCAAACCAGAAGAAGGTTCGAGACCGTAAGTGATTGGGATCATCAACGCGATAGCTGAAATAGGCCCAAGACCTGGCAGCATTCCGATAAATGTACCGACAAAACAGCCAACAATCACCATCATGATGTTCATTGGCATCACCGCCGTGGATAAACCTTGTAGAATTCCATCTAACATAATTCTTTCCTTTGTTTGGCTACCAGATGATGAAAATTAAACCCGGCTCAAGATAGATATCTAAACCTTGAGTCAGCAATAAATAGAAGGCGATAACAAAAGGGAAAGAAGCGCCAAATAGTATGGACTTACGTCTTTCACCTAATAGGTAAAAACCTGCTAGAAGGAAGAAACTGGTCGCCAGCACAAAGCCCAGATAAGTGAGCCCCAGACCGTACAGCGCCATTAACACTAAGAACGCAATCAGCAGCTTCCAGTTGAATGTCAACACGGCGCCACTCTTTTTATCTGGCTGGCCGGTTACCATCAGTAGAAGCGCTAAACCAATACCAAGGTAAGTTAGAATTGTCGGCAATGTGCGTGCAGTGAACGGTTCATATTCATCACCGGGGAACAATGCGATTTGAGAAGTTTGGAATCCGTAGCCCAGACAGAAAAGTAAAAAGATCATCGCACCGACGCGATCGCGGCAGAGCAAGTTTTCTTTGGTAAAAAAGTTGGTTGAATGAGACATATTCAACTCCTAACGAAGGTAAAAAAGACCGTATATGGGCGTTAATGTGCAAGGTAAGTCATTAACAATTAAGCATTTCGCTGCTAGTCGAGCCGCTTATCAATCTATAAACAAAGGAGTAGGTATGCCGAATGTCGACAATGCCCATATACGGTGAAACTTAGAGTGCAAATACAGAGTTGGGGCTAATACCAAGTCAGATTTCTCCGTCTTGGTATTGGAGAATTAGCCCCGTTTACTGTTTGTTTCAGGTAACCTGGTTATTTCAGAAAACCTAATTCGCGCATCAAATCGCCCATTTGCTGCTCCTGCTCTTCAAGGAACGCGAAGAACTCTTTGTCGGCTTTATAGTTGTCGATCCAACCATTGCGGTCGCGAACAACTTGCCATTCGTCGGTGTTGTACATTTTCGTCAATGCAGAATTCCACTCGTCGATTTTCTCTTGGCTAACGCCTGGCGCTGCGAAGAAACCACGCCAGTTGGCAAATACCGTTTCATTACCATATTCAGTTAGCGTTGGAATGTTCGGCGCTGCCTCTAATCGCTTCGGAGCAGTAATGGCCAGTACTTTAACTTGTCCAGATTTAGACATTTCAAGCACTTCACCTAAACCAGTGGAAAGGAGTTGAGTTTCGCCAGAAAGTAGCGCAGCCATCGCTTTACCACCCGCGTCGTAGCCAATATAACGGACTTTACGTGCGTCATAACCTTCGCCTTTGAATGCGGCTGCAATGACAAGGTGATCCATAGAACCGCGGGCTGAACCGCCAGCAATTTTCACTTCACGTGGATTCTCTTCAAACGCTTTGACTACGTCTTCCCACGAGTTAAATGGCGAGTCTGCAGACGCAACAATGGCGCCGTAGTCTGCAACAGTAGCAGCAACCGGGGTTAGGTCACGGAAGGATTGCGGGAAAATACCGCTAAGAGAACGCACGACGATTGGTGTTGAGTTCACCATGAGTGTGTCTTCTTGACGATCCGCCGTTTCAATTAAGTGAGCAATGGCTTTACCGCCGCCGCCACCAGATAAGTTTTGGAATGATACAGTTTCAACGATGTCTGATTTCACGAGTACATCACCCGTACCGCGTGCGGTCATATCCCAGCCGCCACCGGCGCCACCAGGAATGAGGAAATGCATTTTTTCTACATCAGCTGCGAAAGTGTTAAATGAAAATGAAGCAGCGATGATAGATGCGGCGAGCGTTGGTTTGATTACCTTTAACATGTTCACGTTCCTTATGTGAGTGACTCTATTTTTTGATGAGTCTTATTGTCGTTTCAGCTTTGAATCTGAACTTTGTTGAAAGGTTAATTAAGTGTTAAATGCTTGTCTGCAAAAGGTAGATAAAGAGAATATTGAGCATAACGGGGATTTTGTTCATAAAGTTCACGGAGAGGGATGTAGTGCGGAACTCAAAGAACTAAAAATGACCTTAGCGGTGTTTAGCGATGGAAAATCAAATTATTACGGGTACAAACCAAGCTCGAAGACAACCGCCGAACACGAAGTCTTTGACTGATTGGTAACGGGAGCATCAGTTTTAGAGCTAAATTTTACTGCAAATTTTAATTTTAAAATAAACTAATCAATTAGTTATGTATTTTTAAGTTGTCGACAGCTGTGAGTTTTTTATGAGGAATATGGCTGATAACTGCCATTTATTGGCTTTATACATGATCTTTTAATAAGACCTTAGTCTAAATTGTCGACAATTTACTTGATTGTCGACACTTTGATCGTTTATTTTATATTTAGGTTAAGGAATTGTAGACATTTCGGTGTCATTGATGTGAGTGCCTGAATATGAACTCTGAGTTAAAAGCTCGTTATAAAGTGATAGCTTCTGAGAAAGAACACACCAAGTCTGAAACACTGACGGAGTCTTTGATAGAAGTTATCGTAAACGGTGATGTTGCGCCGGGGAGTAAAATCTCAGAGCCAGAGCTTGCAAGGAAATATCAAGTCAGCCGAGGGCCTTTACGTGAAGCGCTGATGCGTTTGGAAGGTTTGGGTCTGATTGAACGTATCCCGCATGTTGGAGCGAGAGTCACAACCTTTTCACCAGAAAAGCTGATTGAGCTTTACTCGGTACGAGAAGCGCTAGAAGGGATGGCAGCAAGGCTTGCGGCTCGCCATATTACCCAAGAAGAGCTATTGAGCTTAGAAATGCTATTGTCGACACATTCGAAGCATATTGACCAGGTAGAAGGCTCTTCCTATTTCCACCAACATGGTGACTTTGATTTCCACTATCGCATTATTCAGGCAAGCCGAAATAGCAAGTTGATTACTTTGTTGTGTGATGAGTTGTACCACTTACTGCGCATGTATCGTTATCAGTCACCACGTTCGCAATCTCGTCCAAACGAAGCACTCAACGAACACAAATATATTTTGGAAGCCATTCGTAATCGCGATGAAGAACTTGCAGAAATGTTAATGAGACGACACATCTCTGGGAGTCGAAAACTCATCCAATCGCAGATTATTCATACAGAAACTGAAAGTTTAGATAAAGACTAGAAGGAATTCGTCATGAGCTTAACACCGGGGGCGAAGTTCAGACTCGCCATTGAACAAAACAATCCGCTACAAATTGTCGGTACCGTTAACCCTTACTGCGCCATGATGGCGAAAAACCTGGGGCATCAAGCGATTTACTTGTCTGGTGGCGGTATTGCAAATGCTTCATACGGTTTGCCAGATCTGGGCATCACCACACTCAATGACGTGTTGGTGGACGTTAACCGCATTACAAACGCATGTGATTTGCCATTGTTGGTGGATATCGACACGGGTTTTGGCGGTGCATTCAATATCGCTCGCACGATCAAACAAATGGAAAAAGCGGGCGCAGCTGCGGTACACATGGAAGATCAGGTAGCGCAGAAACGTTGTGGTCACCGTCCAAACAAAGCGATTGTTAGCCAGCAAGAAATGGTTGACCGTGTTAAAGCGGCGGTGGATGCGCGTAATGACGAAAGTTTCGTGATTATGGCTCGTACTGACGCACTTGCAGTTGAAGGCATGGACAGCGCGATTGAACGTGCGATTGCTTGTGTGGAAGCGGGCGCGGACATGATTTTCCCAGAAGCGATGAACAAACTGGATCAATACCTACAGTTCTCAAATGCGCTTGAACAAGCAACGGGCAAACATGTTCCGATTCTGGCGAACATTACCGAGTTCGGTGCAACGCCACTTTACGGCTGTGATGAGTTGGCGAAAGCGAAAGTGGACATGGTGCTTTACCCACTCAGTGCGTTCCGTGCGATGAACAAAGCCGCAGAAACGGTTTACAAGCATCTGCTAGAAGTAGGCAATCAGGAAGCGCTGGTTGATTCGATGCAGACACGTAAAGAGTTGTATCAGCACCTGAATTACCACGACTACGAAGACAAACTTGACCAGCTATTCTCAGAAGGAAAATAGCGGGGAAGTAGAGAATAAACGGAAGCCCAAGAAAAGATAATCGGAATTTATCAAATCCAATAACGTGAAAATTGTCTGGTGAATAAAAACGCTCCAAAGAGAGCAAAGCCAGACAGAAAAGGAGTTCAAACAATGCCTCAAACTGAAGCAAAGAAAGCAGAGTTAGGTGGCGCAGGCCTACGTGGTCAAAGCGCTGGAAGCACAGCTTTATGTACTGTCGGTAAAACGGGAACAGGTCTTACTTATCGCGGTTACGATATTACTGACCTTGCCAATAATGCTCAATTTGAAGAAGTGGCGCACCTGCTGTTACGTGGTCACTTACCAAATCAACAAGAACTCGATGCTTACAAGACGCACCTGTTAAGTCTTCGTGGTTTGCCAACTGAGCTAAAACAAGCTCTTGAACTGATTCCTGCGACTGCGCACCCAATGGACGTAATGCGTACAGGTTGTTCAATGTTGGGTAACTTAGAGCAGGAAATGAGCTTTGATGAGCAGCTGCAATCAACGGAGCGTATGCTCGCGCTATTCCCTGCAATGATCTGTTACTGGTACCGCTTTAGTCATGACGGTGTGCGTATCGACACTGAAGATCAGACTGAAGACAGCATCGGTGGTTACTTCCTGAAGCTACTCACTGGTAAAGAGCCAACCGAACTGCACAAACAAGTGATGCACTGCTCATTGATCCTTTACGCAGAGCATGAGTTTAATGCGTCAACATTTGCAGCGCGCGTTTGTGCATCAACATTGTCAGACGTCCACTCTTGTATTACTGCGGCAATCGGTACGCTTCGTGGTCCACTTCACGGCGGCGCAAACGAAGCGGCGATGGAAATGATTGAAGATTGGCAGACGCCAGATGAAGCAGAAGCGAACATCATGCAAATGCTTGCTAACAAAGACAAGATCATGGGCTTTGGTCATGCGATCTATCGCGAAAGCGACCCTCGCAACGCGCTGATCAAGCGCTGGTCAGAAGAGCTTTCTAAGCAAGTAGGTGACACACACCTATATGCGGTATCTGAGCGTGTTGAGTCGGTGATGAAGCGTGAAAAAGGTC
This sequence comes from Vibrio sp. STUT-A11, assembly GCF_026000435.1. Classification (NCBI taxonomy): domain Bacteria; kingdom Pseudomonadati; phylum Pseudomonadota; class Gammaproteobacteria; order Vibrionales; family Vibrionaceae; genus Vibrio; species Vibrio sp. STUT-A11. The sequence goes on along the minus strand of NZ_AP026763.1, from coordinate 1,869,346 downwards.
TGTTCTGTAATGCGGACTTCTTCCATGCATCGGCGTACCACTTTATGGACATTCCGACCAAACTGTTCACACCGATATTCGTGATGAGCCGTTTAACCGGTTGGGCTGCACATGTGTACGAGCAACGCGCGAATAACCGCATTATTCGCCCAAGTGCAGATTACACAGGTCCAGACCATCAGGAATGGGTACCTATCGAAAAACGCTAGCGCGTTACTCCTTTCTCTATGCGATTCTCTCCACATGGGGGAAGGAGTATTTCTCATCACTAAGGTTACTAGAACGACTACATCTCAAAAAAGGTTCTCCAATCAAGTCTCCAAACAACTTTTCTAGGGTAATGTTTCTAGAGTGATGGGGAGAAGGCCAAGATGTACAGATTGAATGGAAGCAAACCATGAGCACAACTATTAATACCCAATATCGTAAGTCGCTTCCGGGGACTCAACTTGATTACTTTGATGCCCGCGAAGCCGTAAATACTATTACTCCTGGAGCCTATGAAACGCTCCCTTACACCTCACGCGTTCTTGCCGAGCAGCTTGTACGACGCTGCGATCCAAACGTTTTAACCGACAGCCTAAAACAGCTTATTGAGCGTAAGCGAGATCTGGATTTTCCCTGGTATCCTGCACGTGTCGTATGTCACGACATCTTAGGCCAGACGGCTTTGGTTGACTTGGCTGGTCTTCGCGATGCGATTGCGGATCAGGGCGGTGACCCTGCGAAAGTAAACCCAGTGGTTGAAACACAGCTTATTGTTGACCACTCACTTGCGGTAGAACACGCAGGGTTTGAGCCTGATGCATTTGATAAAAACCGTGCGATTGAAGAGCGCCGAAATGAAGACCGATTCCACTTTATCGAGTGGTGTAAAACCGCATTTGAAAACGTCAGTGTGATTCCTGCGGGCAACGGCATCATGCACCAAATCAATCTGGAAAAAATGTCTCCAGTGGTGCAGGCGAAGCAGGGCATTGCTTACCCGGACACTTGTGTAGGTACTGACAGTCACACACCTCACGTTGATGCGCTAGGTGTTATCGCGATTGGTGTGGGTGGTCTGGAAGCAGAAACTGTAATGCTTGGCCGACCATCGATGATGCGCCTGCCGGATATTGTCGGTGTAAAACTGACGGGTAAACGTCAACCGGGCATTACCGCAACGGATATCGTTCTTGCGATCACTGAGTTCCTGCGTAATGAGCGTGTTGTTTCTTCTTACTTAGAATTCTTTGGCGAAGGTGCACGAGACCTGACTATCGGTGACCGCGCGACCATCTCCAACATGACACCAGAATACGGTGCGACCGCAGGTATGTTCTACATTGACGAACAGACCATCAACTACTTGAAACTGACTGGCCGTGATGAACAGCAAGTTGACCTGGTAGAGAAATACGCAAAACAAACTGGCCTTTGGGCAGACGATCTTGATACTGCGGTTTATGAGCGTGTACTTGAGTTTGATTTGTCATCAGTAAGCCGTAACATGGCTGGCCCTTCAAACCCTCACCGCCGTTTGCCTACTTCTGAGCTGGCACAACGTGGTATTTCTGGTGAATGGGAAGAGAAAGAAGGCGAATTGCCTGATGGCGCGGTGATCATCGCTGCGATCACATCGTGTACTAACACCAGTAACCCACGAAACGTGGTTGCTGCGGGCCTTGTGGCGAAGAAAGCCAACGAACTTGGCCTTGTGCGTAAGCCTTGGGTGAAATCGTCTTTTGCTCCGGGTTCTAAGGTTGCGCGTCTTTACCTGGAAGAAGCAGGCTTACTACCAGAATTAGAGAAGCTTGGCTTTGGTATTGTTGGTTACGCATGTACCACCTGTAACGGTATGAGCGGCGCGTTGGATCCAAAAATTCAGCAAGAGATCATCGATCGCGATTTGTACGCGACAGCGGTACTTTCGGGTAACCGTAACTTTGATGGCCGGATCCACCCTTACGCGAAGCAAGCTTTCTTAGCTTCACCACCACTGGTTGTGGCTTATGCGTTAGCCGGTACGATTCGTTTTGATATCGAGCGTGATTCACTTGGCACCGACCAAAATGGCAAACCAATTTACTTAAATGATTTGTGGCCAAGCGACGAAGAGATCGATGCGGTTGTTGGTCAACACGTTAAACCAGAGCAGTTTAATCAAGTTTACATCCAGATGTTCAAACTGGACGATGCAGCGCAAAACTCTAACCCGCTATACGATTGGCGTCCGATGAGTACCTACATCCGCCGCCCACCATACTGGGAAGGTGCGTTAGCAGGTGAAAGAACGCTTTCTGGAATGCGTCCTTTAGCAGTTCTGGGTGACAACATCACCACTGACCACCTATCACCTTCGAACGCGATCATGGCGAGCAGTGCGGCAGGCGAATACCTAGCAAAAATGGGGGTTCCGGAAGAGGACTTCAACTCTTACGCGACCCACCGTGGCGACCACTTAACGGCGCAACGTGCGACTTTTGCTAACCCGAAACTGTTTAACGAAATGGTGAAAGAAAACGGCGAAGTCGTACAGGGTTCTCTAGCTCGAATCGAGCCAGAAGGTCAGGTGGTTCGCATGTGGGAAGCAATTGAAACTTACATGAATCGTAAGCAACCACTTATCGTTGTAGCTGGCGCAGACTACGGTCAGGGTTCATCTCGTGACTGGGCTGCAAAAGGCGTTCGATTGGCAGGGGTAGAAGCAATCGTTGCTGAAGGCTTTGAGCGTATCCACCGTACTAACTTGGTTGGTATGGGCGTACTGCCGCTGCAATTCAAGCCGGGTGTTAACCGTAATACGCTAGAACTGGATGGTACTGAGGTTTACGACGTAGTGGGTGAGATTAAACCAGGAGCGGATTTAGCCTTGGTTATCACACGCAGCAACGGCGAGAAAGTCGACGTTCCTGTTACCTGTCGTCTAGACACCGCTGATGAAGTTCACGTGTACAACGCGGGTGGCGTACTGCAGCGTTTCGCGCAAGATTTCTTGGCGCAATAAGGAGTGGTTATGGAAAACAATACTCCGAATCAAATGAGCCAAATCAAAGTGCCTGCGACGTATATACGTGGAGGCACGAGTAAAGGGGTCTTTTTCAACCTCGACGATTTGCCTCAACAAGCACAAGTGGCAGGCGAAGCACGTGACAAATTGCTGTTACGTGTTATCGGCAGCCCAGATCCTTATGCAAAGCAAATCGATGGCATGGGCGGCGCGACATCAAGCACCAGTAAAACGGTGATTGTTTCGCGCAGTAGCCGAGACGATCACGATGTTGACTACTTGTTTGGCCAGGTGTCGATCGACAAACCATTCGTAGACTGGAGCGGTAACTGTGGCAACTTGTCTGCCGCAGTAGGGCCGTTTGCGATTCATGCTGGCTTGATTCCACAAGAGCGCATTCCAGAAAATGGCATCGTGACTGTACGAGTTTGGCAGGTAAACATCAGCAAAACCATCTTGATTCACATACCTATTGTGAATGGTTTTGTGCAAGAAACCGGAGAGTTTGAGCTCGATGGTGTGACGTTCCCTGCGGCTGAGATTCAAGTGGACTTCGTTGACCCGGCAGACGGTGAAGGCAGTATGTTCCCAACCGGAAACTTAGTCGATGATTTGGTGGTGCCTGATGTGGGTACCTTCAACGCGACCTTTATCAACGCGGGCATTCCAACCATTTTCATTGATGCAGAGTCGATTGGCTATCAGGGCACTGAGCTACAAGATGATATCAACAACGATGATGCTGCGCTGGCAATGTTTGAATCTATCCGTGCGCATGGCGCGTTAAAAATGGGTCTGATTTCTGATCTGGAAGAAGCTAAGACGCGTCAGCACACACCGAAAATCGCTTTTGTATCCAAACCGAAAAGCTACCTTTCTTCAAGTGGAAAAGCGGTAACTGATACGGATATCGACGTGTTGGTTCGCGCCTTATCGATGGGCAAACTACACCACGCAATGATGGGAACTGCAGCCGTTGCTATCGCGTCCGCAGCTTGTGTGCCTGGTACATTAGTTAACCTGGCTGCTGGTGGCGGTGAAAAAGAGTCGGTGACGTTTGGCCACCCGTCAGGAACGTTAAAAGTTGGGGCACAAGCGAAGCAAACTGAACAGGGCTGGGTGGTACAAAAAGCCATCATGAGCCGAAGTGCGAGAATACTGATGGAGGGATTTGTGCGTGTACCCTTCAATGTCTTTGAATGAAAAGAATGGTCTTTGAATAGAACGAGAGCAATATCAGGACATACTGGAGGAAGCAATATGTCTTCATACGAAAAAGAATACTTATGGGCGAAAAACGAACCGGAGAGTTTTTGGCGCGCTCAAGCGGAGAATATCGACTGGTTTGAGTCTCCAAACACCATCTTGAAGCCCGATGAAAATGGCATCGAGCGTTGGTTCCCGGATGGCGTGATGAACACATCTTGGCTGGCATTGGATTACCATTGCGAACAGGGTCGAGGTGAAAACGCTGCTATTATTTATGACTCGCCAGTAACGGGAAATAAAAAGACTTACAGCTACAATGAGCTGCGCGATCAAGTAGCGAAAATTGCTGGAATGTTGTCTGCTCAAGGTGTCGAAAAAGGCGACCGAGTCGTTATTTACATGCCGATGATCCCAGAAGCTGCTATGGCAATGCTTGCGTGTGCACGTTTAGGCGCGATTCACTCAGTAGTGTTTGGTGGTTTTGCGCCAAATGAGCTGGCGGTGCGTATCGAAGATGCGGAGCCGAAAGTCATCATGACGGCGTCGTGCGGTATCGAGATAAACAAAATCATTCCGTACAAACCAATGGTGGACAAAGCCATCATGGATAGCCGCTGGAAGCCTGAGAAAGTCTTTGTTTTCCAGCGTCCAGAATGCGAAGCCGAGCTAAATCAGGAACGAGATCTGGATTGGCAGCAAGAATACAGCCAGGCATTGCCACACGCTTGTGTCCCTGTGTTGGCGACAGATCCGCTTTACATCCTTTATACATCAGGTACGACCGGTAAACCGAAAGGCGTGGTGCGTGATAACGGTGGCCACGCTGTAGCGCTGAAGTACTCAATGAGTACAATTTACAATATTCCACAGGGCGGCGTGTTCTGGGCTGCATCTGATGTTGGCTGGGTAGTAGGGCACTCTTACATTGTTTACGCGCCACTCATCCATGGCTGTACAACGATACTGTTTGAAGGCAAGCCGGTTAGAACGCCTAATCCGGGTGCATTCTGGCGAGTTTGTGATGAGTACAAGGTTGATGCGTTGTTTTCTGCACCTACCGCATTCCGCGCGATTAAGAAAGAAGACCCGGAAGGTGAGTTTTTAAAACATTACGATCTGTCTAACTTAAAAACCATCTTTATGGCTGGTGAGCGTCTGGATCCGCCAACACTGGAATGGGTACAGAGCAAAGCCGATAAACCGGTTATCGACCATTGGTGGCAAACAGAAACGGGTTGGGCTATTGCGGGTAACCCAACGGGCATTGAAATGTTGCCTGTAAAAGCGGGGTCTTCGACCAAGCCAATTCCGGGTTATCAAGTTGAAATTCTTGATGAACTTGGTGAGCCAGTGAAAGCCAATCAGCAAGGTTTCGTTGCGCTAAAACGTCCGTTACCGCCAAGCTGCTTACCGACCGTATGGCGTAACCATGATCGTTTTGAGACAGGTTATCTGAGCCAGTTCCCAGGCTACTATGTGTCGGGTGACGGTGGTTATCTCGACGAAGACGGCTACCTATTCATCATGGGACGTATTGACGATGTGATTAACGTCGCTGGTCACCGCTTGTCTACTGGTGAGATGGAAGAGATCGTTGGTGGTCATCCAGCCATTGCAGAATGTGCAGTAGTTGGTATCCACGATGATCTGAAAGGGCAGCTTCCACTTGGCTTTGTGGTACTGAAAGACGGTGTCAAAGTGGACGAGTTGGATCTGGAAGGTGAGTTGGTTGGAAAAGTACGTAGTGAGATCGGTGCAGTTGCCTGCTTTAAGCATGCCCTGGTCGTTGATCGCTTACCGAAAACTCGTTCCGGTAAAATCCTGCGTCGAACCATTCGCCAAATTGCTGATGGTGAGAAATACACGGTGCCATCGACTATCGATGACCCAACGAGCTTAAGTGAAATCGAGCGTGTACTTCGTCGATAGAATTTAATCTGTTTCTTGTTTAATGTTTTGCCCCTGCAATACCCGCAGGGGCTTTTTTCTGCTAATGAGCTGGTCAGTTTCACTCTATTTGCAGCAAGAATAATCGAATGGTTATTTTATTGATCCTACCTACTTGCCATCCTTTCACTTTGGTCACAAACTACAAAGGTTCAATTTTTGGTAAGCTTTTTTATGAGTGCATTTGTAATCAAATCTGCGTGTTTTGACGATATCCATATTCTTAATGAACTTATGTTCGACTTGCATGATGAGCATCATGTTCAGTCACCGGAACTGTTTAAAACGGCGGAAGAAATCGAACAAGAGAAAAGCATTGGGCGTTATATTGATAACCCAGAGTGTCTGGTTTATATCGCATCAATAGGGGATGAGATCATAGGGTTTGTTTCCGGACACTTTTGTGAACTCACCTCTGTTGTCAGTAAGCCCGTCATGATGGGCAGTGTTGATGAGTTGTACGTGCTGCCTGAATTCAGGAAGCAAGGGATCGCGAAAGCATTACTTGATAAAATTGAATCCACTTTCATCAATTATGGTGCGAAGCAGATGTTTGTTGAGGTGTGGAGCTTCAATCAACAAGCGTTGGCGCTTTACGAGAAGCAGGGCTTTGGTCACCACATTCATTGTCTAAGAAAGCCACTATCAAAACCTAATACGTAAGATGTTTTCTGCTCACAGCAAAAATGTCTTTCCACAAAATTAATGCGGTCAATTGCATAGTGGATTTAACAATTAGCTATTGAATTATTTCTGTTGACTATTTTTTGCTAACAAAAGTCTCTAATTTTCAGTATCAGAACTGAGAATTTAAACAAGGATGGTGAATTTTCCTGACACTAACCTTATATAACTGTCAAAATCGCAATCACTATTGTGCATTATGTCCGGGGATTGTCAGGGTTGTACTAAGTTTTTATCTCTAACTCCCTTATCCTTATGTATCATATGCATTAGGCATCACTTAGTTTTCTTCAAAATCTATCAGTATTGCTGCTTTTCACTCGTCGGTTATTATTAAAGGTTATATTTTGTGTTGAGACCACTATTTTTCCTCACTCTTTACTCCGTGTTGTTGGGGATTTCACCTGCTACTGTTGCGACGTCGTCTACAGAGCAAGTAAAAGGTGCGCTATGTATTGTCCGTGCAGATGACAAATTGGTCCTGGTCCACGAGATTCTAACCAACCGAATTTCATTACCCGGTGGGACGATAGTTCCAGGTGAGTCTCCAAAAGCTGCTGCTCAAAGGGAGACTTGGGAAGAAACCGGGCTAGTCGTAACGGTGGGCAAAGAGCTAGGCCGCACTGAGACGGCCGTTTTCTTTAACTGTGTATCAGATTCGGAGATCATTTCTTACTCAATGAATAATTCAATGGGGGGAGATGAGCTACCAATTTGGTTTGCGCCACATTATGGTGTCGAAATCGCATCAGCAATGTTGTTGGCACCTGAACAACTCTCCGCTTCTGCGTATCGTTATCCCGCGCAGTGGCAAACGGTGGTCGGCTATTTCAGTGATGCGACGCATCAACCAGTCCATTATATTCGACATCTGATCAAGTCTGCTCCGTCGTTTCGTCAGATCGAACTGGATTGGATGATGGGGTTACAAAACTGGGTCGGCTCATTGTCAGCAACCAGTTTTCAGACGGCTTATCAGGTTGCTGATTTAGTTCTAGAGCTCACAAAACCAACCATTTTACTGTTTCTGATTCCCTTCGTGATGATGCGATTTGGAAGCCGGTTTGTTTTTCGCCTATTTTTCGCAATTTCAGTAACTTCAGTGATGAGCCTTGTCGCGCAACAGGGGTTTTCATTACCAAGACCACATGTTTATATGCCAATGGTCGAGCTTTCACATAGCTTCGGCTTTAGTTTTCCAAGCTTGCCAATTGCCGTGTGGTGTTGTGTGCTGACTTTTCTATTCCACAAAACAGGTAACTTTGGCGTTAATGGCTCAACGGGGCTGATTATTGGCATGACGTTGTTGGTTGTGCTGGCTAAATTCTTCCTTGGTACGGCTTTTATATTGGATATGTTGCTGGGGGCGTTATTGGGTATTTTGGTTGCTTGGCATATTTTGCGTTTGGAAGTAAACCCGGAGATACACGTTGATAAGTTGCTTACCTCGAAAGGTGTGTGGTTGGCGATGACCGCATTTACTGCGGTGATTTGTGTCATTTGGCCGTTACCAGTATTTGGCAACTGGCTAGCTATTCTGATGGCGGCCTCCGTGATCGTTTTGACGTTTGATAAATCCCAAGTGCAGTTAAGTGCCAGACAGACCGTTTTTGTTATTTTGGCTTTGATATTGGCACAGCAGTTGTACCTGTATTCAGCAACGAGCGTATCGTATAGCAGCTTTTGGTCGCTGGTATTTATCACGCTGCAATACCCAATGTTGATGCTGTTATTCACGCTTCTGGTAAGAAAATTGACTCAAGGCAAGCGTTTGAAAAGCAGAGTACTGGACGCCGAATAGGACTCACTTGCAACCAGATACAATTTAGCCTCACATCTTTGTGAGGCTTTTTCGTTGTTCTATTTGAACGCTTTTTCAAGTTGTACGGATTAGTACTTCACTTGATAATTCAGAACAAACGTTCTTCCACGGCCTTTGTAATCGTAGGCTGCTGATTCGTAATGAGACGAATACACAATTTGAGCTCGCTGCCCCCAGATTGTGGTGTAATCTTTATCGAACAGGTTTTGAATACCAAAGCCGAGGTTGCCAACAGGAAGTTGATAATTGCCGACGAGATCAAACACGGTGTAGCCATTTAGTTGGTTTTGATCGTCGTCTTTGTAGTCAAACATGGTTTGGCTTTGGACTTTTACTGACATATCCGAGTCAACCCAACCCGCCCAAGCGTTCGCTTTAGAGGTACTTGCTTCGCCTGCGGTAAAGTCTTGCCAACCGTCGTCGCCTTTTACTTCAGAAACAACGTAATGGCCCGATGCACCGAGCTGAATATTGTCATTCATCCAGTAAGACGCCATTGCTTCCAGACCGTAGACACGCTTCTTGTCGTCAATTTCATCGATGAGCATGGTTGTCTTGTTATATGTCACTGACTTATCAGACTGAGAGTAATAAGCGGCGGTTTGTACATTCAGAACACCAGTATCCAGGCGGTAACCAAGTTCAAAGCTGTTGGTTTTAATGCCTGACATCTTAGATTTATTCACGTTGATACTATCGTTAAGCTGCCAGTGATCGCCAACAAGGGTGTAGTCTCCTTGTCCATAATATTTAGCTGGGTCTGCCAGGTCGAAGCCTTGAGAGAAGTTAGCCCAAATTTGAGAGTCGTTATTGAGATGGTAAACAGTACCAACGTTAAACAGGCTAACATTGTAGTCGGTTTCGCCTCCTGGCACAGCATCGGCAGACGTGCCATTGCCTGCTGCTATTTTCTTCTGTTGGCTGTAACCGACAAAATCGTCAATCTCGTTTGAGATGTATTGGTAACGAATGCCACCTTCAACGATCCAGTCATCCGTGATTGCATAGTCGGTTTGTACAAAGCCTGCAATAGAGCTGACTTCGATACCTGGATATCGGCCAACTTTGGCGTAGATTTTGTTAATCAGGTTGCCTGAATTGTTAGCAATGGTTGGATCGTACAGCGCTTGATTACTTTCGAGCTTATCCTGATATGCGTCGATGCCATAAACAATGTTTAATCGGTCAAAGCTTTTCGCTAGCGCTGCTTTTAACGAAATGACATCGGTGATTTGTTGACCAGAAGATTGATAATAAGGCGTATAAGTTTGGTCTTCTTTACGGTAGGAAGCTTCTGCAATCAACTGATGACCCAGGAACTGTTCGTCGACGAAAGAGGCGCTGAACATCATACGCTCAGTTCCATGCTCTCGGTCGGAATCAAAACCATCTCGTACATCGACAAAATCGCGGCCAACAATATATAGACCGTACGGAGAGTCTTGTTGGCTGTCATAGTATTGTGCCAATAGATTCAGTTTTTTTGTCTCAGAAATATTAACGCCAGCTGTAGTGAGAAAATCAATGGTTTTATTAAACTGTAACGAACCCTGCGAAATGTCCGGCGTCACGATGTCCCCGCTGGCGTCGAAGTAGCCTTGTGTTTCGCTGTAGATAACAGCAGCGCGGGCTTGAACTTTTTCGCTGCCGCCAGAGATGGCTTGACCTATCTTATAATCAAAATCTTCGCCGGAGTTAAAGCCTGAAGATCCACCAACAAAGGATTCAAACTCAATATCGTCGCTCTGGGCTTTTTTCGTTATGATGTTAATCACGCCACCTGAAGCGCCAGCACCATACAAAGAGGTTGCCCCCGAAAGCACTTCAATGCGATCAATATTAAATGGATCAATGGAATCTAAATAGCGACTGATTTGTCGGGATGACTGCAAAGAGACACCGTCAATCATGACGAGCATCTTACGTCCACGCAGGTTTTGGCCGTAATTGGTTCTTGCACCGCTACTTACATCTAACGATGGAATGCTCGACGCCAGGATCTCACCAAGCGATTTTCCACCGCGGTAATCTTGTTCGATTTGTTCTGAGTCGATGTACCAAACCGTGCCTGGAATATCACTGATCGCTTTCGGAGTGCGGCTTGAAACAACCACTACTTTTTCATCAGCGATGTATTCTTCTGCTTGAGCTACAAACACTGTACTTGCTGCGGCAACGGCAAGAGCAACAGTGGAAATATTTAAACTTCCTTTTTTAATGTTCATTTTCTTCTCTATGTTAATCAACAAAAAGGATTCTTAAATCCTTTGATAGGCGTTCTGACCTTTGATTTTTAATGAAATAAGCTCTTGTCTTTAAACGGTTAATTAAAGGCAAAGTAACTTAGATTGTGTCAAAGCGGACAAAGTCGTTATGAGATGACAGGTTCAGTGGATGCCATCAAACCGAATAATCTCATTGCGATTGCTCTTCATTCTAAATAAGAATCATTATTATTGTATTTTTGATGCAAAAATACAATAAGGAAGTGAAACTTTTGTTTACGCTAGCGTTGGTCAAAATAAGAATGAACAAGCGAAAATATGGGATAGGTGAAAGAGCCTGTACACAGTTAGTCAGGCTCAACCGCATGTTTAGCTAGTGGAAAAATGGAAGGTTGGAGCGAGAGGGGACCAAGTGTTGAACTCAGAGTCAAGGCTAATTGAATTTGCGAGCAATGTTGTTTAATAGGCTCTCTCTCTGCGCACGAGGTACATTCATTACATCTTTATAGGTTCGTTTCATAACGCGAATGTAGTTTTCCAGCAACTGAGCAAGCTTTGTTGCCGCTTGAGCGTTATTTTCCTTTAACAATAGTTCAATGATCTCGACGCGACGTTGGCAAGATGTAGTCACTGAGGATTGAATATGCATGGATACCAGATCGGTGGCTTTACGCAGACGATTGTGTTGCTGCATGATACCCAACAAAAAACGATTTCCTGAGCAAGCCGCGAGCACTTCATGAAACTCGGCGCTCAGGTTAAATAGCTGGCTTGCCGATATCGATTGTGGTTCAGAAATGGCTTTCAGATGGCGTTCACGTAAGGATTCCAGTTTGTCGCGCTCCAGATTCCAGCTTGGTTCGAGCAGACCTGCAGGTTCGAAAATAAGACGACACCGGTAACTTTCTGTGTGTCTATCAAGTGTATTTAGCACACCGTCAAGTTGCCACTTGTAGCCCGGACTGCGGTGAAAAATGGCGTCACTTTCCAGCAACCGCAGGACATTTTGGATCTCACCGCGGTTAGCATCATAACGCACTTGAAGATCTTTTTCGGAAATAGGGCAATCCAGCTCACCAAAAAACAGATCCATAAGTATCCGAAGGTAGAGTTTCTCTTCACGAGACTGTTGACTGACGCTTTGCTCTTTCTGCTCAATTTGTACAGCATTGATGAGCAATACGAAGCCTTTGTTAGGTACCGCTTTGGTGATGCCTTGAGCAGACATATATTTTAGCACTGCTCGGATTGGTGTTCTGGATACGTCGAACTGTTGCGCTAACGATGATTCATTCAAACTACAACCAGCAAGCGCATTGTCAGCTTTCAGTTTCGCGATAACTTTGAATAACAAGTCTTGTTGGAGTTGGGTGATTACTATTGTGTCCATAGAGTTAAAACGCGGTAGGTACATTTGACTTAATGGTAGCCACAAATGACTTTGATTACTATAAATTGTGTTTTCGCAGCATAAATACAAAGTTTCAAAGCAGTGAGATGACGATAATTGGGAACTGAGCATTACCGTTATTCCGACCCATGGCATAGGAATACTTAACGTTAAACGTGACGATAGGTGAAATGTGCGGAATGATATAGTAGGTTGAGTTACGCTACTCTCAGGTTTTACTCAATCTTATGCCATGGTCACGGAGGACATTGTTTTATGGCTGGTATTTGCTGGACCCAGTTTCGCCACACTCTGCATCAATTTCCGGAGTTATCCAATCAGGAAACCGAAACCTCGCAGCGCATTATGGAACAATTCCACCATTTTGTACCGGATAAAGTCGTCACTGGCCTTGGTGGAAGTGGTTTGGCGTTTATTTACCAAGGCAATAAACCGGGACCGACGACACTGATTCGGTGCGAACTGGATGCGCTACCGATTGATGAAACGAATACTTTCGATCATCGCTCTGTTCATCACGGCGTTTCTCATAAATGTGGACACGATGGGCATATGGCGATTGTATCCTCGCTGGGGGAAATGCTCAGTCAAAACCGTCCTGCCAGTGGGAGGGTGATTCTTGCTTTTCAACCTGCGGAAGAAACGGGTGAGGGGGCGATCAACATGGTTAATGATCCGAAATTTACCAATATGATGCCCGATTATGCGTTTGCTCTGCACAACTACCCCGGTCTGCCTTTGGGACACGTCGCCGTAAAATCCGGCCCGTTTAACTGCGCATCGAGGGGAATGATCATTCGTTTGCAGGGCAAAACTTCACACGCTGCACACCCGGAAAATGGCGTCAGTCCGGCTCTGGCGATGTGTAATATTATCTCGCAACTGAATACTCTGCCCGAATCTCTTAACGAGCGCTGCTGGGTAACTGTGATTCATGCAAAATTAGGGGAAGTCGCGTTTGGCACTGCACCTGGGGAAGCGGTCGTGATGGCTACACTGCGTAGTGAAAGTAACCAGACGATGCAAGCCTTAGTCGAAGCAGCAAGCGCATTGGCCGAGCAAAATGCAGACAGACATGGATTAAGTTGGTCACTGGAATGGCAAGATGTATTTCAGGCCAGCGTGAACTCGCAGCAGGGTTGTGAGCTCGTCGTGCAGGCTTGCCACGATACTGGGACGGCTTATACTTTGCTTGATGAGCCAATGCGATGGTCGGAAGATTTCGGTCAGTTTACTCAAGTTGCGAAACAGGGCGCTATGTTTGTATTAGGCTCAGGTCGGGAGAGGCCGCAACTGCATAATCCTGATTATGATTTTCCTGATGAGCTGACCCCTGTTGGACGGGCAATTTTTGCCAGCCTGATAGAGAAGATTAATGGCTTTTAGGTATTGTTATCTGATAGTGTTCTGACGATTGCAAACGTGAGGAGTGCCTCTTTCTTCCATACCATCATTTCCTCTGTAAATTATGATTTGTGCAATTAAAGCGAGTAAATATATAGACTTATTCGCTCAGACACGCTAATTTACATAAAACAGTGCAATTAATTGCTTAGTATTTTGTATGAACAAACACAGTCACTTATTAGTCTTTTCATCTAATATTGTCACCTTACTGGCGATCAATGTTTGCATTGCATCAATTTTAGTAATGACTAATGTATATGGGCCTCATGTAACTAATGGAAAAATTTATTGGTTGTTACTGGTCTATGTAATTACTGGTATACGCTGCTGGGTTCATTATGGCATTTCTAATGACAACAAATATAAATTAGACTTTCATTTTATTGGGGTCACTATTTCAGCAATTATATGGGCTGCTTACCCGTATATATTTCATCAAACAATGACGTTAGAAGAAGTCATGTTCACATTAGTTATTTTTTGTGGGATGTCGGGTGGTAGCGTCACATTACTCTCTGTTGATCGGCGTTCCGCGCTGGTGTATGTCTCTCTTACTATCTTTCCATACAGTTTGATATTACTCACCGGAGATGATGTTACGCTAAGAAACTTTGGGGTAATGGGGATAGTTTATGGAATTGCATTATGTTTAACAGCCATAAGAAGTGCCAACTTTGTTTACTCATCAATCGATAATCAAACTAAAATTGAAAGTTTAGTATCGAGCCTTGAAAGTGAGGTTGACTCTAGGACAAGCAGAATACTTACATTAGAACGTCGTGATATGCTTTCCGGGTTATATAACCGAAATAATTTCGCCCCAGCGATTGCTATAAAACGCATTCATAAAAACAATCCTGCACTACTCAATAGCTTTATACATGTTGATATAGAAAATCTACATCTTATTAACGATAACTATGGTCATGAGTATGGTGACTTTATTATTTCTGAAGTTGGGAAGATATTATTAAATAATGATAAACTTCACGGTTCAATTTCTGCCCGGTATGGAAGTGATGAATTTATTATCCACACTTACGTTTTATCAAAAGTAGAGTTAGAACAATTTATTAGTGATCTAAAGAAACAGATAACCGTGTATTTTCAGTCGGGAAGTATTCGTGTTAAACCTGACTATCATATTGGCTATTATATTTGTGATGATAGTGTCCCAATCAATACTGCGATCAGAAATGCGTATTTAGCTGTTAGCCATGGGAAAAGAAATAACCTACGTGTTAGTTGTTTTGGCAAGAATATACAAGAAAGTTATGAACGAAAAGAGTATCTATGTGAAGCTATAAAAAAAGCGATTCACGATGATAGTTTTTATATGCAATATCAGCCAATAGCAAGCGTAAGAGATGATAAAATACACTCTTTTGAAGCATTAGTTAGGTGGGATTTAAAAGGGAAACGAGTCTCGCCAGACGAATTTATAAAGGTGGCTGAAGAGTATGGATTGATAATAGATCTTGGACGGTTAGTGTTAAAAATGTCCATTGAAGCATTATCTGTGGTCAACAAGATGCACCCGTACATTTCAATATCAATCAATGTTTCGGTTATTCAGTTCGAAGATGAAACCTTCTTGGATAGTTTAAAACTGTTCATTTCTCAATATTCTGTAAATCCAAACAATGTTCATCTGGAAATCACAGAAACCGCAATGATCACTAATATCGAGAAGCTAACTCAAAGCATTTTAAGTGCAAAAGAGATTGGTGTAATGATATCAGTCGATGACTTTGGAACTGGTTTCTCTTCTATTTCCGTGCTTAGAAATCTAAAAATAGATTATATAAAAATCGACAAATCATACATTGATAACATTAGTCTGCATGAAAAAGAACAAAGCATAGTCTCTGCGGTGACTAAGATGGCTCATACGATCGGTACCAAAGTGATCGCAGAGGGTATTGAATCACAAGATCAACTAAATTCTATAGCACAAAACGACATTGATTTTTACCAAGGCTATCTGTACAGCAAGCCAGTATCGTATAAAGAAATGCTCTCGTATTGCCAAGATCCCCAAAAGCAAGCCAGCGATTCTGTCCTGTCGTGGACGAGTTCACCTTATACGAGTTGATATGTCTGGATGAAGACTACAGAGCACCATGAAGAGAATTGCTGATATTGAGTCCGGTGGTTCACGAAAGCCCATATTTTTATCCCTGCGTTGCTCCCCCCTTTATGCAGCGATGAAATAATCAAATTTTGAAGTCTGTCGTAACATCTAGATTATCCTTTCAGGCGAATTGCGTGATGGCCTTAAAATTCCAATGGCATATAGTTAGTGGGGGGGTATGGAAAAGGCAGAATTCATCCGGTTGCACTTGATTGAAAAAGGTGTTCCCGTGGACTTAACTAAACCAACAATATTTGCTTGGTCAAAATACAGAGATCTCTCGAAAAAGCCACTAGTATTCCAGTCGCTTGTAAAAGTATTTTTAATGTATAGCTTACTTTTGGGGCCACTATGGGGAGCGTTCATGTGGACATTCTCTTGGCATAAACAGCCTGAACATTGGAGGGTCTATCTTATTGGCTTCGCCTTGTTTGGTATTTTAATGGGACTTATCACCATATTTAGAATTAACAAGGTTAGAAAGAGATTGGGTGAAAACAACTGGGAAAACTGGTGTAAGCGAAACTACGAGTAATGCATCATGGCAAGCGTTTAAGACAGACTACCAATGCCTGGCATTTAAATATAGTGTAACCTCAATGTCTTGGTATACTCCGTGTTTATTGCTAGCCGGTTGTTCACTCTACCGAAAGGTATATAAAGGTTTGATATTGCGTCGCGTACGTCTTCGCTAAGTATTATGTTCGAGAGGAAATTGAATGTTCAGGGAAACAACCAAGGTTGATTTTGAGTTATTTTGGCCAACCTTTTCAGCCGTTATTCGCGCTCAGGAAACCTATGCGTTTGACCCAGAAATGACGCAGGAAGAGGCGTACCATATCTGGTGTGAAGTTCCGTTGAAATCGTACGTTTATGTGGAAAACGAAGTAGTGTTAGGGACCTATTACCTGAAGCCTAATGCAATGGGGCCAAGCAATCACATTTGTAATTGTGGTTATATGGTTGCAAGTGAGGCAAGAGGAAAAGGTATCGCTCGGAAAATGTGCGAGCATTCGCAACAGATGGCAGAAGAATTTGGTTTTGAAGCGATGCAATTCAATAGCGTTGTTTCGACGAATGAAGTCGCGGTTGAGCTGTGGCAAAAACTTGGCTTCAGTATAATAGGTACGATACCTAAAGCCTACAGACATGGTCGTTTGGGGTATGTGGACAGTTTAGTTATGTATAAATGGCTACGAGCATAACAAACATTAGGTCAACTCCGTAATACCATGGTGTACACTAAACGGATTTATAGATAAAGCAAGCCTCGCATGGCGAACCGAGGCTCCCCTAAATCATGGTTATCCTAGTTATACGCTTACCCTACAAATTCGAGTGAGCGAACTACTTTGCATGGATTGCCTACCGCCACACTGTTTGCTGGGATAGATTTGTTTACCACGCTACCTGCACCGATTGTACTGCCTTTTCCTATTGTCACCCCAGGCAGAATAATACAACCACCACCAATCCAAACGTCATCCTCTATGGTAATTGGCCGTGCTTGTCCAATGTGTTCTTTGCGTTCACGAGGGTCTAGCGGGTGAATGGCGGTATAAAGTTGCACGTTGGGCGCAATAAAAACGTTGTCACCAATCGTCGTTGGACTGCAATCTAACAGCACAAAGTTATAGTTAATAAAAACGTTGTTTCCAAGACTTGTATTGATACCGTAGTCAATTCTTACGCCTTTCTCTATATGCACGTTTTCTCCCACGTGCTTAAAGATACTTTTGATAACCTGTGTTTTTTCTTCTGTCTGGCGCGAGCTGAGTTGGTTGAAGTGATCCGTTTTATCTCTGGTTTGATAGCGTATTTCTACTAGTTCAGGGTCGTTAATTAAGTACGGCTCCCCAGCCACCATTTTTTCGTAGTCCGTCATTCACATAGCCTCGTGATAAATTATTTAAGACAGTATAGAGAAGGCTTCAGAACTCAAACATGAACTAAATGGCTGTAAGTATGTAGGATTTTGCTCATTTAAAAGGGGTAATAGTCAAAAAGAGGCGAGTAAGTTTATTTCAGAAAGAGAATAGAAATACAGCGCCATCGCTTGTGTTTTCAGAGGAAAAGCCGGCCGCTATGTATTCAATGGCCTCAGAAATCAGAGTAGGTCTGCGTTATCAACTACTATGGGCATTACAAGGTTAAAACGGCACCCTTAGTAGGTTGCCGTTTACTTAACAGTAAGCAGAATATTCCAGTCTACCGTCATCCTGAAAAGCGACGAAGGAGCGTGATTCAGGATCTTCCATCAGAGCACTTTGTTCTCGGAGGTATTTCTCTATATTCTCAGCGCGCTGATACTAGATTCCTAGTCTCGCTGAGGCTCGCTGGAATGACCCTCTAAGAGCGGTTAAGTGACTTGTACTACTCTTAGTCGGGTACCGTTTATTGCTTAAGCCTTTGGTTGGTGCTTTGCTTATTGAGATAATTAAGCGTTCAGAACAAACTTTTCGATCGCTCTGGCGACACCATGGTCATCGTTACTTGCCGTAATGTAGTCGGCGATCTTTTTGGTTTCTTCCATGGCGTTTTCCATCGCGATGCCTAAGCCCGCGAATTCCAACATATGATGGTCGTTTTCTGCGTCACCCATACAAATCACTTCTTCTGGTTTAATAGACAAGTGCTCAGCAATCGCAGCGATGCCAATGCCTTTATTGCTCAATGGGTTTAGAAATTCTAGGAAGAATGCAGCACTTTGCACGACAGTAAAGGTCTCTCGCAATTCAGACGGTAGTGCAGCGATAACTTCAGTAAGTTTGCTTGGCTCTGCAACCATCATGGCTTTGATAATAGGGTGGTCATCTTCCAGGGATTCAAAGCACATCTCGGTGACATTAAGGCCGTTAATGTTTGCTTCAATATCGGTGTAAGGATTGTTTTCGTTAGTGATCAGGCCGTGAACCTGACTAAATGCGTGTACGTAGGCTCCGAGTTCTTTTGCTTTTCGAGCGACCAACTTCGCCGCTTTACCATCAATGATTTGCTGGTGGATGATTTCATTGGTACCAATGTTTTTGACCATTGAGCCGTTATAGTAGAGAACGAAATCTTTGTCTGAACGAATGTCCAGTTCATCTAACTTATCTTGCATGCCATCGATTGGACGACCAGAGGCCAGAACAACGGTTACGCCTGCTTCTCGAGCTTTGGCGATCGCTTGTTTGTTCTCATCTGAAATTGCTTTTTCGCTGTTTAACAACGTACCGTCCATGTCCAGGGCGATCAGTTTATACATATTACTTACCTTAAAAATTCAAAGTTGCGGCGTGATTTTATTAACAACTTTTTATTAACAACCACTAAAAACGTGTCCTGCCTATGAAACTACAAAATGGTCTATTTTAACAATTAATTTTTGGTTTGAATTGACCTAGGCACAGCTCTCCATTAAGGTCTTCGCCTCGAAGTATTATGAGTGAGTGAGTTCTACGTTGTATAAGCTAAATGAGATGTTTGAAACCATCCAAGGAGAAGGGGTCTTTACTGGCGTTCCTGCTGTTTTTGTTCGTCTTCAAGAATGTCCGGTTGGGTGTTCATGGTGTGACACGAAACAGACCTGGGATGCGGCAGAAGAGGACCAACGTTCGATTGGTGATATTCTGGTGAAGACGGAAGATTCTCCAACATGGTGTGTAGCAACGGCAGAAGACATCGTAGAGCAATATAAAAAGCAAGATTTCAATGCAAAGCATATCGTTATTACTGGTGGTGAGCCGTGTATTTACGATTTGCGTCCGTTGGCACAAGCGTTTGAAGATATGGGGTGTCAGTGCCAAATTGAAACCAGCGGTACGTCAGAAGTCGTGACGACAGACAAAACTTGGGTGACCGTGTCACCAAAAGTGGCAATGAAAGGCAAATTACCCGTGTTGAAAAGTGCATTGGAAAGAGCGAATGAAATCAAGCATCCGGTAGGGACTCAGAAAGATATCGACCATCTTGATGAGCTTTTAGCGTCTGCTGAAATTACGCCGCAGACGATCATTGCTCTACAGCCGATCAGCCAGAAGCCTCGCGCGACGCAATTGTGTATTGATACCTGTGTTGCTCGCAATTGGCGTTTGTCGATTCAAACTCATAAATACCTAAGTATTGCTTAAGCTCGGAGAGTAACATGAAAAAAGCCGTCGTTGTTTTTAGTGGAGGGCAGGATTCGACTACCTGTCTTGTTCAGGCACTGAAAGAATTTGATGAAGTACATGCGATCACTTTTGACTATGGTCAGCGTCACAAACTCGAGATCGAGGTAGCTCAGCAGGTAGCGAAAGACTTGGGTGTTGCAGCGCATAAAGTGATGGATGTGAGCTTATTAAACGAACTGGCTATCAGCTCTCTGACTCGTGATGACATTCCAGTCTCACATGAACTGCAAGAAAATGGTCTGCCGAACTCGTTCGTTCCTGGGCGCAACATTCTGTTTTTAACACTAGCGGGCATTTATGCCTATCAGATTGGCGCAGAGACGGTTATCACTGGCGTGTGTGAAACCGACTTTAGTGGTTACCCTGACTGTCGTGATGATTTTGTTAAAGCAATGAATGCCGCTTTGGTAAAAGGTATGGATCGTGAGTTGACCATTAAAACGCCATTGATGTGGCTGAACAAAGCGGAAACTTGGGCGCTGGCTGACCAGTATGATGCGCTGCAACTGGTTCGTGAAAATACACTTACTTGTTACAACGGCATCATTGGCGATGGCTGTGGTGATTGTCCTTCGTGTGATTTGCGTAAAGCAGGTTTAGAGGACTACCTGAATAAAAAAAATGCGGTTATGCAATCGCTGGTTGAAAAACAAAATACAGAAGCTTGATACTTAAGGGGTAACTCCAGTGTTACTGGCATTACCCCTTACTCAGATTAGCAGGTACGTCGTAAGCATCGACAAATACATTGCTGCCACTTTTTTTTGCCCAAGATAGCGCTTGGTCTAAAATCGAGTAAAGTTCATCAAAATGAGTTAACGGATTTGATGTTGCGAGATAAGCCAAGCTTGCTGTCACACCGACTTCTTCGTTTTTTTCTGTTTTGATTCGTAGCTCTGAAATCGTTTTGTGTAGGCTCTGAACTCGGAATGGGACATCTATTTCATCAACATTCTTGAGCAGTAGAACAAACTCTTCACCACTTAATCGCCCAATGAATTCATCTTTGTTTAACTTAGCGTTGAGTTTCTGACAAACCTGCTTGAGTACTAAGTCTCCTGTCGGATGTCCGTAAATATCGTTTATTGACTTAAAGTTATCTAAATCAATCAGCGCGAGGACGTACTGTAATTCTCCATTTGTTTTCGTTGTCTGCTTCATAATCGTTTCAATACTGATTGTACGATTCAAGGAGCGGGTTAAACCATCCAAACGCGCTTTTTTCCGAGCCTGTCGCTGTAATATAAGTGTCAGAACCAGTAAAAGCACCAAACAGAAAACAATAATGTTATAGATAATTTTTTGTTCTGTAAGTTTCTCAAATTCACTTTGTTTTAGATTGCGTTCAGTGTTTAATCGATCGAGTTTAAGGTCGTACTCATACTCATTTTTGGAGAGATTGAGCGCTTCCATCGCTTTGATGTTTTTTGAATCTCGGTTGGCTAATTCTAGTGTCGAATATACTTCGTAATGAGTCAGTGCCGTTTGATAGTTTTGTAGCAGCTGATAGGCCTTAGAAAGCAGCAGTTGCGCCTTTGCTTGTAGCAATGGGTGCGAGTTGTCGGTCGATAATCTTAGCGCTGAGTTAGCGTGTTCAATTGCAGTTTCTGCCTCCAAACTTTTCAGGTAGGTAAAACCTGCAGCTAAGTGTGCTTCGGTTTGAAGGTGGTTGTTTTCGTACCGTTCACCAAGTCCTAAGGCTTGATTAATGTACTTTAGCGCCTCTTCCACATTGTCTGATTCAACTTCCGCGGCCGAAAGACCCAGATAAACTAACCCTTGTCCATATGGATACTCAACCTGCTCAAGAATAATGAGTGAGTTCTTATAGTGTGTAATCGCTTTATCAAATTGTTTAGATTTGGCATACATGGCCGCCAGGCTGTGCTCGACCTGTGCGACTTGTACTGGAGTCCCATCTTGCTGACGCGCTAGCAGCGCTTGTACCAGGTACTGCTCTGATTGTTCAAATTGTCCGAGCTCTGCCAACAAATTACCTACGTCGTTATAGACTCCAGACGGGTCGCTCTGATAGGGCATATTCGCGAGCAGGCGGCGATATACACTTATTGACTTTTCATAATCGCCACGAAAGTTGTAGTTATTGGCGATGATGCGTAGTGAGAGGTCTTTTGGAAAACTCTCCTGATGTTCATTATCAAGATGACTCTCCAAAGAGGAACAGAAAAAGTGTGCCTTATGGTAACGGCCTTGCTGATTCAAAGTGTAACAGAGTTGGTAGTTCATCAGGGCTTCTCCCTCGATGTTAGTGCTCTGTTTCATCTTATTTCTTAGCGAAATAAAGCTCTTTACAGACGCATCATAACTGCCTTGTTTTCTCTCATTTAAAGCGAGGATGTACTCTGACTCAAGGCTGGCAAACTCATTGTTGAGACTCTGACTATTTCCATAGTAGGGTTGTTGAATGTTATCCATGTACTCATAAATCAATCCACTCACATATAGCTTCTCACTGTCATATTTTGCGGAGTGATAACGGCTTTGAAGTAGTGTGAGGGCAGAATTCGCGTTGGTTTTTAATGTGGCCTGGTAAACCGAATGCCATTGAGTAACGTTCTGATTTTGTTGGCTGTAGTGAGGGTGACTATAGGCCGGACTACAAAAAAGCAAGAGGCAGAGCAGGAGATACAGCGTGCGCATATTATGGTGTTATCGATATTATTTTTGTATGGATAGAATACTCATTATCTAATAAGTTGTATGAATCAGTGAAGTATGTAAAGGCGAAAAGAGTGACAAAAACTATGCGCTTCGTCGATATTCGGAGTAAAAGTTGTAAAAGTAGGAAACTAAAAGACCCCAGCTTTGTGAGCTGAGGTCTCATCAATTAGTCTACATAAAGTTTGGCTAGATCTTGTGGCTCCATTTCTTTACCTTCTAACTGTGCGTTCCAGTTAGTGCCAACAAGAACACCATCTTCAGCAAGAGTAAGAAGCCAATCTTCTACAAAAATATCCAAAGGAATTTCCAGGACCTCAAAGTCAGCCCACTCTTCAACGTTATGTGTCTCTGCATCTTCTTTCGATGACCAAAAAGGCATAACTTCACTATTTTCGAATTCAGTCGAATCGCAGGATAGCCAACCTTCTTCGTTACGCAACCCCCAAACTAGCTGGTTTTCTTTAGTTTCGGACACGAAAAGGTCAAGGTTTTCTTGGATATCTGATGTAAGTTTGCTCATTTCAAAACTCTCATTGTTATGACGAAGCTAGGTTAACACTAAAGGACCGATTCCTAAAGCATAATACGGCTTTGCATCCTTGCTAAAAAAGGAGCCGAAGCTCCTTTTTACGATTTAAGACTGACAATAATAAGGAAGGAATGTGGTTAATTTTTTGGTAGCGTAGTAAAGACAGTCCACTCTTGTTTGACCGCACCTTTATAACCGATCACCGTTGCTGTCACACGTCGATTTTGAGCATGGCTCACTGCATCGGTGCCACTTGTTGCCAGAACGGTATCGCCATACCCGACAATAGTGACTCTTCCCGGACTAATTCCGTTTCGGAGTAGCTCACTTCTCACGTTATTAGCACGTCGTTTGGAAAGGTCCAGGTTATGCTCTGCGGTACCAGTTCGGCTTGCGTATCCCTGAATTTCAATAGAGGTTTCAGGGTACTCTTTCAAGAAGTTAGACAGTTGGAGAATTTGTTGCGCAAACACTGGGTTGATCTTATCTGAATCATTGGCGAACAACACACGAAGCTGCATTTTCTTTGAGGTGCTTTCGTACATGCCACAGCCATCGTTGTCTATATCGGCTCCTTCTGGTGTGCCAGGGCATAGATCTCTTTCGTTGATCACACCATCGCTATCATCATCAAGGTGGTCGGCGCTTTGCTCAGCGATAGGTGTATCCATGTATTCATATTCGTCACCGTTTTCATCAGGAGAAGAACTACATGCAGCCACGACAAACGACAGTGCAATAATAGTTATGTATTTCATAATTAGTACTCCACTTTATCTAGCCATTCTTGTGGTACGCTAACTCTCAATGCACTGAGAAGTTGGCCAGTTGCGTTCATCACTCTATACTTTGCGAACTGCTCAGCATATTTCGCGTCTAGGTAGTCTTTGCGCGCTTCAAACAGCTCGTTTTGTGTATTTAATACATCGAGCAGAGTTCGTTGACCGATTTTGTATTGCTTTTCGTAAGCAATCACGGTTTCAGACGCAGAGTCTACGTGATCCGACAAGAACTCTTTTTGTTGGAGTGTTAAATCCAGCGCTGTCCATGACAGCTTTAAGCCTTCTTCTACATTTCTGTAGGCGCTTTCACGTAAATCTTTGGCTTTATTGAGTTGGTAGGCGTAACTATCTGCGTTT
Source organism: Vibrio sp. STUT-A11 (assembly GCF_026000435.1). Classification (NCBI taxonomy): domain Bacteria; kingdom Pseudomonadati; phylum Pseudomonadota; class Gammaproteobacteria; order Vibrionales; family Vibrionaceae; genus Vibrio; species Vibrio sp. STUT-A11. Next base: position 1,845,011 of record NZ_AP026763.1, on the reverse strand, counting down.
GCGGAATCGCTTCCACCATTAAACAAGTTATAGCGAAGTCGAAGCATGGCTAAGGTTTCGTCACTTCGTCCTTTAAGACCATCAGCGTCATCTCTCCAAGCTTGCGATGCTTCTATCGAAATCGTTGGGTAGAATACGCCTTTTGATTGCTTGTACTGGAACTTGGCTGAGTCGACATCCGCGAGAGCAACTTGAATAACAGGATGGAATTCATACGCTGTATCTATAGCCTCTCCCACAGTGTAAGGGAGAAAGTTTTCGTCTGCTCGTGGAAAAATTAGCCCTTGTGGTGTTTGGCCAACTAGGCGGGTAAACATCGTATGGGTGTCGTAGAGGTTGTTTTGTGCGGCAGCAAGGTTGCCGTGTGCTTTCGCAATACGAGCTTCAACCTGAGTTAAATCTGCTGTTGAACCGATGCCAGATTTTACACGCTTTGAAATGTCTGAATAGATGTCTTTGTGAACCGCGAGGTTATCCTCTGAGAGTTTCAATACCTCGTAAGCTTTCACGGAATCTAAATATACTTTTGCGACCTCTAACGCTTTGTCTGACGCATCAGCTAATAGTTGGAATCGTACCGACTCTGCATCAGCAGCCGTTCTATCAATATCATTCAGCGTAGCACTACCGTCCCATATCAATTGAGTCAAGGTGATTGACGCTTCTTTTCTGGTGTAATCTGTATCTCCTCGAGATACCTCATCTGACGGGTCTAGGCCTTCGTAACCAATCCCAGCATCTAAGTCAATGGATGGAAGATAAGCGCCCGTAGATGCGTCATTTATGTAGCGCTTACTCGTAAACTCGTTGAATGCACTTTTTATATCTGGGTTATTTTGTAACGTCAATGTCACTGCTTGCTCTAGCGTTTGACCGAAAACGGGTATAGACACGATTAAGCTGCAACAACAGGCGTATGTGAGTCGGTTCCATTTCACGGTAGTTCTCCTAAAAATCGTGTTGCTTTTTGTTGTTGTATCTCAGTTATGAGACGGGTCGCCACAATTAACAGGGTTTGAGTTGGGAATAGATCAACCTTCTGTTAAACCGAGGCTTTTACTTAAAAAATCCACGGATGCACTTATATAAACTTTAGCACATAGGTTTGAAGTTGCTTGGCTGGCCACTATGCAAAATCAAGTAAAATGATTTATTTTTTCAACGCGATAGGAATCAGTCGGGCCCATTGTTACCCGCTTTTTAAAACCTCGACTCTCAGATCACGAAATAGATCACGAAAGCACCATAAGTATTAAAGTTATAACGAAAATATGCGGATTTTGACTAAACTATAGTCGTAAATTAAAAGGTGACAAACTTTTGGAATAGTTTGAATTGGGGCGAGGTAGGTATGGATCGAGTAACTTTGAGCGCTTTAGTGGGCAACATAGTGGTGATCGGGCTTGATGGAAATGTAAGGACCCTTGCAGAAGGAGAGTCCCCAAAGCCTGGTGAATTAATAATCGAAGAAATTTCAGATACTTCTGAGCTGGTTGTTGAGCAAGTCACTCCGCAAGGTAGCTCGATCAATGTAACGGATGATATTACCGACCTGATAGAAGCAATAGCACAAGGACAGGACCCGACTCAACTAGGAGAAGAGTTTGATACCGCAGCTGGTGAAGCGAATGGCTCTAGCCCTCAAACAACTGGGGCGATTAACCGAACTGGCGCTGAGACATTAGCCAGCACTAACTTTGAGACAGTTGGGATAAGCGGAACTGGATTCTCGAGTACACAGCTTCAGACCCTGTTTGATATCTTCCAACCTCAAACGCCAGAACCAACCGATACTCCAACCCCAGCGAAGGTGGTCGCTCAAGATATATCTAGCCCTACCGTTAACGAAGGCGAGCAGGTTACTTTTGAAGTCACTTTAGATCAGCCAACCGAAGAAATAACTAACATTGAATTGTCATTGGACGATGGCTCCGCGGTCGGCGGTTCTGCTGGAGAAGAGGGCACTGACTACGTAAATTCAACGGTACTCGTTACGTTGTCAGATGGAACGACTCAGGAAGTTGAGGTCAATGACGACGGCACGTTTACCATTTCTCTCCCAATCGGAGAGCAGTCATTCACCGTGAGCTTGGATACTCTAAGTAATGATGTTTATGAAGGCCCAGAAACCTTTACCTTGACCGGTACTACCGAAAACCAATCAACGCCGGTTTCGGGCGTTGCGACTGTTTTAGATGATCGACCAATTGTGTCGATTTCCGATGTGGGCAACGTTGATGAAGGCAGCACGGCCACTTTTACCGTGACGCTAAGCAATGCGTCGAAAGACACCGTACAGGTGCAACTGGCGTTAAATCCAGGAGACACTGAAGCGGATGATCTTGGCACCTTGGAATACAACACTGGTTCAGGCTGGGTGAGTGTACCGGAGGATGGCATTGTTACCGTGCCAGCGGGCATGACTGAGTTTGATGTACGCGTTGAAACCACGCCTGATGATGTGTACGAGGGACCGGAAGATTTCAGCGTTACCGTCACTGGTTTAGACGCAGTTCAGGGTGAAGATACGGGACAAGCAACCATCGTGGACGATGGAACCCTTACAGATGACGACCGCCCAACGGTTTCGATTGAGGGCGGCGGTATAGTGGATGAAGGTAATGTCGCCGAGTTTACGGTAACGTTGAGCCATGAGTCGGAAGACGATGTGCAAGTTAAGCTTACGCTGGAGCACGTAGACACCGAAGCCGATGACTTAGGCAACCTTGAATACTTAGACGTGGCTGATAACAGCTGGAAAGTTGTTCCGAATGACGGAGTGGTGACCGTTGGAGCAGGAGAGACAGAAATAGCGCTGCGTATTCAGACTGAGCCGGATGAGGTCTACGAAGGTCCAGAAGCGTTCAGTGTCAGTGTGACCGGTTTAGATCCTGTGCAAGGTGAAGATGCTGCGACAGCGACGATTGTGGACGATGGCACCCTTACAGATGACGACCGCCCAACGGTTTCGATTGAGGGCGGCGGTATAGTGGATGAAGGTAATGTCGCCGAGTTTACGGTAACGTTGAGCCATGAGTCGGAAGACGATGTGCAAGTTAAGCTTACGCTGGAGCACGTAGACACCGAAGCCGATGACTTAGGCAACCTTGAATACTTGGACGTGCAGGATAACAGCTGGAAAGTGGTTCCGCCTGATGGTGTGGTGACCATTTATGCGAATCAGACGGACTTAGCGCTGCGTATCCAAACTGAGCCGGATGAGGTCTACGAAGGTCCGGAAGAATTCAGTGTGAGTGTGGAAGGCATAGAGCCAGTACAAGGCGACGATTCTGCGGCGACAACGATTGTGGATGATGGCACTTTAATCGATGATGACCGTCCAACGGTCTCGATTGAAGGTGATGATCTTGTGGATGAAGGTAACATTGCCGAGTTTACGGTGACGCTGAGCCACAAATCAGACGTTGATGTGCAAGTGAAGCTTCAACTTAATCATGTCGACACCGAAGCGGATGATTTAGGCAACCTTGAATACTTGGACGTGCAGGATAACAGCTGGAAAGTGGTTCCGCCTGATGGTGTGGTGACCATTTATGCGAATCAGACGGACTTAGCGCTGCGTATTCAAACTGAGCCGGATGAGGTCTACGAAGGTCCAGAAGCGTTCAGTGTCAGTGTGACCGGTTTAGATCCTGTGCAAGGTGAAGATGCTGCGACAGCGACGATTGTGGACGATGGCACCCTTACAGATGACGACCGCCCAACGGTTTCGATTGAGGGCGGCGGTATAGTGGATGAAGGTAATGTCGCCGAGTTTACGGTAACGTTGAGCCATGAGTCGGAAGACGATGTGCAAGTTAAGCTTACGCTGGAGCACATAGACACCGAAGCCGATGACTTAGGCAACCTTGAATACTTAGACGTGGCTGATAACAGCTGGAAAGTGGTTCCGCCTGATGGTGTGGTGACCATTTATGCGAATCAGACGGACTTAGCGCTGCGTATTCAGACTGAGCCGGATGAGGTCTACGAAGGTCCAGAAGCGTTCAGTGTCAGTGTGACCGGTTTAGATCCTGTGCAAGGTGAAGATGCTGCGACAGCGACGATTGTGGACGATGGCACCCTTACAGATGACGACCGCCCAACGGTTTCGATTGAGGGCGGCGGTATAGTGGATGAAGGTAATGTCGCCGAGTTTACGGTAACGTTGAGCCATGAGTCGGAAGACGATGTGCAAGTTAAGCTTACGCTGGAGCACATAGACACCGAAGCCGATGACTTAGGCAACCTTGAATACTTGGACGTGCAGGATAACAGCTGGAAAGTGGTTCCGCCTGATGGTGTGGTGACCATTTATGCGAATCAGACGGACTTAGCGCTGCGTATCCAAACTGAGCCGGATGAGGTCTACGAAGGTCCGGAAGAATTCAGTGTGAGTGTGGAAGGCATAGAGCCAGTACAAGGCGACGATTCTGCGGCGACAACGATTGTGGATGATGGCACTTTAATCGATGATGACCGTCCAACGGTCTCGATTGAAGGTGATGATCTTGTGGATGAAGGTAACATTGCCGAGTTTACGGTGACGCTGAGCCACAAATCAGACGTTGATGTGCAAGTGAAGCTTCAACTTAATCATGTCGACACCGAAGCGGATGATTTAGGCAACCTTGAATACTTGGACGTGCAGGATAACAGCTGGAAAGTGATTCCGCCTGATGGTGTGGTGACCATTTATGCGAATCAGACGGACTTAGCGCTGCGTATCCAAACTGAGCCGGATGAGGTCTACGAAGGTCCGGAAGAATTCAGTGTGAGTGTGGAAGGCATAGAGCCAGTACAAGGCGACGATTCTGCGGCGACAACGATTGTGGATGATGGCACTTTAATCGATGATGACCGTCCAACGGTCTCGATTGAAGGTGATGATCTTGTGGATGAAGGTAACATTGCCGAGTTTACGGTGACGCTGAGCCACAAATCAGACGTTGATGTGCAAGTGAAGCTTCAACTTAATCATGTCGACACCGAAGCGGATGATTTAGGCAACCTTGAATACTTGGACGTGCAGGATAACAGCTGGAAAGTGGTTCCGCCTGATGGTGTGGTGACCATTTATGCGAATCAGACGGACTTAGCGCTGCGTATTCAAACTGAGCCGGATGAGGTCTACGAAGGTCCGGAAGAATTCAGTGTGAGTGTGGAAGGCATAGAGCCAGTGCAAGGCGACGATTCTGCGGCGACAACGATTGTGGACGACGATACTCCGCCTTCGATTTCTAATATTATTAATGCGGTTGTTTCAGAAGAAGGGCTTTCGTTCGCTAACCCTGATAATAAACCGAATACGGTTCCAGCCACTGATACGACAAATTCAGCTAGCTTTACCGGTTCATTTACTGTTGCAGATCCAGATACGGCCGACGTCTCCGTTGTTCTTTCTGCCCCAAGCACGCTTACCTCAGGAGGAGAAGTGGTGAGTTGGGTATGGGATAACAGTACACAAACGCTTACGGGTTCAACAGGGCCAGAAGCATCGGATGTTGTTGCTACCGTTGTGTTAACTGAACCATCAAACTCCGGGCAAGGTACATGGGATTACACCGTAACTTTGCATAAACCACTGGATCATCCGCAAAATGATCAGGAAGACATCATCAGCTTCGATCTGGGTATTTCCGTTAGTGATGGTCAAACAACCACAACTGAAAGCCTCAACATCGTTATTGAAGATGACTCACCTTATGCAGAAGCCGTGGTTGAAAATGTCAACGCAACGCAAACCAACGGGACAAATGTACAGCTTGTGCTAGACGTATCCGGCTCAATGAACCGAGATTCTGTCACGGGTTCTTATAATAATGTCGAGACTTCACGGCTAGATGTACTGAAAAGTGCTGCGATTGCCTTGTTACTTGAATATCAACTACTTGGTGAAACCAAAGTGCAAATCACGCTCTTTGATAGTAACGCCAATATACTCACAGAAAACGGCATTTTATCGGCAGATAATTCGTTACCAAATGATTTGGCCTCGATATGGATGGACATTGATCAAGCTATAGCACTGATTAACGGTTTAACTGCTGACGGCAATACTGACTACGATGATGCAGTACGTTTGGCTGGGGACGATGCAATCTGGGGGAATGCTGAGGTGATTGAAAACGCCAATAATGTCAGCTATTTCTTATCTGATGGTGCGCCTAACCCAAGTACTGGACAAATTAACTCAGTGGAACAAGGAGAGTGGGAATCACAGCTCGAAAAACATGATGTAACAGCACTGGCGTATGGCGTTGGTACTGGCACATCTACCGAATACTTGGAACCCGTCGCTTACGATGCCACCAGAGAGGTAGGAAAACAAATAGACCCTGTTGTTGTAGAGGATATTAGTACCTTGCCTGCGGTACTGATCCAATCGATTGTCGCTCCAATCACTGGTGTGCTAGGCACCGATGCGGTCGGTGCTAGTTCGTCATTATTTGGCGCGGATGGTGGTTATGTGGCTTCGGTTAACTATGGAGGCTCTACTGGTATCACAGTTACATTTGATGGTACGACGATTACCGTAGATGACTCCTCAAACAGTACTGGTGTCACCACGATAGTCGACAATGTTGAGAATCGCGTAACATTTGTCATGGATGAGAAAAACTCTTTGGTTCTTGATCTCAACACCGGTGAATATACGTTCTTTGCCTCTTCTATCACAACCGAAACACAGTTTGATTTTGATTATGTGTTAACCGATTTAGATGGGGATAAAGTGGCAGAAACCGTCACGTTTGAGCTCGAACCGAACTCTGTTCAGGCAATTGATGATATCGCGTCTACGCCTGAAGGAACTCCAGTTCTTGTTGACGTATTATCCAATGATACGAGTGGCGGTAATGGTGAGACATTAATGCTTGCTGACGCAGTGGTCGACCCAAGTCAAGGACAGGTTTTGATAGTCGATAACCAAATTGTGTTCGTCCCGTCTAACAACCTAGATGATGGGGATAGTGTGCGAATC